>NZ_JAMPQO010000001.1:0-313548 GCF_028482485.1 Providencia sp. PROV116 | reverse complement strand
GGCTATTGCGCGTGCAAAAGCTAAAAAAGCCGCTCAAGAACAACCTGCCACTCCGCCAGTCGCTGATGCGGTAGCGGATACCGAAGTTGACCCACGTAAAGCGGCTGTCGCTGCGGCTATTGCGCGTGCGAAAGCTAAAAAAGCCGCTCAAGCAGAACAACTCGCACAAGAAGAGCTTACTCCCGCTGCCGAACAACCCATTGAAGAGGAAACCGACCCTCGAAAAATTGCCGTTGCCGCTGCAATCGCGCGAGTAAAAGCGAAACAAGCACAAAAACAACATGAACAACATGAACAACATGAACAACATGAACAAACGACTACAGAGTAAGTGATAACGAGATGAAATTTAGGCCAATTGATGCGAAAAATCGCCGTTTAAAAATTGCTAGCGCGCCATTTACTCATAATAAACAAAGCACCAGCTTAGTCATGCTTTGGGTACTTTTAGCTGCAATACCCGGTATTGCGGCTCAAGTTTATTTTTTTGGCGTTGGCACCTTATATCAAATTATTTTAGCGATGCTAACAGCCGTTATCACAGAAGCGGTTTCTATTCGTTTACGCAAACAACCTGTAGTTCCTGTACTAAAAGATAATTCAGCCATTGTAACTGCTTTATTATTAGCCATCAGCCTACCACCGCTCTCACCTTGGTGGTTAATCGTATTAGGGACATTTTTTGCTATTACGATTGCTAAACAATGTTATGGTGGATTGGGACAAAACCCTTTTAACCCCGCGATGGTGGGCTATGTTGTTTTATTGATATCATTCCCTGTTCATATGACAAACTGGCTACCCCCGCATGAATTACAGAATATGTCGGTTTCAGCCCTTGATAGCCTATCAATTATTCTCAGTGGCCATACACCAACAGGTATTACTCTCGAGCAGCTACGAACGGGAATTGATGGTATGAGCCAAGCAACCCCACTTGATAGCTTTAAAACGGGCCTACTGACTCATTCTATTTCTGAAGTATTACAACAACCTATTTTGCAAGGTTCCTTAGCCGGTATTGGTTGGCAATGGGTAAATATTGGCTATTTAGTTGGCGGTTTGTTCTTATTACAGCGCCGTATTATTAGCTGGCACATCCCAGTGTCGTTCTTAGGTACGTTGGCAATCTTAGCTATTGTTAGCCACTTAATTGATGATAGCCAGCATGCATCACCATGGGTTCATCTATTGTCTGGTGCCACTATGCTAGGGGCATTTTTTATTGCCACTGACCCTGTTACCGCATCGACAACACCTAAGGGACGAATTATTTTTGGTGTGATCATTGGTTTCCTTGTTTGGGTGATCCGTGTTTACGGTGGTTACCCTGACGCTGTCGCATTTGCCGTGTTACTCGCCAATATTACCGTTCCATTAATTGATTACTATACGCAACCTCGTGCGTACGGCCATGGGCATAAGTAAGGATAACCGTATGTTAAACACGATGAAACGCCATGGTGTAACGTTAGCAATCTTTGCGGCAGGCACGACCGCGCTTAGTGCTGCAGTGTACACGTTAACTAAAGAGACTATTGCTGAACAAGCCGCTATTGTTCAGAAAAAATTACTCGACCAAGTTATACCAAGTGATTTATATGACAATGAACTCGCAAAAGAGTGTTATTTAGTCACTAATGAAGCCATACTTGGTAACAAACAACCTAGGCGTTTGTATCTAGCCCGTAAAAATGGCGACCCCGTTGCTGCGGCATTAGAAACAACGGCATTAGACGGCTACTCTGGCGCGATACATTTATTAGTTGGAGCCGATTTTAACGGCACAGTATTGGGAACTCGTGTAACAGAACATCATGAAACACCAGGGCTTGGTGACAAGATTGAGACACGAATATCTGATTGGATTACTTATTTTAGCGGTAAGAAAATAGCCTCTGACAATGACCCTAAATGGGCGGTTAAAAAAGACGGTGGTGAATTTGATCAGTTTACTGGAGCAACAATTACGCCCAGAGCAGTCGTCAATGCGACTAAACGTACTGCTGTATTTATGCAACAAATTCCACAACAATTATCGAATTATCCACGCTGTGGGGACGAATAATGAGCGATACATCTAAAGACTTATTAATGCAAGGTTTGTGGAAAAACAACTCTGCATTGGTTCAACTATTAGGGCTTTGTCCGCTTCTTGCTGTTTCATCAACAGCAACAAACGCATTAGGGCTAGGCTTAGCGACAACACTAGTCTTAGTTTGTACTAATGTTGCAGTTTCTGCTTTACGTCGTTGGGTACCATCAGAAATTCGCATCCCTATCTACGTGATGATTATTGCCTCTGTTGTTAGTGCGGTACAAATGCTAATCAACGCATATGCTTTTGGTTTATATGAATCTCTCGGGATCTTTATTCCGTTAATCGTCACCAACTGTATTGTTATTGGGCGAGCAGAAGCCTATGCATCTCGTAATCCTGTTGGGTTATCTGCTCTAGATGGGTTTGCCATGGGCTTAGGCGCAACGGCGACCTTGCTTGTTCTAGGGTCAATTCGTGAAATTTTAGGGAATGGTACCTTGTTTGATGGTGCTGACTTGTTACTCGGTTCTTGGGCCACCTCCCTTCGTATTGAAGTATTACATCTTGATTCTCCATTTTTACTCGCTATGCTACCGCCTGGTGCCTTTATTGGGCTAGCGTTACTATTAGCAGCAAAGTACTTAATTGATGAAAAAATGAAAAAAAGAGCCGCACGACAATCCAGTATTCAACCCGAGCGTGAATATGAAAAACAGCAAGGTTGCGGTAGCCATATTTCTTAACAACGATATTTTGTGAGCAATGAATAAATCAAAACGCATTGAAATTCTAACTCGTCTACGGGATAACAACCCACACCCTACAACGGAGCTAGAATTTAATTCTCCTTTTGAGCTATTAATCGCAGTTTTATTATCAGCTCAAGCGACTGATGTGAGTGTTAATAAAGCGACAGCGAAGCTATACCCTGTTGCTAATACACCTGAAACTATTATGGCGCTAGGTGTGGATGGGATAAAAGAATACATTAAAACCATTGGCTTATTTAATACTAAAGCTGAAAGTGTCTATAAAACCTGTCAAATTTTAATCGAAAAACACAACAGTCAGGTTCCTGAAAACCGAGAGGCTTTGGAAGCCTTACCGGGTGTTGGCCGTAAAACTGCAAATGTGGTTCTTAATACCGCATTTGGCTGGCCGACTATCGCTGTTGACACACATATTTTTCGTGTCTGCAATCGTACTAACTTTGCTCCGGGTAAAAATGTTATTGAAGTAGAAGAAAAACTTCTTAAAGTTGTCCCCGCAGAGTTTAAAGTAGATTGCCACCATTGGTTTATTTTGCATGGACGTTATACTTGTATTGCCCGCAAACCCCGCTGTGGCTCATGTATTATCGAAGATTTATGCGAATTTAAAGATAAAATATACCCAGAAGATTGATCAAAATGCTATTTTTATACATTACCAATAAACGGTATTTTTAATGATGAATCTAGTCAGTAACGCATTTTTTCCTTGCTCTAAGACTTTGTCTTACGTAACAATAGAGCCAAACCCAATATCAATAAAACGGTAAGTATGTTCCAAGACAACCCACTGCTCGCACAACTTAAACAAAAACTACATGCCCAGACTCCACGTGTCGAAGGGCTGGTAAAAAGCACAGAAAAAGGTTTTGGCTTCCTCGAAGTTGATGGCCAAAAAAGCTATTTCATTCCACCGCCTCAAATGAAAAAAGTCATGCATGGCGATCGCGTTATTGCTGCAGTTCGTACAGATAAAGACCGCGAATTTGCAGAACCAGAAGAGCTGGTAGAACCTTTTTTAGATAGGTTTGTTGGGAAAATACAAAAAAAAGACAATGATAACCGCTTATTTGTCATTCCCGATCACCCATTACTGAAAGATATGATTTCTTGCCGTCCTGTTAATGGCATCAATCACGAATTCAAACAAGATGATTGGGTTGTTGCACAAATGCGTCGCCACCCATTAAAGGGTGATAAAACTTTCTACGCTGAAATAACTGAATTTATCACCGATGGTGATGACCATTTTGCCCCTTGGTGGGTAACGTTACGCCGTCACCAATTAGACCGTGATGAACCTAAAATGGTTGATAGTGAACGTGACGATCACGGAATTGAACGTGTTGATTTAACTCACTTGCATTTTACGACGATAGACAATGCTAGTACTGAAGACATTGATGACGCGCTCTATGTTGAAAGAACCGATAATGGCAATTTAAAGCTGTATATCGCTATCGCTGACCCGACAAGTTATATACCAGAAGGCAGCGAACTAGATAAACTGGCATTAGCCCGCGGCTATACCAACTATTTGCCTGGTTTCAATATTCCAATGTTACCGCGCAGATTATCTGACGACCTATGCTCTTTACGCCCAAATGAACGCCGCCCTACTTTAGTCTGTATTGCGCTAATTAAAGAAGATGGACGCATTGACGATCACATTGAGTTTTTCAGTGCTTGGGTTGAATCAAAATCTAAATTAGTTTATGACGAAGTCTCTGATTGGCTTGAAAATACAGGCAGTTGGCAGCCAGCAAATGATACCGATAAACAGCAAATTTTACTCCTTAAAGAAATGTCAGATAGACGTTTACAATGGCGTGAAAATAATGCCCTCGTCTTCAAAGACCGCCCCGATTACCGCTTTGTATTAGATGATAAAGGCAATGTGGTTGACATCGTGACTGAACGTCGCCGTAGCTCTAATCGCATTGTTGAAGAAGCTATGATCGCGTCTAACCTCTGCGCTGCTGCGGTACTAAAAGAAAAATTAGGGTTTGGGGTGTTTAATGTGCATATGGGGTTTGAACCTCTGCAAATTGACCAAGTCGTGCAAACACTAAAAGATAACGGTATTGAAACAACGGCTGAATCGTTGTTATCACTAGAAGGTTTCCGTCAACTACGCCGTCAATTAGATGCACAGCCAACTCAATTCCTTGATAGCCGAATTCGTCGTTACCAAACTTTTGCGGAAGTCAAAGCTGAGCCCGGTCCACATTTTGGTTTAGGGTTTGATGCTTATGCGACTTGGACTTCACCAATTCGTAAGTATACCGATATCGTCAATCATCGCTTAATAAAGTCTATTATTGCCGGTAAACCTTCTACGGATAAACCCTCCGAAGAATTATCAATCAAATTAGCTGAACGTCGTCGTGCAAATCGTATGGCTGAACGTGATGTTGGTGACTGGCTCTATTCGCGTTACTTAAAGCCTTTTGAGGGTACAGACACTAAATTCCCAGCTGAAATTATCGATATTACCCGTGGTGGAGTGCGAGTTCGCTTAGTCGACAATGGTGCCGTTGCATTTGTCCCTGCCCCCTTTATTCATAGCGTTCGTGATGAGATTCAATGTAGCCAAGAAACAGGCAATGTGCTTGTTAAAGGTGAAATAGCTTACCAACTTAACGATATTATTAATGTCACCATTAATGAAGTTCGTATGGAAACACGTAATATCGTTGCTAGACCAGCCGAATAACAACTTTTCTGCTATTCTTAAAAGACCATAGTTTGATATCTATGGTCTTTTATTTTTCTATAAATTGTTTTTTAACATCATATTCGCATTAAACGTTAAACAGCGAGCACTTTTCCAGATCTTTTCCTGATTATTCTTATTCGTATAATTACCTATCATGATATTTTGTTAACTGTTAAATCTGTACTAAGGATCACTAAAATGAACACAGTAAGCAAACGTATTTTATCATTCATGGTGATAGCCACAGTCGCTATCAGCGTCAGTGCCTGTTCAAATATGTCTAAGCGCGATAAAAACACAGCGATTGGTGCCGGTGTAGGTGCTGTTGGTGGTGCCGTACTGACAGGCGGAAGCTCTGTAGGAACCGTTGGCGGTGCTGCTATTGGCGGAATTATCGGTCACCAAGTCGGTAAATAAATCTCATTACATCCTTTATTTCCTCTTCTTAATCTAAAATAGCGTTCATCATGAACGCTATTTTATTTTTCATATCCGATAATCTATTAAACTATTGACGGAAAAAGTGTACAAGGTACACTTGCAATTAATACAAAGGGAGGGAACTCTGTGAGTCACCAATTGAATTTATTGAAGCAAGTTTTTTACTAAACAAATCCAATCGATAGCAACACAAGAAGAACTTAGAACACTACAAAATGAACTTATCGCATGTCCAGATAAAGGCGATATTATTCAAGGAACAGGTGGCCTTCACAAAATTAGGATGGCAACGGGTAATAAAGGAAAAAGTGCAAGTGTACGGGTTATTTACTTCCTAGCTACACCAGAAATCATTTATTTTATAATGGCTTACCCAAAGGATGTCAAAGATACGCTAAATGACTTAGAAAAAGCAGAATTAAAGAAACTAACGAAATTACTAAAAAATGAGGTATAAAATGAGTATATTCAACGAATTAAAAGCCTCTTTAGAAGAAGCTGTTGACATTAAACACGGTCACCAAAAAGCCGCTAATGTCACTCGTTACGAAATTACTGACGTCAAAGCAATTCGAGAACAACTTAATGTTTCCCAAAGCGAATTAGCTCATGCGCTAGGAACGAGTATAGACACCATTAAAAGTTGGGAACTTAAACGACGTAACCCAACAGGATTAGCGGCTAAAATACTCATTGCCATTAAGCGAAATCCTGCTTTATTTACCGAGTTAGCAGCAATTTAACCACTTATTCGTTATAAAATGAGTGGCTCTCTAAGTCGCCACTCATGAAAAATAGCAAAATTGTCGAGTCAATCAGCCACCAGCTAACTTGACTTGAAAACCTTTCGCCTCAAGGTACTGTTTGATAACATCGCGTTTATCGCCTTGAATTTCAACGTTACCATCTTTGACAGCCCCGCCACAGCCACATTTCTTTTTAAGGTCAGCCGCTAGTTTTGCTAATTCGCTATCTTCAAGATCAAGACCTGTAACTACACAAACCCCTTTCCCTTTGCGTCCTGATGTCTCACGGCGAATTCGCACAATACCATCGCCTTTAGGCCTTTCAACCTTGCGTTTCTCGTCAGCAATACGTCCTGTCTCTGTACTGTAAACAAGACGACTATTTGAATCACTCATAGCAAACCTTCAATAGATTGATTGATTTGTTGTAATGTGACCGTTGGGTTTTCACTGCGTGTAATTGGACGCCCAATCACCATATAATCGACACCTGCTTTCACTGCATCTTGTGGTGTCATAATGCGACGTTGATCCCCGACATCACTACCTGTAGGGCGAATACCTGGGGTAACTAATTTGAAATCAGCACCACATAACTGCTTTAAACGTTGCGCTTCATGAGCAGAGCACACAACACCGTCCAACCCACATTGCTTCGTTAATAAGGCCAAACGCTCTGCATGAGCTGCCGGTGAAACGTTAATTCCAACACCTGAGAGGTCAGATTCATCCATACTCGTTAATACTGTTACTGCAGTAAGTAACGGCGCTTCTTTACCATAAGGCTCAAGGGATTGGCGTGCCGCTTCCATCATACGAGCCCCACCACCAGCATGGACATTAACCATCCATACCCCCATTTCAGCTGCAGCCGCAACCGCACGAGCAACAGTATTTGGAATATCATGAAATTTCAAATCTAAGAAAATATCAAAACCACGTTCATGGAGTGACTTAACAAATTGAGGACCATTAAAAGTAAACATTTCTTTGCCAACTTTTAAGCGACAATCACGTGGGTCAATGCGATCCACAAAAGCCAAAGCTTCATTAGCATCTTCATAATCAAGTGCCACAATAATTGGTGAATGTGTGTGGTTCTCAGTTGAGGAAATCATTTCTTAGCCTTTAAAAGAGTCGTTATTATTTAAAAAGTGACGCTGTCACTGACCATCTAGCCCGCGAATAGGTTTAATTGTGTCCCAAGAACGACAAGATGGACAATGCCAATATAATGCACGCGATGTAAACCCGCATTTATGACAACGATAATCGGGTTTTGTACGAATTTGTTCCCCTACCATTTTACGCAGCAAAATCAAACTTTCTTTTGCCCTTCCATCTTCAGCTTCTTCAAGATGGTAATCCATTAAACGATAGAATAAACGCATGGTAGGATGGCGTTGAATTTGGTCGTTAATGTAATTCGCAGCCGCTTCATGATTTTGTTTTTCAACAATAATATCGGCTAAATAAAGTTCTGCGATAGCCCCTGAATTACCTGCAACACACTGACGAAGGTAATCTTCCCACTCATCTGCTTGGCCTGTATGTTGATAGCAATCAAATAGTAAAGGTAACGTTTCAGTGACTAGCTCTCTATCTTGTTCATAGACTTGTTTTAGGACATGAATCGCTTTATCGTAATTACCTTGTTCGATAAACAACCGACCTTTCATAATCGAAACTCGAGCGCAGTGGTTATCGGCTTGCTCTGCCTTATTTAACAATGTCAGTGCATCTTCAAGATCATCGCTAGCGAGTTGTTGGGTCGCTAATTCACAATAAAAATGCGCAATTTGCTCACGTAACTCGGGGTGCCCTAATTTAACCAGTTTTCCTGCTATTTCAATGGCTTTTGTCCAGTCACTGGTAAGCTGATAAATATTTAAGAGGGATTGTAAGGCACTTTGTTTGAAATCGACTTCGTCTGTCAATTGCTGAAACATATTTTCTGCACGGTCATAAACCCCTGCAGCCATGTAATCTCGGCCAAGCTGTTGGGTTGCTAATAAGCGTTGTTCAAATGACAAAGCAGCACTTTCCACCAGCGATTGGTGAATACGAATAGCACGTTCAACTTCCCCGCGAGAGCGAAATAAATTTCCCAGCGTGAGATGAGCCTCAAAAGCGGAACTGTCTTCATTTTTCAGCATATCGAGGAATAAATCGACAGCTTTGTCTTGTTGATTAGATAATAGGAAGTTAACGCCTGTAACATAATCACGTGACAAGCGATTCGCATGTTGTTGCTTATCTTGTTGAGCACTTCTGCGCCCCATGTACCAACCGTAAGCAGCAGCAACCGGTAGCAGCAGAAACAGCAACTCGAACATACAGGATTATTCCTTGTTCTGAGTCGTCACTAATGAGGTTGAGTCGGAAATATTACTTTCTCCAGCACCTAATTGTGATTCTAAACGTCGAATTTTACGACGTGCGTTTTTCAGGCTAACGATGACTCGTAAATAAAACACGGCACAGACTAGCCAACCTAGCACAAAACCGACACCAAAAAGTGATGCAAGAAGGGTCGATAATGAAAAATCCCCTTTTGCAATCAGATAGTTAAATGTAATAACCTGATCATTGCTTGAACCTAGCGTAATCGAAACAATAAAAAAAGCGACCGCTAGTAATAAAATCAGAAAATATTTCACATTTATTCCCGTTATCAGTTCTATTCATCCAATAATATCTACCTGTTAAGGTAGCATTTCCAGCGCATTCAGACAAAGCAATTTATTTTATACAATGAGATATTTAAGTTAGATCTCCCCTAATAATGGCCAACTTGATGAAAGATTAATCGGCTTTACTAAATAGTCCCCATGCCCGTAAAATATAATAACCAAATAGGGTAAAACAAGCACTTATGATCACTGAAGTTATTATATCTATAGGCCAATGCATTCCCAACAACATCCGACTAAACGCAATACCCTCTGCCCAAATAGCAAGCCCTATCGATAAAGCATATAAACGCTGTTGCCAAAAAAGCACAATTAAAAACAATGCCCAGCCTGCCGCAAATAACATATGACCCGAAGGAAAAGAATACCCCGTTTCTGCTTGCCAATGTTTACGCTGCCACTTAGCTATATTTTCATCTTGTTTAACCGTATTTTTAATTAATTTCGCTCGTTCACTACGTTTTAACTCATAAAACTCTGATGAAGGAATTTGATATTGAGTTGCCAACCATTCCACATAAGGACGCGGTTCTTTAAATGTGCTTTTTAATGCGCTCTTCAAACCTTGTTGCAGTAATACCGCGCTGACCAGAACAAGCAAAATTTTCAGTCGCTGTTTCTTTTCTGAACGGAAAACGAATATAACGACTCCAAGAAATAACAAAGACGTTAAAATACTATAAGGCGCACCCGCAGTGTCTGTCAGCCAAAGAAGCCATTTCATAGAGTTAAACTGGGTTTCTGGTGACCAATGCCACCCTGTAACTATCATCACCATGGGAGGCATGATTAATAACAATGCAAAAGCACAAACAACCAAAACCATTTTTTTCATTCAATGTATTCCAAATAAAGTTCTATTAAATATACAAATATTCCATTCACCTATTATTAACTCTGTTATAGTAATACAGCGTTGGTCGTGTGCAAAGAATACCAACCTCTATATGCTAAACGTCATATAGCGTCGATGTATTATAGTTAAGCTACTTTATATCGATAAACGTTATTAATTAAGCAAGAGTTACTTTAACTAATGAAAGAAAATATGCAGCTAAAACGCGTTGCCGAAGCAAAACTCCCAACACCTTTCGGTGAGTTTTTAATGGTGGGTTTTGAAGAAATTGCAACCGGTCGTGATCATGTAGCGTTAATTTTTGGCGATATCTCAGGAGATACACCGGTACTTAGCCGGATCCACTCCGAATGTTTAACAGGAGATGCGTTATTTAGTCTACGTTGCGATTGTGGTTTTCAATTAGAAGCCGCGCTCTCTCAGATTAGTAAAGAAGGCCGAGGGGTATTACTTTATCATCGTCAAGAAGGCCGAAACATAGGCTTGCTAAATAAAATCCGTGCTTATGCATTGCAAGATCAAGGCCTTGATACGGTTGAAGCCAACATCAAACTCGGATTCAAAGCCGATGAACGTGATTTTACCTTATGCTCTGATATGTATAAATTATTGGGAATTAATGAAGTCCGTTTATTGACAAATAACCCGAAAAAAATAGACATCATGCGTGAAGCTGGAATTAACGTGGTAGAACGTGTTCCACTGATTGTCGGTCGTAACCCAAGTAACGAACATTACCTTGACGTTAAAGCAGAAAAAATGGGGCACATGCTATTTAAGCATCAGTGATCTCACCAAAGGAAGAGTGTTCTGCTCTTCCCTTTCTTCTCCTCATTCTGATTATCATCATTCAAAGTGTGCCATTTACCCGCTGCTATATTCACTTTCTTTCTATAAGGTTTATACTGTTAGCCATCTGATTACCCTGACGAATAAACTGAGCTCTTGAGGTTTATTCCGCATACTACCAGGAGATACTGTGAACAACCTGCATTCAATTCAACGCATGAGAAGATTGCGTAAGACCGAAAAACTCCGCACTTTATTCCAAGAAACCCATCTTTCCGTTAATGACCTTTGCTTGCCAATTTTTGTTGAAGAAGAACTCGATGACTATATGCCAATCAATAGCATGCCGGGTGTTATGCGTATTCCTGAAAAACGCCTTGCCTATGAAATTGAGCGTATCGCAAATGCAGGAATAAAATCAGTGATGACCTTTGGGGTTTCCCATCATCTTGATGATAATGGTAGTGATGCATGGCAAGAAAATGGTTTAGTGGCACGCATGTCACGTATCTGCAAAGAAACCGTTCCTGAAATGATAGTGATGTCTGACACCTGTTTCTGTGAATACACCTCTCATGGTCACTGTGGCGTTATGCACGGTCATGTCGTTGACAACGATGCAACTATCCATAACCTAGGTTTACAAGCGGTTGCCGCCGCACGTGCAGGCGCTGATTTCATTGCCCCTTCTGCCGCAATGGATGGCCAGGTTGCTGCAATCCGTCATGCTCTTGATGAAGCAGGCTTTACAGACACTGCAATTATGTCTTACTCCACAAAATTTGCATCCGCACTGTATGGCCCATTCAGAGATGCAGCAGGTTCATGCCTTAAAGGCGATAGAAAAACCTATCAGATGAACCCAATGAACCGCCGTGAAGCGCTCCATGAGTCACTAATTGATGAGCGCGAAGGTGCTGACGCGCTAATGATAAAGCCTGCCGGAGCGTATTTGGATATTATTCGTGATTTACGCGAACACACTCAATTACCCATCGGGGCTTATCAAGTCAGTGGAGAATACGCACAAATTAAATTTGCTGCTCAAGCGGGTGCAATTGATGAAACGCGTGTGGCTCTTGAAACACTAGGGTCAATTAAACGCGCAGGCGCTGACCTTATTTTCACTTATTTCGCTTTACAATTAGCCGAAGCCAACGCGTTATAATCTCATTCAGTTAAAAAAAACCGTGTTACTGTACATAAACACAGTAGCGCGGTTTTTTGTCATTTATGTTGAATAATAGTACTTAAAGCGCCTAACTTATAGCCAGTTGGCTATTTTGCTCTTTGCAATTCAAGTTGTTGGGTTAATGTTTGCACATAATGCTGTGCTTGCTCTGGCGTTGCTAAACCGGCAATTAATAAATCTTGTTTACCCGCAGATGTTGTTGCAACTACTCCCCAGTAATCAACTTCAACCGTAATACTCTCAGGGTTTTGATCGGGCATAGGCAAAATATCAAAGTAGTCTTGTAATGGTGCAATGGTAATGGTGGTGTAATCTGCATTTAAGCCGAGTGGAAATTCTTTGTCTGCATATAAACGCAAATCATGGACTTCCGTTTCAGGTGTTCTCATCACAATAGAATATAAGTTAGGTATGTGCTCCAAAATGTCACGAACCTCTTCGTTCGCACCATCAAAATGGGATGTGGTTAATAAGATATCTGCTGCCCACAATGCCCCTTTATAGAAATCGGTTTCATTGATATCTGCCATACTCATTTCCTTTATAGTGTTTTCGATAAGCTCAGTTACATGGTGACCCGTGCTAAAGCTATTACATTCAATTAATTTGCACAAAGAAACTTATTTATGGCGAACTTCACCCTATTTTCATTTAGCCTAGTAGCGACTATTTTCTCCTTTAATCTACCGTCTATTTAACACCATAACGTAGATTGCTATCAAAAATATTGAGAAAAAACAAAATTGATAAATAAGATTAAATATTAAAAAATAAAAACGCCCGTAGGATAACAATCTTACAGGCGTTTCAGTAACACAATTGAATGATTAATGCAGCATCTGTCTTATAACATAATGTAAGATACCACCATGACGGTAATAATCCATCTCCGTTGCAGTATCAATACGACAGCGTGTTATAACTTCCTTTATATCACCATTGCCATACGTGATTTTCACTGTGATATCTTGTCCAGGAGTAATTGACTGTAACCCCGTGACATCAATGCGTTCATCACCTTTTAAATTGAGTGTCTTACGGGATACCCCATCTTTAAACTCTAAAGGTATAACCCCCATACCAATCAAATTGGAACGGTGGATACGCTCATATGACTCAGTAATGACGACTCTCACACCTAATAAATTTGTACCTTTCGCAGCCCAATCTCGGCTAGAACCTGAACCATATTCTTTACCCGCAATGATAGCCAATGGGCGATTTTCTTGTTGATACAGCATCGCTGCATCATAAATCGCCATTTGTTTGCCTGTCGGTATATGTAAGGTATAACCGCCCTCTACACCTGGCACCATTTCATTACGAATACGAATATTTGCAAATGTACCGCGCATCATCACTTCATGGTTACCACGACGCGAACCATAAGAGTTGAAATCTGCGACAGCAACACCGTGTTCTTGCAGATACCGCCCTGCTGGGCTCTCTTTTTTGATATTCCCCGCGGGAGAAATATGGTCAGTGGTGACCGAGTCACCGAGGATCGCTAAAATATTTGCGCCATGAATATCTTTAACAGGTACTGGCTGAGATTGCATTCCTTCAAAGAAAGGTAGATGGCGGATATAGGTCGAGTCTGCTTGCCAGTGATAAGTTGAAGAGCTTTCAACTTTTAATGCTCTCCAAGCATCATCACCTTCAAAGACCGCGTTATATTCCTTACGGAACATATCTGTTTTAACTTGCTGTACAGCTTGCGCAATTTCAGCACTTGATGGCCAAATATCTTTCAAATAAACATCATTACCCGATTTATCAACCCCGATAGGGTCAGTTTTCAAGTTGATATTCATATTACCCGCCAGTGCATAGGCAACAACAAGCGGCGGAGAGGCTAACCAGTTAGTTTTCACCAGTGGGTGAATTCGCCCTTCAAAGTTACGGTTTCCTGACAGCACGGCACCAACAGTAAGATCCGTTTGTTTAATCGCTTCTTCTATTGGTTCTGGTAATGGCCCTGAGTTACCAATACACGTTGTGCATCCATACCCGACAAGGTTAAACCCAAGCTTATCTAAATACGGTGTTAAACCTGCAACGGCAAGATAATCAGTAACCACTTTAGAACCCGGTGCTAATGATGATTTAACCCACGGTTGGCGAACTAACCCTTTTTCAACGGCTTTCTTCGCTAATAGCCCTGCCGCCATTAATACACTTGGGTTCGACGTGTTTGTACAAGAGGTAATTGCTGCAATAACGACCGCGCCATCGGTTAATTCAAAGGTTTTATTTTGATATTTAACCGAAGGATAGCTCGATTGGATTTTCTTATTGACTTCTAATTCGACTGCGCCACGAAATGCTTTTGGTACTTGGCTAAGTTCGACTCTGTCTTGTGGACGTTTAGGCCCGGCTAAACTGGATTCGACTGTCGACATGTCTAACTCAAGTGTGCTGGTAAAAATCGGTTCATCGCCCGCATAACGCCATAAACCCTGCTCTTTACTATAAGCTTCCACCAGCGCAATTTCATCATCACTGCGCCCAGTTAAACGCATATAAGACAGTGTTACTTCATCAACCGGGAAAAAGCCACACGTTGCACCATATTCAGGGGACATATTCGCAATTGTTGCGCGGTCTGCTAATGGTAAATCGGCCAAGCCATCACCATAGAATTCAACAAACTTACCCACGACACCATGTTGACGTAGCATTTGTGTCACTGTCAACACAAGGTCAGTTGCTGTGATCCCTTCGGATAATTTACCCGTTAATTTAAAACCAACAACGTCAGGAATTAGCATCGATACAGGTTGGCCTAACATCGCGGCTTCAGCTTCAATACCACCAACACCCCAACCTAATACGCCTAACCCATTGATCATCGTCGTATGGGAGTCCGTGCCCACTAAAGTATCTGGATAAGCATATAATTTACCGTCAATTTCTTCATACCATACCGCCTTACCAAGGTATTCTAAATTAACTTGGTGACAAATACCTGTACCAGGTGGTACCACTTGAAAACGGTTAAACGCTTTTTGCCCCCAACGTAAAAATAAATAACGCTCATGGTTACGCGCCATTTCAATTTCAACGTTATCGCCAAAGGCGGATTGGGTGGCAAACTCATCCACCATTACCGAGTGGTCAATGACCAAATCTACGGGGGATAACGGATTCACTTGCTCAACATTGCCACCTAATGATTTAACCGCTTCACGCATCGCGGCCAGGTCAACAACAGCAGGAACTCCGGTAAAATCTTGCATAAGCACACGCGCGGGACGATACGCAATTTCCCTATCTGCATGTGCATTTTTTTGCCAGTCAATAATGGCTTGTAAATCTTGTTCAACAACTGAGCTACCATCAATATGACGTAATAGGTTTTCGAGTAAGACTTTTAATGACTTAGGTAACTTCGTCCCATCACCGAGCTTTTTTTCAGCTAGCGCTAAACTGAAGTAATTATACTGCTTGTTTCCAACATTGAGTGTCGAGGCACTCGTTGTTTTTAGACTCAACGACATAACTCCTCCTTGGTTTTTATGGCTATGGCAATATATGTATTTACCGCCATTATTTTTTGTTAACCAATTGTAATCATAGTTGCTCTAGAAATTTGATTTATAGATTTTGTGCCAAATATTGAATGTTTCTCTATTAATAATAGGAAATTTAAGATAAGAAGGGAAATAAGTCAGAAAATAGCTTGGTACACCGGCTAGGTATTGACCATAAAAACCCTAGAAATACAGTCACTAGGGTTATTATTGGTTAGTACAGAAATATAAAGAAATTAGATGATAGGCAATTTCATATCTTTAAAAAATTCTTCAATCTCTTCATTATTACGAATAGCAACCGCCTTATCGACCACATCACGAGTTAGATGCGGTGCGAAGCGCCACATAAAATCGTACATATAGCTACGTAAGAAACTGGTGCGTTTAAAACCAATCTTCGTTGTGCTATAGCTGAACTTATCACGCATATCAATTACAACTAAATCACTATCACTCACCGGGTCAACTGCCATACTCGCAATGATACCGATCCCTAACCCTAATCTAACATAGGTTTTGATCACGTCGGCATCGGTTGCGGTAAAAATAATTTTGGGCTCAAGACCAATTTTCTGAAATGCCACATCTAATTCTGAACGTCCAGTAAACCCATGGGTATACGTTACAATTTGATATTCCGCGATATCTTCAATAGTGACATTTTTTTTCGTCGCTAGCGGATGGTCTTTTTGCACAACGACACAGCGGTTCCAATGGTAGCATGGCAACATAATCAAATCGTTATACAGGTGCAGTGCTTCTGTTGCTATCGCAAAATCGCTATTTCCTTTGCAAACTTCTTCAGCTATTTGCGTTGGAGACCCTTGCTGCATGTGCAATGAAACATGTGGGTAACGCTCAATAAAACCTTTGATTGTTGGAGGTAAAGCATAACGAGCTTGTGTATGTGTCGTCGCAATACTTAAACTTCCCCGATCGGGATAAGTGTGCTCCCCAGCAACCGAACGGATCGCTTCTATTTTTGATAGTACTTCTCGGGAGATCCGCACGACTTCTTCCCCTGCAGGGGTGACATGCGTTAAATGTTTACCACTACGTGCAAAAATTTGGATCCCAAGCTCATCTTCAAGCATCCGCACTTGTTTACTGATACCGGGCTGTGACGTAAAAAGCCCCTCAGCGGTTGAGGAGACATTCAAGTCATGGTTAACCACTTCAACAATATAACGTAATTGCTGCAATTTCATATTTCAGTCTACCTCATACATGAATAATGTGCTTTTGCATCTATAGCTAAAGAATATTAAATATAACTAAAAGTTATAATTGAATAATTTGATATAACCAATATAACATCATTCACAGAAGAATAAACAGTATGATGATAAAATTTCATCTAAATGCCACTACACTGATGAAAGGCCGTAAGATAGTGCAAAGACGGATTAACTTTATTTCATTATGTGGTTCAATAAGTAAAATGAATTTTGCAGGATCCTCACTGTAAAATTTAACGTATTAAAGTGGATATCATAATTCTCAACGAAGAGAGGTGGTTACATGCGTTTAAATGTTTTGGCTTTAATTATTGGTATGTCGACGATTTCTTTTGCCCCTGCGCTCTTGGCGAAAGAAGTGGCTTATGGACAACAAAAAATTGTTTTGTCTGATACGATTGAACCCGGAAATGATTTTTACCGTTATGTTAATGAAGATTGGATAAATAAAGCGCAAATCCCCACCGGTATGCCACGTATTAACTCTTTCGTGGAATTATACTTAAACACAGAAAAACACATTCAATCTATTATTGACCAACTACAACAGCTCCCTGAAAACAAGCTCACGCATAACCAACGAAATATTCGAAATTTATATCTCAGCTACCTGAATGAAGAAGCTATCGAGCAAGCTGGTATTAGCCCAATAAAATCCGATTTAGATGCCATTGCAAAAGCTAAAAATCATCATGATATTAGCCAGTTAATGACACAGCCTGACTATAAATCGCTGATTTCTTATTGGGTAGATTTAGATGCCAAAGCACCTGATACCTATGTGCTTTATATCGGTCAAGGCGGTTTAGGGCTGCCGAACCGTACTTATTACCTCGATGACACCCCTCAAATGGAAGATATTCGAAAAAGTTATATCGCTTATATCGCTACCATGCTAGAACTGGCGGGTGAAAAAGATGTACAACCAAAAGCACAGAAAATTTTTGATTTGGAAAAAGCGATTGCAACGGTGCATTGGAGTCCAGAAGCACGCCGTGACACTATCAAAAATTACCATGCGATGTCCCTAGCTGAAATGAAAAATTATACTCAAGGTTTTGATTGGACTAGTTTTATTAGCAGTCGTAAACTAACAGATAAACAACTTGAGAAAATCATCGTTGAAACAGATAGCGCGGTGGAACAAACCGCAAAAATTTTTGCTGATACCCCGGTTTCGACACTAAAAGATTATCTAACCTTCCAATATATTAGTGAACACGCACGTTATTTAAACCAAACTATCGCGGATGCTCAATTTGATTTTTATTCGAAAAAACTCAATGGAATTGAAAAACAACGCACTCGCCAAGAACGTGCATTGCAGACTGTTAATTCACTCCAAGGTGAGCCATTAGGGCAAATTTATGTCGAACAATACTTCGACCCGCAAGCTAAAGAAAAAATTAAAGACTTGGTCAGCTATGTGAGGGGCACATTTAATTCACGCCTAAAAGTCAATGACTGGATGGATGAGCCAACTCGCCAAGAAGCCCTTAAAAAATTAGAGCAATTCACTGTTAAAGTGGGATATCCAGATCAATGGAATGACTTCAGCACAATTAACCTCAAGCCTGACTCATTATTAGAGAATTATAAACAAGTTTTAGCCTGGTCATATGATGATATGATTGGCAAAATTGGCCAACCTGTCCGTCAATGGGAATGGGGCATGACGCCACAAACAGTCAATGCTTATTTCAACCCTGTTCAAAACGAAATTGTGTTCCCAGCGGCAATTTTACAAGCACCTTTCTTTGATCCTAATGTTGACCCAGCCTATAACTATGGTGCAATTGGCGCTGTAATTGGTCACGAGATGGGGCATGGTTTTGATGACCAAGGCAGTTTATATGATGGTACGGGGCAATTACGTAACTGGTGGAGTGAGAGTGCCAAAACTCACTTTAAAGAGAAAACAGCCAAGCTTGTTGAACAGTATAATGCATTTGCTGTTGATGGTTTAAATGTGAATGGCGAGCTTACATTAGGTGAAAACATTGGCGATCTCGGTGGGTTAAATATCGCTTTGAGTGCTTATAAACAATTTGCCAAAGAAAATTATCCAAATGGTGAGCCCCCAATTATTGACGGAACAACTGGGTTACAACGTTTCTTCGTTGCTTGGGCTCGTACTTGGCAAGAACTATCAAATAAAGAATCTGAACGTAATAAGATTATGACAGACCCTCATAGCCCTAACCAATTCCGTGCTAATGGCGTAGTACGCAATATTGATGACTGGTACCAAACATTTGGTGTTGATAAAAATAACACACTATATTTGGCACCAGAGCAACGTATTCGTATTTGGTAATTTATCAATGAAAAAAGAAGGCTCGAGATTTAACTTGAGCCTTCTTTTTATGACTAGCAAAATTAAATTGTTTTCAAATCAATCCAATACGCTAAATAGTTCAGGTTGTGGCTAGGCAGCAAGAGACGCTAAGCCCTAGGAGCATACATCAGTATATGATTAAAATTAGTAAACCCAGCTAACAACACTGCTGTTTAAATCACTTTCTAATCAATACAATACGCTAAATAGTTCAAGTTGTGGCTAGGCAGCAAGAGACGCTAAGCCCTAGGAGCATACATAAGTATGTGACTAGGGTTAGCAAGCGCAGCTAACAACGCCACAGCTTGAAATATGACGCGTATTATTTGATGACGCCGCAGGCCATTCTAGCCCCACCACCGCCTAACGCTTCTGGATTATCAGAATAGTTATCACCACCCACATGCACCATCAATGCACGGTCTTGAACATCTTTGAGTGATTTTAATCGTGGTGCTAGTACCGCGTAATCAGCATTACCTTGGCTATCAGCAACTAAGCCGGGTAAATCACCTAAATGCCCTGTGTTATCATAAGGGCCTTTGTGGACACCTGTTTTAGCGGGGTCTAAATGGCCACCTGCTTTTAATGCAGGTACCGATTTGCCATCTTTCTCTGCGGGTTCGCAACTTGGGTTCTCATGAATATGAAACCCATGAATGCCTGCTTGTAGGCCCGTTAATTTTGGCGTAAATAGTAATCCATATTCTGTTTCTGAGATAACAACCTCACCTATTGCTTTACCATCACCTGTTGGGGTTGCTTCTTTTAGTACAACAGTAGATTGAGCAGCGTATGCTGTCCCCGCTGTCAATAATGCAGCCAGTAAACACATTTTTAACTTCATTTTGCCTCCGGTGGATAACTTTTATCTATCATTCCATCGACTTACCTAAAGATTTCAAAAAGGTAAGAACTATTACTATCTATTGATAACTACAAAGACTCTATCTTAAGTTAACACAAATTAGTTATCACTTTGGTGCTACATTTGAGTTTAGTTAAAAATTGGCGGCTATATCACAGTGAGCGATAAGAAATAAAGGAAATGACAATATAACAGCGGGTTATTCACCGATAGGCATTGATATGAAATTGACAAGTCCGTTGGGTTGACACAGTTGCCTTGAATCAAACTCTCTCGACCAATAACATAGCCAATTTTCAAGATCTTCAAGTGAATAATCTTTTATCGCTAAACCCAAAGCCATGTTTACAATATCATCTTCTGGTGCGGTTAATTCATACCCATTTAATAATAAAAAAATATAACCTGCCATCATTGCTGTCCGTTTATTCGCATTTGCAAAAGAATGGTTTTGGATAAGACTTTCAATTAACACAGAAGATAAAACAAACATATCATCAGTCTGTTGATAGTACCTAACTTGGCTGGGTCTAGACTGGGAGGAATTGAGATTATTAAAATTGAGGATTTCTATAGGCTCATTAGGAGTTTGTCGTTCTATCAATACCCTATTAATATTTACCAAATCATCAACAGATAAATAATTAATACCTTCAACAAACTCCCCTTGGATGCGTATCACTCTCACTATACCTTAGCAAGTTTTTCCATTGCTTTTTCATAGCGAATGAAACCAAAATCAAAAGCATTTTTGACTTGGACTTCATGTGAACATTGCTCGCTAATTGCTGGTTTAGGCGCAGCAATTTTACTTTTGTCACGAGCAGGTATCAATAAGCGATTAGGCTTTTGTAATGCGTGACCCATTTTTATAACCTCTATTAAATCAATTCACTATAAAAACAAAGATAATACTATCAGAACATAATGTAAGGTAACTCATACTAAGTCAACTTATTTCATTACAGCGTATTTTACTAGTAAATAAAAAAGCCAATCAAATTAAATGATTGGCTTTTTTGCTTGAAAATAAAAGAGAACTATTATTTCTCTTTCACTTCCCATTTACCGTCAACGTAGAACGCACTCCAACCCGTTGCTTTACCATTTTTTTCTGAAGAAACATATTGCTGCTTCGTTTTGCGACTAAAACGGACGACAGTTGGGTTACCTTCGCCATCTTCAGCTGGTGCTTCCGCCAAATAAGCGAGTTTCTCAGGTAAACGATCTTTAAAGCGCTGTAATTCTGCAACTAATGGTGCACGCGTTTCTCGTGATTTTGGGAATGTATTTGCTGCAAGGAAAACCCCAGCAGCACCATCACGTAACACAAAATACGCATCAGATTTTTCACATGGAAGTTCCGGTAATGGAACCGGGTCTTCTTTCGGTGGTGCGACTTCGCCACTTCGTAAGATTTTACGTGTATTTTTACACTCTTCGTTAGTACAACCCATGTACTTACCAAAACGACCCATTTTCAGGTGCATTTCTGACCCACATTTGTCACATTCAATGACTGGGCCATCATAACCTTTAATACGAAATTCGCCTTCTTCGATTTCATAACCTTCACATGCAGGGTTATTACCACATACATGTAATTTACGGCTATTATCAATCAAATAGCTGTCCATCGCGGTACCACATTTTGGACAGCGACGTTTTGCTCTTAACGCATTAGTTTCCGCATCATCCCCTTCAAGCACATTCAAGACTTCGTCTTCAGGGATAAGGTTTATTGTTTTCTTACAACGTTCTTTTGGTGGTAGTGCGTAACCAGAACAACCTAAAAATACTCCGGTTGATGCAGTACGGATACCCATATGACGTTCACAATCAGGGCAAATGATTGAGGTGATCACCATTGGGTTAGTGCGCATTCCTCCTTCCTCTGGTTCTTTTTCAGCAACATCTAGCTGCTTACTAAAGTCAGAGAAGAATTCATCTAATACGGCTTTCCACTCAGCATCATGGTTTGCAACATGGTCCAGTTGGTCTTCCATACGCGCAGTAAAATCGTAGTTCATCAGGTCGTTAAAGTTTTCCTCTAAACGATCCGTTACAATCTCACCCATTTTCTCTGCATAAAAACGACGATTTTCAACTTTGACATAACCTCTGTCTTGGATCGTCGAAATAATCGCTGCATACGTAGAAGGACGACCAATACCACGTTTTTCGAGCTCTTTAACTAAAGATGCTTCACTAAAGCGAGCTGGTGGCTTAGTAAAGTGCTGGCTAGGTAATAGCTCAATTAAAGATAACTCCGCACCAACTTGTATTGGTGGCAATGTTTTATCTTCATCATTTTTACGCAGTGCAGGCATGACTTTCGTCCAACCATCGAAACGTAAAGTACGCCCTTTGGCTTTTAGTTCAAAATCACCTGCTTTGACTGTCAAGGTTGTTGAATCATATTTTGCTGGCGTCATTTGACAGGCCACAAACTGATTCCAAATTAATTGATACAACCTTTTCGCATCGTTCTCCATGTCTTTTAGTGACTCAGGTAAAACATCGACACTAGAAGGACGAATGGCTTCGTGCGCCTCTTGCGAATTATCTTTACTGCTATAAACATTCGCATCTTTTGGCAGATATTTAGCGCCAAAATTATCATTAATATAGCCACGAACCATATCCAATGCATCTTGGCTCAAGTTTGTTGAGTCAGTACGCATATAAGTGATATACCCTGCTTCATAAAGACGCTGAGCCATCATCATGGTTTTTTTCACGCCAAAACCTAAACGAGTACTGGCGGCTTGTTGCAACGTTGACGTGATATACGGTGCGCTCGGCTTACTTGATGTCGGCCTATCTTCACGGTCAACAACTGCAAAACGGGCTTTTTCAAGCAGCTTAACTGCTGCCTCTGTTTGCGCTTTATTGACTGGCTTAAATGCCTTACCACCTTGTGAAGTGACTTCCATACGCAAGTTAGCGATATCTTTATCAGCTAAATCGGCATGCAGTTCCCAATATTCTTCAGGGACGAAAGCTTTAATTTCCCGCTCACGTTCAACAATGAGTTTCACTGCAACTGACTGAACACGGCCAGCCGATAAGCCACGAGCTACTTTTTTCCATAGCAGCGGAGAAACCATATAACCCACAACTCGGTCCATAAAACGACGCGCTTGTTGTGCGTTAACTCTATCTATGTTTAATTCCCCAGGGCTGTCAAATGCCTGAGTGATCGCATTTTTGGTGATCTCATTAAATACAACACGACTAAAACGAGAATCGTCTCCACCTATCACTTCGCGTAAATGCCACGCAATAGCTTCCCCTTCGCGGTCCAAGTCCGTTGCGAGGTAGATGTGTTCAGCATCCTCCGCCAGTGATTTAAGTTCAGAAACCACTTTTTCTTTACCCGGTAGAATTTGATAATTCGCTTTCCAACCATGATAAGGGTCGATCCCCATGCGCTTAACTAACGCATCACGCGGATCTTTTTTTACTTTCTTTGTTTTGTCGGTAGATGAGCCTGTACTCTTTTGTGAGCCGGTTTGTGAACCAGAGCCGCTTTTCGGCAGATCACGAATGTGGCCAACGCTGCTTTTTACAACGTAGCCACTGCCAAGATACTTATTAATCGTTTTGGCCTTTGCCGGGGACTCCACTATAACAAGAGCTTTACCCATATTTACCTTTACCTAAATATCAACAATGGCGCATTTCTACATTAAAATGCGCAAAATGAGAATCTTTTTTTTATATTGCGACACAATCACAATATATCAATATATTTTTAAACAATTATTTGTGTTGAAACAAAACTTATAAACTCAATCACGTTATTCTAAAAAGCACAAAGTGTCTTCTAGTTGACTGATTTTAACCACATAAAGATGTTTAGTCACAATTGAAAACCACACACTCTACCTGATAAAATGCTAGAAGCAACCAATTATTTTTTCAAGGAAGCCAAGTTATGCAAGATAATTTACCGTTCATCACAAAAAAAGAGTTACTTGAAAAAGCTAATGATATCATAAAGAAACATGATGATTATATTCATGGTATGTTTGTTGACACCGTTGAGCAGCATCGGGGTACATTGGTATTTAAAGGAGAATTCTTCTTAGATGAGAACAATATTCCTACTTTAAAAAGTACAGCTGCTTTTAATATGTACAAACATCTCGCTCATGTACTGTCAGAACAATACCAATTAAGTGATAATAACTAATTAACACGTTTGCTTTTTGTATAAAATTTACCGGCTTTAACGCCGGTAAATTAATAGTAGATTTAAAAACGCTTATTCGCTAGGCGAAATTTAAAATTACAAGAGTGGTTTTTGCCCGCGTTGCCACCAGCGCAATAATAAGTTATCCACGCTCTTTGCCGCGCTTCCCATAAACTTATCCATCATTTTTTTACTTAACACATAACGAATACTAACTATTTCCTTAGTATCAATTGCATTAATAATAAAATCATCACTTACGCCAATTTTATCCACAAGCCCTTTTTCAATTGCCTGCGAACCATACCAATACTCCCCTGTTGCAACTGCAGAAATATCTAAAGATGGGCGGTTTTGATGAACAAATTGTTTAAACAATTCATGCGTTGAATTTAAATCTTCAACAAATTTCTTGCGACCTTGCTCTGTATTCTCACCTAACATAGTCAATGTACGCTTGTACTCACCTGCGGTATGAAGTTCAACGTCAACATCATGTTTTTTTAATAACCGATGAATATTCGGAATTTGAGCAACCACACCAATCGAACCAATAATGGCAAATGGTGCAGCAATAATTTTATCTGCAATACATGCCATCATGTATCCGCCACTCGCCGCAACTTTATCAACCGTAATGGTAAGTGGGATATTTTTTTCTTTGATTCTTAATAATTGAGAAGCTGCTAAACCGTAACCATGAACCATTCCACCAGGGCTTTCAAGTCTTAACAAAACTTCATCTTGTTGATCGGCAACAGCAAGAATTGCACTGATCTCTTCACGTAAAGAGGCAACTTCACGGGCATCCATGCTACCTTTAAAGTCTAAGACATATAAACAAGGTTTTTTAACCCCTGTTTGGCCTAATTTCGCCCCTGTTTTCTCACTTTTTGATTTCGCTTTTTGCTGCTTTTTAAATGCTTTCAACCACGCTTTATGTTCTGGTTCATTCATTTTAATTTGTTGCATTTGGCGTTGGCGCTCACGATAACTTTCACCTAAATCTGTGATTTTTAAAGCACCTTTAGCCCCTTGTCGGCGCATACCTACGCCAAACACAAAGACAGCTAGCAAAACCACCGCCACCAAAATAGTGACGACTTTTGCTAAAAATAGCCCATACAATGAGAAATACTCCACAATCTGATCCTTTTGATGTTTATCTTCAATACAAAAATAATCTCACGATTACGTGCAAACAACCAGAAAAAAACAGAGTTAGCACACAAACTTCGTTAATAACTATGTTAGATTAGCCAATTATCACAATCAGTGCGATGATAACCGTACATGCTAATCACAATAGTAGGAAAGAATATGCTCCAATATCAACCTAGACAAGACCTATTGAAAGGTAAAACGATTCTTGTAACCGGTGCAGGTGATGGCATTGGCCGTGAAGCCGCTCTCACTTATGCGCGCTATGGTGCATCCCTTATCCTTGTTGGTAGAACACAGCATAAATTACAATCCGTTAGTGATGAAATAGCCGCTTTAGGTGGAAGTAAGCCACCTTGCTTTATATTAGACTTATTAACTGCAACAATTGATGACTGCTATACTCTAGCCTCGCAAGTTGCCGCAATAACACCTTATTTAGATGGCGTATTACACAATGCCGGAATACTTGGTGTCGTTGCCCCCATCACTGAGCAACCCAGCGACCTATGGCATGATGTTATGCAAATAAATGTTAATGCCACATTTATGCTAACTCAAGCATTGCTCCCTTTGTTACTCAAAGCACCTAATGCCTCATTAGTTTTCACCAGTTCGAGTGTAGGTAAGCAAGGTCGCGCCGGTTGGGGCGCCTATGCTGTATCAAAATTTGCCACCGAAGGTTTAATGCAAGTGCTAGCCGAAGAATATAAGCAGACTAATCTTCGTGTAAATTGTATTAACCCAGGCGGCACTCGAACCTCAATGCGAGCAAGTGCATTTCCTGATGAAAATCCGCTTAAATTAAAAACCCCTGCTGATATCATGCCTATTTATATCTATTTGATGGGCGATGATAGCCTGCGTAAAACGGGAAGTAGTTATGATGCTCAACCCGGACGTAAACCTGGTGCTGCGGAGTAAACACGATGTCTCAAAATCGACACGAAGAACGCCAACAACGTTTAAAAGAAAAAGTAGATGCACGTATTGAAGCCGCACAAATTGAACGAGGGATCGTTATTGTCTTTACTGGAAATGGGAAAGGCAAAACCACAGCCGCATTTGGAACTGTCTGCCGTACAGTAGGCCATGGTAAAAAAGCCGCTGTTGTTCAATTTATTAAAGGAGGTTGGGATAATGGCGAACGCGAACTACTAGAACCACAAGGCGTCCCCTTCTATGTTATGTCAACAGGGTTTACGTGGGAGACTCAAAATAAAGAGACCGATACCCTTGCTTGTATGGAAACTTGGCAGTACGCCAAGCAATTGTTAAGTGACCCACAGTACGATTTAGTCATTTTAGATGAGCTCACCTATATGGTGAGTTATCATTACCTCGAATTAGCAGAGGTGGTTCAAGCATTACAAAGCCGCCCTACCAATCAATCTGTCGTGATCACGGGTAGAGGTTGCCACCGAGATTTAATCGAGTTAGCCGATACAGTAACAGAAATGCGCCCAGTGAAACATGCATTTGATATTGGGATTAAAGCTCAAAAAGGGATTGATTGGTAACTAGCCGCTAAGAAAGTGCAATAATTCGATATTTATACAGTTATTGTACTTTTAATCGACTTGTATCTAGCTAACTATCTTTGGTCTTACAGGCCAAAATGGTGGTCTACAAACTAATAATGGTACTGTTAAAGTTAAAGGAGATACTCTAAATAACTTGTATGGTTCAATTGCTGCAAATGTGAATAATAACGCTGCTGCACGTAACGATGTTGACATTAAACTCAAAGCGACATTCAATAATAATTATGGGCAAATTACAGCCGCTAATAACCAAAAGCTTGATATTGGCACATTAGAAAACTACGCAGGAAAAGTGACTGCTGGGAAAACCTAACTATTTATTCCAAAAATCGGGTTAATAATCAGTATGGGGCTTTACGTTCGACTAATACCACTAAGATCACCAGCCCTATCGTCACGAGTGGAACGACAGGAAGCATCTCCGGTAATCGTGTGATTATTGATGCTGTTGTGACTAACTAAAATATCCTACGCTTAAAAAAGGCGGTCATTTCTAAATGACCGCCTTTTTATTATGGCTAATTACAGAATTAATATTCTGAATTAATCACCACCTCTTCACCAAAACGCCCGGCTTTTGGTAATGGTTGATAAGATGAATTAGCTGCACGTAAAATACGGACACCACGAATACCTAACTCATGAGCTGCTGCGATATCTGCATCAGCATCACCATAATAGATGGTTAATTTGTGATCACGCATCCAACTCACTTTATTATTTTGCCCTGGTTCATCACCTGCAAAAATGACAGGTTGCATTTTATCTGCAGGTATTGCTAAACCTTCTTGAACGTATTTAGTCACCGTTTCTGTTTTTGTTTTCGTACGGCCTGTGATGAAATAGACAGTATCACCGCGATCTAAGTGCATTTTGACTAAATCAATACCCACTTGTTTTGGCATGCTGAATTTGTCCCACTCATTATTCATTTTTTCCCAAAATTGTTGGTTTTTGAGATAGCTAAAGTCGTTAGGAGAGAACTCTAATTTACCACGGTAAAAACCTGGACTCGAAAATAACACCGTATCATCGATATCAAACCCAACAGCCATTGGCGCTTTGCCTTCTAGGCTTTGTTTAATTTGTTCGATGGAAACCCAATGAATAGGCTGTTGTTGAGCTAGTTCAACAACGGTAACCCCAGGGCTTACGGTTTCTGGCATTGGAATTTTTGCTTGAGACGTTGCTGTAAAACTTAATGCCAATGCAATCGCACTCAAAGTCAGTGTTATTTTTTTCATGTTTTGTCCTTATTCAGGTTTATCCACTTAAACCATTCTTTATTTATCTGGATAAACTGGGTAAGTAATAGGTTTATCTGTAAATTTATCTTTATTATCAGTAGCAACCCAATATTTTGTGAGATACATCCCACAAGAAGGGTCATACTAAGACTTTTAATTACATTAAAATGAGATGAATATCTCATAAATATCATCTCTTATTGATAGCTTTCATAATAATGTGAACTAGAACATTAATTTTCTTATAATTAACAAGGTTATATTCAATAAAATCATTACGTTGATAGATGAGAATCACTTCCATACATCAAAAAAAGCTGAGGGTGGAGCCTCAGCTTTTTTAATATTCGAGAATTGCAATTAATCTAGATGCGAGTACGACGTTTCGCCGTTGGTCTTGAAGATTGACGTTTTGATGCAGGACGTGATGCAACTTGCGTATGGCGTTTTACCGCACGGCGAATTTGGTTTGCTTTAATACGACGTTGGTCACGCTCAACGGCAACTTTGCTTTCAGTTTCTACCGGCAATTCCACCAGCTCACGGAGATAATTGGTTTGCTCTAAACCCAGTTCCGTCCATCCTCCACGTGGTAAACCTTTTGGTAAATCAATATCACCATAACGCACACGGATTAAACGGCTTACTTGAACACCAACCGATTCCCAAAGGCGGCGGACCTCGCGGTTACGCCCTTCAGTTAAAGTGACGTTAAACCATTGATTCATCCCTTCTCCGCCACGGTAAGAAACCGTTTTAAAAGAAGCTGGACCATCTTCCAACTGTACACCTTGTGTTAATTGACGAATTTTCGCTTCATTGATTTCACCAAACACACGTACAGCATATTCACGCTCAACTTCACGGCTTGGATGCATTAAACGATTAGCTAGCTCACCATCCGTCGTAAATAACAATAAACCGCTGGTGTTAACATCTAAGCGACCAACAGCAATCCACCGTGCTCCCGTTAAGCGAGGTAAACGGTTAAAGACAGTTGGGCGCCCTTCTGGATCATGGCGTGTACATAATTCACCTTCTGGCTTGTAATAAGCCATTACACGGCAAATTTCTTTTTCAGGTTCTTTGATAGCTAATAAACGACCATCTAAACGAATTTTTGTTGCTGGTGTGACTTCAACACGGTCTCCGAGTGTCGCAATTTTGCCATCAACACTAATACGACCCGCTTGCAGGAATGTTTCGATTTCTCGACGAGAACCATGCCCTGAACGAGCAAGGATTTTCTGTAATTTTTCAGTTTTTTGCGGTTTTACGCTCATGTAACCCTCTGCTGTCGCCTTCACAGGCGTCAAATATCTTTTTGGCGCGTCATCTTGTGACCGTACCAAAAAGTAATGAATTTGAAAACCCGCGCATTATACACAGGTTTGTCCTGAACCCCTATAACTTATCTGAATATCGCACTTTCAATACGATTTTATTTAATTCCATGCTAAATCTTAGGCTTTTAGGTATTTGTATTTATTCAAAAGGCGTTGGGTCCCCTGTTCCGACGCGTGCCACAACAGGTGTATCATCAGTAAAGTCAATCACAGTTGTTGGTTTTTGCCCGATATAACCACCGTGTATAACTAAATCGACTTGTTTATCAAGTAAATCGCGAATTTCTTCAGGATCTGATTGCGTGAAATCATCGCCAGGCATAATCAAACTGGTTGACATCAAAGGTTCACCAACAGCTTCGAGTAAATCCCGAGCAATCGTGTTTGATGGCACACGTAAGCCAATGGTTTTACGTTTTTCATTCATTAAACGCCGTGGAACTTCTTTCGTTGCCCGTAAAATAAAGGTGTAATTACCTGGCGTATTATTTTTAATTAAACGGAAAACGGTGTTATCAACATGCGCGTAATTCGATAGCTCAGAGAGATCTCGACACATTAAAGTGAAATTATGGTTAGCATCAAGCTGACGGATACGACAAATACGTTGCAAAGCATCTTTTTCTTCTAAACGGCATCCAATGGCGTATCCTGAATCCGTAGGGTAAACAATGACACCGCCTTTATTTAGAATTTCAACACTCTGGCTAATCAGCCTTGCTTGAGGATTATCCGGATGGACATAAAAAAACTGGCTCATACATACCTCTAATTTTTGGGTATCGACAGCATCACCCGGCAAAAACACCTATAAATGCTACTATCTCTTAATTCCATGAGATGACCTACTCAGAAATAAATCATCACTTATAATAATTATTTTACACCGCATTATTAATACATCAATTAATTAGCTGCTTTTTACCGCATTCCAAAGCGTCCAGACTGCATTATCTTCATTTGGTAACCATAAATTTCGGCCAAGCTCTATCCAAGAACAAGGCCGATGAAAATCTGAACCCACCGATGTATGTAAATTTGCATTATTAGCTAATTCCGCTAAATACTGTTTTTCATGTGGCGGCTGCTGGCAATGAGAAACTTCCATGGCATCACCACCACACTGTTTAAAATACGCAACCAACCGTTTTAACCATTTATTGGATAATTGATATTTTGCAGGATGAGCTAATACCGCAATACCACCGGCCGCATGGATTGCGTCGATAGAATCTTGAATTGAGCACCACTTCGCAGGAACGTATCCTATTTTTCCTTTTGATAAATAACGCTTAAATACGTTATTAATGGTTTTTTCTTTACCTATTTTCACAATATACTGTGCAAAATGAGCCCGCGTTACCTGCCCACCACCAGAAATATGTTGCGCATTTTCCCATGCGTCATCAATTCCCGCTTTTTGTAATCGCCTGCCCATCTCAATACCACGCTCGAAACGACGTTCAGATTGTGCTTTCAACAATTGAGCCATAGCGGGGTGTGAAGGAGCAAAATTTAACCCGACAATATGTATTTCAATGTTTTCCCACAGTGTCGAAACTTCAACACCATTGACTAACTCAATTGGCCTTTCATTTTCAGTAAGGTAGCGACGAGCCTCAAATACACCTTCACAGGTATCGTGATCGGTGATCGCTAAAATATTAACCCCTTTTTCAATAGCACGTTCGATTAACTCTGCTGGAGTGAGGTCACCATCCGAAGCATTCGTATGGCTATGTAAGTCGTAGCGAGTCACTAATGGTAGCGAGGCTGTCGACATATTGATATCTTCTCCAATTTCCATGAAAAATTATTTTTCCTAATAAATTAACAAAGCCCTTGACATAAATAACTCGATCCAGTTTACTAGTACGCAAGATAGCTAAGGCTAAAAAACATCAGTTTATCCAGTGAGGCATACAATGACTTTATTTAACTTATCAAATCGTTGGTGGCGTGACTTCCCAGATTGGGCGGAAGCCGCACGCGCATAGTTATTGTATGTTTCAGTGCCAAACCCGCCCTTCATTGGCGGGTTTTTTATGTCAAAAATTAGCGTAAGGCAACATCATGAACGAACAAAACACCACATTAGCACATTTTAAGTATCTGGATAGCCCAATTAATTATCAGCCTGATCCTACATTATTATTTAATCATCTGTGTCATCAAGTTCCATCAACAATGCTGTTAGAGTCTGCTGAAATTAATAATAAAGCCAACTTGCAAAGCTTGCTGGTTGTCAACAGCGCGCTACGTATTCGTGCTTTTGGCCAACAAGTTGAAATAGACGCGTTGACGCCAAATGGTCAGGCTTTATTACCAAAGCTGTTAGCACAATTAACCCGTTTAATCACACATCATAGCATGCAAGAAAATAGCTTAACGGTAACGTTCAGCTCGCCAGCGAAAGATTTAGACGAAGACAGTCGTCTGAAGGCCGCATCTTGTTTAGACGTTTTACGTGCTCTGCCCGCTCTCGCACAAGCCTATTCAACAAAACCTGAAAACCTGTTTGTTGGTGGTTTGTTTGCATACGATTTAGTCGCCAGTTTTGAAGATTTACCCAAGGTGAATACCGTTAATCACTGCCCTGACTATTGTTTTTTTGTTGCTGAACATTATTTAGTGATCGACCACCAAAATCAGGCTGCTCGACTCAAAAGTTGCCTATTTACGCAAAATGAGCAAGATGTCGAAACGGTTACACAACGCCACGCACAAATTATAGCTTCGTGCCGTCCGTTCTTACCCGCACTTCCTTTAGCAACAGCACCTGATTTTGCGGTCTCGATAAACAAAAATGACCAACAATACGGGGAAATTGTCACCTCATTAAAAGAAGCCATATACCGTGGTGATATTTTTCAGGTTGTGCCTTCTCGTAAATTTACGATGCCATGCTCACATCCCTTAATTGCATATCAAAAACTCAAAGCACAAAACCCAAGCCCTTATATGTTCTACATGCAAGATGAAGCATTCACACTCTTTGGGGCTTCACCTGAAAGCGCGCTCAAATATGCAACAGCAAATCGCAAAGTGGAAATTTATCCTATCGCAGGAACCCGCCCTCGTGGGCGTAACGCGCAGGGTGAATTAGACCTCGACTTAGACAGCCGAATTGAACTTTCCATGCGCTCAGATGAAAAAGAACTCGCTGAACACATCATGTTAGTTGACTTAGCACGCAACGATTTAGCCCGTATTTGTGAAGCCGGTAGCCGTTACGTCGCCAACCTAACTAAGGTTGACCGTTACTCTTTCGTGATGCACTTAGTTTCTCATGTTGTGGGAACATTGCGCCAAGATTTAGATGTTTTTCATGCATACCAAGCTTGCATGAATATGGGGACTTTAACGGGTGCACCAAAGGTAAAAGCCATGCAACTGATTGCTCAATATGAGCAAGAACGCCGAGGGTCATACGGAGGAGCTGTAGGATATTTTCAAGGAAATGGTGATTTTGATACCTGTATCGTTATTCGCTCTGCGTACGTAGAAAATGGTATTGCCACTGTGCAAGCGGGAGGTGGTGTCGTTCTAGATTCCGTACCTCAAGCTGAAGCCGATGAAACCCGTAATAAGGCACGTGCAGTGATCCGTGCAATTGCCCAAGCACATCAAGTTAAGGAGTTATTCTAATGGCGAACATTTTACTGCTCGATAACGTTGACTCCTTTACTTATAACCTAGTAGACCAACTGCGCGCAGGTGGCCATAACGTGGTTATTTATCGCAATACAGTCAATGTAGAACATATTTTATCTGTATTAAATCAAATGATTTCACCGATACTAGTCTTATCACCCGGCCCTGGTAAACCGAGTGAAGCAGGTTCAATGCCAGAAGTATTAATGCGAGTAAAAGGCAAAATTCCTGTTATTGGTATTTGCTTAGGTCACCAAGCCATCGTTGAAGCTTATGGCGGAACGGTTTCAGCTGCTGGTGAAATTTTGCATGGTAAATCTTCGATTGCCACACATGATGGTTTAGCTATGTTTAATCATCTTGAAAACCCAATATCAGTGGCGCGTTACCACTCTCTTGTTGGTAGCCAAATTCCGGAAAGCTTAACCATTTGTGCCCATTCAAATGGCATGGTCATGGCTGTACGTAATGATAGCGATAGAGTTTGTGGATTCCAATTTCATCCCGAATCCATTTTAACAACGCAAGGTAAACAGTTGCTAGAAAACACTGTGGCATGGGCTCTTTCTACTCCCAATGCAACCGAACCTACTCATTCGCACTAACGGAATACTAAAGAGCCAATTATGCAAAATATTTATGATAAGTTATTTAAAGCGCAACCACTGACTCAACAAGAAAGCCAGTACTTGTTTAATGCTATTATTCAAGGCGAATTAACAGAACCTCAATTAGCTGCTGTGTTAATCAGTATGAAAATGCGAGGTGAACAACCGCAAGAAATTGCTGGAGCCGCGTTAGCTTGTTTAGAGAATGCACAGCCATTTCCCCGCCCTGACTACCCATTCAGCGACATCGTTGGCACTGGGGGAGATGGCGCAAATAGTATCAATATTTCCACAGCAAGCGCATTCGTTGCTGCTGAATGTGGGATTAAAGTGGCGAAACACGGTAATCGAAGTGTTTCGAGCCGTTCAGGTTCTTCGGATTTACTTGCCGCCTTTGGTATCGCCTTAGACCTCAGTGCGCAAAGTGCTCGTGACGCATTAGATGAGCTTGGTGTTTGTTTTTTATTCGCACCACAATACCACAGTGGGTTCCGTCATGCTGCCCCTGTGCGTACTCAACTAAAAACTCGAACGTTATTTAATGTATTGGGGCCATTAATTAATCCAGCTCGCCCACCGATTGCCCTTATCGGTGTGTACCAAGGATCATTGGTAAAACCTGTGTCTGAAACACTACAGATGCTTGGTTTTACCCGTGCAGCTGTGGTACACAGTGGAGGGATGGATGAAGTTTCATTACATGCAGTCACTCAAGTCGCTGAATTAAAAGATGGCAAAGTACAACATTATCAATTAACTGCTGATGATTTTGGGCTAGCACCATATCAATTACGCGACTTAGAAGGCGGTACACCTGATGAAAACCGCGTATTGCTTAGTGATTTACTTCAAGGCCATGGCCAAGCGGCTCACGAAGCGGCTGTAGCGGCCAATGTTGCCATGCTGATGCGTATTAATGGCCATGAAGATTTAAAACAAAACAGCGAACACGCACTTGCAATTATTCGTAGCGGTAAAGCATTTGACCGCGTTACAGCTCTCGCGGCAAGGAACCAATAAAATGAAAGCGACAGTCTTACAAAAAATTGTTGATGATAAAGTTGACTATTTAATTGAACGCAAAGCCAAGCAGCCGTTAGAAAGCTTTATTGCTGAAGTTCAGCCTAGCCAGCGTAGTTTCTATAACGCACTAAGCGCTAAACGCCCTGTTTTTATTTTAGAGTGCAAAAAAGCGTCTCCTTCAAAGGGTTTGATCCGTGCTGATTTCGACCCTGCGATGATAGCCAAGACATATGCACCTTATGCGAGTGCGATTTCCGTTCTCACCGATGAAAAATATTTTCAAGGCAATATGGATTACTTAACGATTGTCAGTAATACCGTAAAGCAACCCGTATTATGCAAAGATTTTATCATTGACCCATACCAAATCTATCTTGCACGTTACTACCAAGCAGATGCCATTTTACTGATGTTATCTGTCTTAAATGATGATGAATATATCGCATTGGCTGAAGTTGCTCACCAACTGAGTATGGGGATATTAACGGAAGTCAGTAATGAAGAAGAATTAGAGCGAGCAATTCGGTTAAAAGCCAAAGTGGTTGGCATCAATAACCGGGATTTACGCGACCTTTCTATTGATTTAAATCGGACTCGTGAGCTCGCGCCTCGCTTAGCAAAAGAAACGATAGTGATCAGTGAGTCAGGCATTCATCAACACCAACATATTCAGTCACTGAGACAGTTTGCAAATGGTTTTTTAATTGGTAGCGCACTAATGGAGCAAGCTGACTTAGATAAAGCCATTCGAAACCTGCTAGTTGGGGAACATAAAGTCTGTGGTTTAACCCGCGAACAAGATGCAAAAGCCGCATTTAAAGCAGGAGCACACTACGGTGGATTAATTTTTGCTGAAACCTCCCCGAGAAAAGTGACGTTGTCACAGGCGCAAACTATCATCCATGCTGCGCCGTTAAAATATGTCGGTGTTTTCCGTAATCAGTCCGCCGATTTTGTTGCCCATATTGCCAAACAGCTTGCGTTATCTGCGGTGCAACTACATGGTGAAGAAGACTCTGCTTATATCAATACGTTAAAAACATTTTTACCAAACTACTGTGAAGTTTGGAAAGCGCTTGATATGTCAAGAACAACTTTAAATGACTATGACACACAAGACATTGATGTGTTACTACTGGATAACGGACAAGGTGGCACTGGTAAAACCTTCAATTGGTCAGAAATCCCTTCATCTGCAACACAAAAAATAATGATTGCGGGGGGACTTACACCAGATAACTGCCTAGATGCTGCAAAGTTACTGTGCAACGGATTAGACTTTAATTCAGGGGTTGAAATTGAACCCGGTATAAAAAGTGAACAAAAAATAAATTTGGTGTTGTCAGCGTTGTTAGCCGAATCAACGGCTCACTAATACACAACGAAAAGATAAAACTCCAACACCAATTAATGTAACTGTTAAAATGGACAATAAATAATGAGTAAATTAGATCCGTATTTTGGCGAGTTTGGTGGGCAATATGTCCCAGAAATTCTGATCCCTGCATTAAATCAATTAGAAGACGCGTTTATCGACGCACAGAATGATGCTGAGTTTATTCGTGAATTTCACGACTTACTAAAAAATTATGCAGGTCGCCCTACTGCACTAACATTATGTAAAAACTTAACTGCCGGTACGAAAACAAAACTCTATTTAAAACGCGAAGATTTACTGCACGGCGGCGCCCATAAAACCAACCAAGTATTAGGCCAAGCGCTACTGGCTAAGCGAATGGGAAAAAACGAAATTATTGCAGAAACCGGTGCTGGGCAACATGGAGTTGCAACCGCACTGGCTTGTGCATTATTGAATATGAAATGCCGTATCTACATGGGCGCTAAAGATGTTGAACGCCAGTCTCCCAATGTATTTCGTATGAAATTAATGGGTGCTGAAGTTATATCTGTTCATAGCGGTTCGGCAACCTTGAAAGATGCGTGTAATGAAGCATTAAGGGACTGGTCTGGCAGCTATGATAAAGCTCATTATTTATTAGGAACTGCGGCGGGTCCACACCCTTACCCAACAATTGTACGTGAATTCCAACGTATGATTGGTGATGAAGCAAAACAACAAATTCTTGAAAAAGAAGGCCGTTTACCCGATGCTGTCGTTGCCTGTATTGGTGGTGGCTCAAATGCAATCGGTTTATTTGCCTCTTTTATTCCAGAAGAAAATGTGAAACTAATTGGTGTTGAACCTGCTGGATTAGGTATTGAATCAGGCCAACATGGTGCGCCATTAAAACATGGTCGTGTTGGGATTTATTTCGGTATGAAATCACCGATGATGCAAACTAGTGAAGGTCAAATTGAAGAGTCATATTCCATCTCTGCAGGATTAGATTTTCCTTCTGTTGGACCTCAACATGCTCATTTAAATAGTATTGGTCGCGCAGAATATGTTTCGATTACCGATGATGAAGCCCTGAATGCTTTTAAATTGTTATCACGTAAAGAAGGGATTATTCCAGCATTAGAATCTTCTCATGCCCTCGCATATGCATTAAAAATGGCAGAGCAAGAACCCAATAAAGAACAATTATTAATCGTCAATTTGTCTGGCCGTGGTGATAAAGATATTTTTACAGTGCATGATATTTTAGCCAGCAGAGGAGAAATTTAATGGAACGTTATACCCAACTTTTTAAACGTTTAACTCACGATAACCAAGGGGCATTTGTTCCATTTGTCACTTTAGGTGACCCTGATGCTGAATTATCATTAAACATTGTTGATGCTTTGATTGCTGGTGGCGCTGATGCATTAGAGATTGGTATTCCATTTTCTGATCCATTGGCTGATGGTCCAACCATCCAAAATGCAAATTTACGCGCATTTCAAAGTGAAATCACCCCGACAATTTGTTTCGAATTATTAAGTCGAATTAGAGAGAAACACCCTACTGTTCCTATTGGTTTATTAGTGTATGCAAATTTAGTCTTTACCAATGGAATTGAAAGTTTTTATATTCGCTGTGAAAAAGCTGGTGTTGATTCTGTATTAGTTGCAGATGTCCCGATGTCCGAATCACAGCCATTTCGTGAAGCTGCGTTGGCACACAACATTGCTCCCATTTTTATTTGCCCACCCAATGCCAATGATGAATTACTACAACAAATTGGGGAATATAGCCAAGGTTATACTTATTTGTTATCACGTGCAGGCGTAACAGGCACAGAAAAACGCGCTGAAACGCCATTAGCTCATTTATTGAGTCAATTAAATCAGTATAACGCGGCTCCTGCCCTACAAGGTTTTGGGATATCTGAACCTAAACAAGTCAAAGAAGCGATTAAAAATGGTGCAGCAGGTGCAATTTCTGGTTCCGCCGTGGTTAAAATCATCGAAAACAACTTAAATCGCCCTGATGTTATGCTTACATCATTAACTGAGTTTGTTGCAAAAATGAAAGCAGCAACACAGAAATAGGCTAAACAATAAATAGTAATCAAGTCATACTTAAGTTTATTGGCTTGATTACTTAAATCATATAATTAAATTTTGTCTGGGCGATTTTCAATCCTTTTAACGTTATTTTTAGAAATATTATTTAAATATATTCAGTATTTTTCAGTTTAAAATCCCTCAAATAGTTCAAAATAACTAATCATAATATATAAATCACCAATATTAAAATTAACAGATACGCGTTATTATACTAGTACTTTCTCTTATTATATCTGTGGCGGAGTAAACATTACCATTTGATTAAATTAGTATTTTTCGCACTGGATATATAAAACACTATTTACAATAACTCTGGAAGTCGCCAAACGGGTAAAGACCAAGTTGGAGTAACTCTGTATGCTAATAACCTAACGAGCTTAAACGATACCTTATATGTCTCCGCCGGAAAAGATGCAAAAAACCAAGCACGAAACAGCACCAGTAATGCTTCTATTTATTATGCTGTTCCCTATAATTATTGGCTTTTCTCATTGTACGCAAGTAAAAGTGACTATAAACAAACTATTAATGACTCTGTACTTAGCTATAAATATTATGGTGACAGTAAATATTATAACGCTACGGCCAGTAATGTTTTTTTGCGCGGCCAAACGTTTAAAGATACAGCGTCAATCCAATTGATTAAAAGAAAATCAAAATATAAGTTGGAGGATGTCAGCCTACTTTCCCAACAACGAGACCTTACCAGCCTTAAACTGGGTATTAGCCATCGTCAAAATATCAACAATTCTACCATTGATGCATCATTATACCATCAACGTAACGTACCTTGGTTTGGTGCCGAAGAAAGTTGGGATATGAAATATGGTGATGTCAGCACAATGAGCCGTGTTTATACTGCCGATATTTCGGGAATGTTCCCCTTCTCATTTGACAATTTTATTATGAGTTATAACCCACAACTGTTTGTACAATATTCACGAGACCGTTTAACTATTCAAGATCAATTTTCGTTAGGTAGCCGTTGGACTGTTCGTGGTTTCGATGAAGAGTTTTCACTGATCGGTGATAAGGGGTTTTACCTGCGTAATGAGTTTAACTTTTATATTCCTGGCTTTTCCTTTTATCCCTATTACGCTATTGACTATGGTCGAATACTTGGGGGGGGTTATCCGCTAGATCTCTATTCTGATGACCAACTATTAGTAACGGCTATTGGTATGAGAGGTAATGTTAATATATTCAGCTATGACTTATTTTTAGGTGTGCCACTTTATAAACCTGATGAATATGAAACTAGTAGCGTCAATGCGGGGTTAAATGTGCAATGGTTTTGGTAAGTTAATATCTTAAAATTTAATCATACCTTAAAGCTGAATATCACTCCTATATTCGGCTTTTTATTTTTATGTAGATAATGCCGATATTTTGTTATTCAATCTTATTTATCTTAATAAAATAAGATAACCAATAAGTGTATTTACTTTATTATCACGCTATACACCAATTAATATATTATACCATCATCAATCTTTATGGTTATTATTTTACTGCCAGGTTGTTAAATATATGTTTGTAGTTCATGGAAATTGAAAAATCCGAGAATACGAATATTCTCGGATTTCCTACTTCACTCTAATCCATCAGAATTCAGGTATTACCTGTATTGCATCCTATCAAATTCTTAGAAACGGTAACCCGCACCGAACATAAATACAAATGGGTCTAAACGAGTATCAACTTTATACTGTTCGCCACCTGCTTTAAATTTCACATCCGTTTCAATATTCATCCACCAAACAGAGGCGTTTAACATCCAGTTATCGGTCAGCATGTAGTCCATACCAGCTTGTGCTGCAAAGCCCCATGAGCTTGATAAGTCTAGATCAGATAAACCTGCCGTCTTTCCTGTTGAGTTAAATTTCTCATCAAAGAAGAAGGTATAGTTAACACCCGCACCTAAATAAGGACGTAATTTATCTTCTTTACTACCAAAATAATATTGTGCCATTAATGTTGGTGGTAAATGTTTAACTGTTGCAATATTACCTGTTGGGCCTGTGCCAACTTTATGCTCAAACGGAGTTGCTGCTAATAATTCCACACCGATATTATCAGTGATCATATACCCAAAAGTTAAACCTAATTGAGTATTATTATTCGCTCCAAACGTACCTAAATTACCTAAACCATTAATCTTAACATCATCTCCTCCAACATTAGGTCTGACTGTAGCAGTACCCGCGCGGAAAAGAAAGTCGCCAGCTTCATGAGCAATAGAAACTGCTGGAGCTAAAGTTGCAGCAGCTAATACAAGCGCAGTGAGTTTTTTCATTATCAATCCCATTCCTGTGTTTTTATTTTAGGAAAATATACCGCATTATTTAAATTGATGTTCAAATCAAGATCACATCTTTTACTAATTTAGAGGTAAACCAATAAATATGGATTTATTATTTCATTTATTATTTTTTTAATTTTGATTTAAATCAATTTTTGGAAGATAACTAACAAAATAAAAATTTGATTTCGAAATATATATATTTATTCCGAAACTTAAACATATATTAAAAATACAACTTATATAGTTTCATTTCTTTGGTTAATTAAATTCAATCATTATGTCTATTATATTTTTCTTAACCCCCCGAATTTTATTATCTTTCTCTACCTCTAGGCGTGATACTCGGTTACAATTGGCATAAATTTTTGATCCCGTTTGTAGATAGGAGCAGTGTCATGTCCATTTCGGCCAACTCACTCATTAGTGATAGTATCAATTTCTTTAAAAATCAATTGAGTGGCCTCTTCACCATCGTGCTTTTAGCCACCGTAGTGAGCCTCGTTATCTATGCGGTGATGATCCCAAGTGAACAGATGATAGGTGTTCTGGCACAAGCACAAAGCCAGATGATTGAATCTGGTAATTCGGGGTTACAAGACTGGATTTTAGGTCTATCTGAAGAAGATAAAAGTAGTATTTTGCGTGTTTCTTTCGGGTTGATCCTCTCCGTCACTTTTGGAAGTTTGTTCCTTATTTGTGGTACATTGTCCTATATCTCTGGTATGTCTCGCGGTGAAGATATTACAGGGCTACAGGCAATAACATCATCACTGAACAAAGCACCTTCTATGTTCCTTTTATTGGTCGTCTGTTCTCTGCTTATCCAGTTAGGTATCACAATTATGGTTCTACCTGGTATTGTCTTAGCCATTGGTTTTTCCTTAGCACCAGCGATTTTAATAACAGAACGTACCAACCCTTTCAGTGCGATGGGAAAAAGCTGGAAAATGGCTTATGCAAATTGGCGTGTTGCCTTACCGATGATTTTAATTTGGATGGCTGCTCAAATGCTTATTAGTGTTCTGTTGGGGAACCTTAACATGAATCATATTGTTATTAATGGTATCTCTTTTTTACTCAACAATATTGTAGCAGCATTCGCTTTAATTTACTTTTATCGTTTATATATGCTAATCACTAAAAATTAATTTTCCGCAGATAACACAAAGCGGGAAAAACAACGCATTTATCCCGCTTTGGCAATAACCTCAGGTATCAAAAGATACCTTTTTATTTACGTTATTTTTTAAGTATTATCTGAGCGAATATCCGTCGGTGTAATTCGATTTTCACAATCATGTTCCAATATGCCGAGATCTTTTTGACATTCTTGTGCTTTTCTTTCTTCAACGCATTTCATTTGAATTTGTTGCTTACTTTGAATTAAACGGATTGCAAAATAGATATCCGGTACCACTAATAAGTCATCATCTGAACGATTGATTTTATTTTGTTCTAGCCAACGATTAAGCGACGTTCTGCGCCCTGCTAATACTAAAGTCACCCCTTTCGCCTTCAACGATGTCACAATATCATTCAACGTGGAAAATACGCTCACATCATTGTGTGTGAAGCTGACCGCAGCATCCACAATCACCCAAGCAGGCCTCTTCCGCTGATTATCTAAATGTTTATTTAAACGTTCTTTAAAGTAATTCACATTGAAATAGGTAAGTGGGGAATTGAAACGATAAATCAGGACGCCATCAACTTCTTGAATATCATTTTCTGATGTCATCGAATGCAACATACCATGTTCATCAACGCCTAGTAGTTGATCTGTAGGTCTAAATATAATTCGGATAAACTGCAACAAACCTAATAAAACAGCTAAGCCTACACCACTAATCAAACCAACCACCAGCACTGCACATAGCGTGAAAATACATAAGAAAAAAGCTTCTCTATTGCGTTTTCGCATTGATAAAATACTGCGAAAACTAAGTAATGAGTAAGTTGAAATAATTAAAACTATCCCTAAAGCAGGCATAGGGATATATTCCAATAAATTTATGGAGAAAAGTAATACAGCTAAGATGGTTACCGCGGCAACAAGAGAAACTAGTTGTGTTTTCCCGCCCATCATATCATTAACTGCTGTACGGCTACTTGCAGCGCTAACTGCAAAGCCCTGACCAAAAGCAGAAGCAATATTTGCCATTCCTAACGCTTTTAGTTCTTGGTCTGCATCAACGGTATAACCGTTCTTGCTCGCAAAGCTACGAGCCGTCATCATAAAACTAACAAAACTGATCACTGCCAAGTTTAATGATGGAATGACAAGATCTCGGAGTAAGCCCGGTGGAAAATCCGGCATTGGGATATACGGGAGCCCTTCACCTAAACTCCCAACAGTGCTAATACCATATTGCTCGAGATTAAATAGGATACTTGCCGCTGTTGCCAATACCATTGCAATTAATAACGATGGCCACTTACTACGCACTCGCTTAATCACTAAGGTAACGACCAATGTCGCAATGGCAACTAATAATGTCGGAATATGTGTTTCCGCTAACGCTAATGGTAATGCTATTAAGCGTTCAATAAACCCTGAAGGTAACGTACTGATACCAAATACTTTACTAATTTGGCTGACGATAATCGTGAGAGCAACCCCATTTAATAAGCCCTGTAATATCGGTCTGGATAAAAAATCGGCAAAAGTTCCTAAGCGAAATTTCGCTGCAATCAAACACCAAACCCCAGTCATAAAACTCATGACAATAATCAGCTGCCAACGAACAGTTTCATCCCCCATGGCAAGAGGTGCGACTGCGGCTGCAATTACAGCACATGTAGCGGCATCAGGACCAATAATCAATTGTTTAGACGTACCAAACAATGCATAAAAAAACATCGGTAAAATACACGAGTATAACCCGACAATCGCATTCACCCCCATTAACTCAGCATAGGCAATAGCAACGGGCAAGGCAACTGCAGCGACAGATAGGCCAGCTTTAACATCAGAACCTAAATCTGAACGTTGATAGTTAAATAACGTTTTTAAACCTGGCATCCAGACAAATAGCTGTGCCTTTATCATCGGGGAAAAGTACCTATAAATTAGCAAGTTAAATTATTTTATATACTATATATATCCGAACTAATAAAGTTTATCTAGAAGTAAGTCAAATAATCGTAAAATAGTGCAAATATGATTGGTAACAAAGCATGTTTATTGGTAAAAAGGTGCAAACTTTTAACAATTAAAGCCAAAATCGGTTAAACTACTCCATTATCTTTACGTTGAGGCGCTGTATTCACTGTTATGAAACAACTTATTGATTTTATTCCTTTGATAATCTTTTTTATTGTCTATAAAAGATACGATATTTTCTATGCGAGTGGCGCATTAATGGTGACCACTCCTTTAGCGTTATTAGCAACTTATCTTATTTATAAGAAAGTTGAAAAAGTTGCAAAAATTACCTGTGCAATCGTAATGGGTTTTGCGGCTTTAACTCTTATTTTCCATAGTGATGCATTCATTAAATGGAAAGTCACTATTATCTATGCTGCATTTGCTGGTGCATTACTCTTTAGCCAATGGTTTACTGAAAAACCACTCATTCAGCGCATGTTAGGCAGTAACCAAGAAATAAAACTTGCAGATAGTTATTGGAATAAACTTAATAGTGCATGGGCTATTTTCTTTATTTTCTGTGCACTTCTAAATATTTATGTTGCTTTCTGGATGGCTCAAGATATCTGGGTTAACTTCAAAGTCTTTGGTCTGACAGCAGGAACATTAATATTTACAGTACTGAGTGTGGTCTATATTTTTAAAAATATGGTTAAAGAGCCTGCAGAAAAACACGAAGAATAATTTATAAATAGAGTTAAAAACCTGCTAATTGCATCTCGCTTAGCAGGTTTTTTTATATGTTAATAACGCTTGTCACCAAATGCTTTTTCAATTTTTTTATCTGTATTGTACTGTGATAATGCATATACCGACCAAATGGCGGCTGGTAACCAACCAATCAACGTGATCTGCAAAATTAAGCAAATGATCCCAGCAAAAGGGCGCCCTATCGTAAAAAATTGCAACCAAGGTAATAATATTGCCAATAACAATCTCATTTCATACCTCTAAATTAATCAATAATATTCATAATACTGAGTATAGCTAATTCAATCAGCTGACTAAATATAAAAAACACTTCTTGCTTTTTCTTTGCAAAAGTTGAGCTTTTTATCATATTTAGAAGCTGTTTATTAATAATAGGTATCATATTTGTCTTATTTTTGCAGCAATTCACTCAAATAGTCATTATCAATCAATAAGTACGAGGTTCAGGTTTACTATTGCCTATGTAATTTGCTATAAATGCAAAATCAAAAGTAATAACCCTTTTAATAAGAGTCTGATATGCAATTGCCGAACGGTGAGTTGGTTTTACGTACATTAGCCATGCCCGCAGATACTAATGCGAATGGTGATATTTTTGGTGGCTGGCTGATGTCACAAATGGATATAGGTGGGGCTATATTAGCGAAAGAAATTGCGCTAGGACGAGTAGTTACTGTAGCGGTAAATGGGATTAAATTTCAAAAGCCTGTTGCCGTAGGTGATGTTGTTTGTTGCTACGCACGCTGCCTAAAAACAGGGAAAAGCTCAATTACAATTAATATTGAAGTTTGGGTAAAAAAAGTAGCAACCGAGCCCGTTGGTCACCGCTATCGTGCAACTGATGCTGTATTTACCTATGTTGCCGTTAATGACGATAGTACCTCTCGTTCATTACCCAAAGAAAAGCAGCATTTTCAATTAGCAAGTTCTGAGCAACACGCAGACTAAACTTTAATACCTATATTAAGATAGAGACAAAACAAAAAGCACCTCATTGATTAAAGGTGCTTTTTTATTTTGCTAGAAAAGAATACTTATACTTGGCTGACGGTTCCATCCAATTTGAAATAAATTTCGGTCACATAGCCTTTTGCAGGTTGCTTTTCAAAAGTCCAACGGTTCATAGCACGTTTGACATCCCGCTCGAATAACCCTTTAGGTGAAGCTTCAACAAATTCAATATTTGTCACTCGCCCACCATCATCAATATCATAACGAACTTTCACATACCCTTCTTTCCCTAAACGACGTGCACGTTCAGGGTAGGAAGGTGCTTGTTTATGTAGAGCTCTAGGGCCGCCTTTTTTAGTTGATTGACTATTGCTTGCCCCTGTATTGTTTGCGGTCTTTATTGGGCTATTATTCGTTTTCGGTGCAGTAACATCTGATTTAAGATTATTCATAGCCAATTGCTTTTCAACCGGCTTAACATCTTCTTTAATCTTTTTCTTTTCTTCCTGTTTTGGCTTAGGTTTTTTCTTCACCTCAGGCTTTTTCTTAGGCAATGCAATAACGGGTTCAACCACCGGTTCAGGCTCTGGCTCAATAACGGGTTCAGGTTCTGGCTCTACCGGTGTTTCAACCTGCTCAACAGGTTCAGAAGCAGGTTCAGGGGCAGCAAAAGCAACCATAGCAATCGTCAATGGCTCAGGATCTCTGGCTAAATTAGGTTGATTAAAAATCCATGCCATTGCAAGGCCTGCATGAATAGATAATGAAATGACGATAATTAAAGTCCAACGCATCCAACGCATATGCAATTTCTACCCTACACCTGTCTACCAAAAAGAATATGACTGATAGTTTAAATGCAAATAGCAATCATATTCAATAAGGTTTGTCATACAAAGTGAAAAATGTGAGTGTACGCTGTAATAACCTTACTCAATCCATTGGGTAAAAAGCAGGGAATGTCGACGATGGTAAATATCAATTTTACGCATTGCATAGATGCGCATGTTTCGCCTTGAATGCCCTTCTAGCCAGCGTCTACGGCGACGTAGGGATTGTCTTAACATACGCCAACGCCCTACTTCATGCCTACTACGTCTCATTTAATTGTGTCCTTTTATCGTCTAAAAATTATTAGAAAAAAATATTATATTCCTTTGAAAAAAAGAACCAAGAGGAACTTTTTATGTGAGCTTAGAGTACAACATTTAATTTCAAATAGATAATATCACTATGCGTAACCATTTTTCCTTATGAATTACTCTATTTCACGAAGCTTTTACTGCAGAATTTTGCTAAATTCTATTAAGTTGATATTTTACTAACAGTTTTTTTAGCTAAACTATCTTTTTTTGAACCTTTTTTCTTATCAGTGAGGCATGTGACCCGTTATGGCAACCGTCTATACACTTATGAGTTGGCTTTTGTTCTTCCTATATTGGCTAATTATTGCAGCAATTACCGTCCGCATCTTAGTCAAAAGAAGGCCGGTCACCTCAGCCATGACATGGCTCCTGATCATTTATATCCTGCCATTAGTCGGTATTATTGCGTATGTCGCCTTCGGTGAACTTCACCTCGGTAAACGTCGAGTTGATAAAGCTCATGATATGTGGCCTTCTGTCGCAACATGGTTAGAAAATCTACGAAATTCAAAACATATCTTTGCCACTGATAACAGCCCCGTCGCTGAGCCATTATTTCAATTAGTTGAAAAACGCCAAGGCATTGCTGGGGTTAAAGGTAATAGGATTCAACTTTTAACCACTTGTGAAGATTCATTAAAAGCGATAGTCAATGATATCAATAATGCTCAGCACTCAATTGAAATGGTCTTCTATATTTGGCAACCAGGTGGTTTAGTTGACGGAGTTACCGAAGCATTACTCAACGCTGCAAAACGAGGCGTTAAATGCCGTATTATGGTGGACTCTGCAGGAAGTTGGCACTTTTTCCGTAGTGATTATCCCGAAAAAATGCGTGCTGCAGGCATTGAGTTTATAGAATCACTAAAAGTTAATTTGATGCGTTTCTTCTTGCGTCGAATGGATTTACGTCAACATCGTAAAATAGTCGTTATCGATAACTATATTTCATATACAGGTAGTATGAATATGGTTGACCCTCGTTATTTTAAACAAGATTCAGGGGTTGGTGAATGGGTTGACATTTTAGTGCGTATGGAAGGCCCAGTGAGTACCACGTTAGGTATTGTGTATGCTTTTGACTGGGAGATGGAAACTGGCCAACGCGTACTTCCACCACCGCCTGATAGTAATATTATGCCTTTTGAACAAGCGAATGGGCATACAACACAAATTATCGCCTCCGGCCCTGGCTTCCCTGATGAGTTGATTCAACAATCGCTGATGACCGCCATGTTTTCTGCACGCAAACAACTGATCATGACGACTCCTTATTTTGTGCCTAGCGATGACCTTTTACATGCAATTTGCACGGCAGCAATGCGGGGTGTTGATGTCAGTATTATTATGCCAAGGCAGAATGACTCATTCCTTGTCCGCTGGGCAAGCCGTTCATTTTACAGTGAATTATTAGCTGCCGGTGTTAAGATTTACCAATTTGAAGATGGCTTATTGCACACCAAGAGTGTATTAGTTGATGGCGAGCTCAGCCTAGTTGGCTCAGTCAATCTTGATATGCGCAGTTTATGGCTCAATTTTGAAATCACCGTGGTCATTGACGATAAAAGTTTTGGTAGCGATCTCACGTTAGTTCAGTATGATTATATTGCGCGGTCAACACGTTTAGAAATCGAAGAGTGGGAACAACGCCCTTTCTGGAACCGTGTCGTTGAACGCATTTGTTACTTCTTTAGTCCATTGTTATAAATTTAGTTTATTAGGAAAGGTCATGACTGAAATACAAAACACACCGTTAATCGATGAAGATGACATCATTGAAATCGCTTATGACCTTTTTCTTGAAGGGGCAATGGATAATTTAGAACCCGCTGACCAGTTAATTTTTGCGTTGCAGTTTGAAGAGTTAGGTGCGGCAGAAATTGTCCCCTTTAGTCATAATTGGCAAAGCATTATCAATGATAACATTGAATTAGCGCAATTTAGTGAAGTGGTTATCGGGTTAGCTCAAACTCCTGATGCCGAGCTAGACGATGTCTTTGCCCGCGTATTAATTAGCCGCCACCCTTCTAAACCGTTTCACCATATTCTGTGGAAAAAATAGGAATATCACTATTCAGATTATTCGATAAAAAACAGAGCACTTGGCTCTGTTTTTAATTTATTGGGCATCTATAACAAACTAAAGAGGGTCAATTTTCAAACAAGACACCGCATGTTTGAAACTCCCTTCTAATAATGGCCTGGTTTTTGCACACTCTTCATCGGCTAATGGGCAACGGGTTCTAAATACACAGCCTGAAGGCGGATTAATTGGCGATGGCAATTCACCTTCTAAAAGCTCTATCACCTTATTTTTTTCTTTATCGGGATCAGGAACTGGCACCGCTGACATCAATGCGCGTGTATACGGGTGCAGTGGGTTATTATAAACCTCATCATAGGTACCAAGCTCCACGGCATGCCCCAAATACATCACTAACACACGGTCAGAAATATGCTTAACAACCGCCAAATCGTGTGCGATAAATATGAGAGATAATTTCATTTCACGTTGTAATTCTTGCAATAAATTAACAACTTGCGCTTGAATTGACACATCTAATGCAGAAACGGGCTCATCGCAAATTACCAGTTTAGGTTCCAAAATCAATGCTCTTGCGATACCAATACGCTGGCATTGCCCTCCGGAAAATTCATGGGGATAACGGTTAATTAAGTTTGGTAATAAACCAACCCGCATCATCATTTTTTTCACTTTCTCTGTGATTTGTGATGGCGGCATTTTAGGATGATATGTTTTTAATGGTTCGGCAATAATATCACCAATGGTCATTCGCGGATTAAGAGAAGCCAATGGATCTTGGAAAATCATTTGGATATCACTGCGAACGCTGCGCCACTCTTTAGCGGTTTTACCTAATAAGTTCTGCCCAAGCCAACTTACAGTACCATCAGTCGCTTTCACTAACCCAATGAGCGCTCGAGCAAAAGTAGATTTTCCACACCCCGACTCCCCAACCACGCCTAATGTTTCACCTTCATATAAACGCAGTGTAACGCCGTCGACAGCTTTGAGGCTTTTGTTTGGCTGCCAAAACCACTGTTTTTTGTCTCTAATCTCAAAATGGACTTTAAGATCATTCACTTCTAACAATACTGGTCTATTTTCATGGGTACTCATACCAACTCCTCCAGCGGTTTAAAGCAGGCACGTAACCGCGTTTGACCAAAAGTGGTTAATGCAGGTTCTTGTTCAACACATTGCTGAACGGCGTATTGGCAACGAGGTGAAAATGGGCACCCTTTAGGTAAACGTAGTAAATTAGGCGGGTTACCGGGAATGGTCGCTAAACTCTCGTCATCCCCATCAAGGCGAGGAACGGCAGCTAACAAACCAAGTGAATATGGATGAGATGGCTGATAAAAAATATCCTTAGCGGTACCATACTCCATCGTGCGTCCCGCATACATTACGAGAACTTTATCACATACCCCAGCGACGACCCCAAGGTCGTGAGTAATCAAAATAATCGCAGTATCAAACTCGTGTTTTAACTCATTGAGCAAAGTCATAATTTGCGCTTGCACTGTCACATCAAGTGCCGTCGTAGGTTCGTCAGCAATTAACAACTTGGGTTGGCACAATAATGCCATTGCAATCATGACTCGTTGTCTCATTCCTCCTGAAAATTCATGTGGATACATATTCATCCGCTTACGTGCTTCAGGCATTTTAACTGCATCTAACATACGAACTGATTCTTCGAAAGCCTCCCTTTTACTCATGCCTTTATGTAACATGAGAACTTCTGACAGTTGTGTGCCAATTTTCAAATAAGGATTCAATGATGTCATTGGGTCTTGGAAGATCATTGAAATTTCTTCCGCTCGCATCCGGTTTAATTCTTTTTCTCTTAAATTCAAGATCTCACGGCCGTTAAATATAGCAGAGCCATTAATCTTGCCATTTTTGGCAAGCAAGCCCATCAGAGCAAAAGCTGTTTGTGATTTTCCTGAACCGGATTCACCAACAATTCCTAGCGTTTCCCCCGCACTTAATTCAAAGTTCAATTTATTTACGGCGGTAACGTCACCATCTTGGGTCGCAAATGTCACGCTGAGATCTTTCACGGATAACAGAGGGCTTTTCATTGGGTTATTTGACATATTATTCCCTCTAGCGATCTTTCGGGTCGAGCGCGTCACGCAGCCCGTCACCGATGAAGTTAAAACAAAATAACGTAATGACTAAGAAACCTGCTGGGATCAGTAGCAACCATGGTGTGACCTCCATTGAGTTAGCTCCATCACTTAATAAAGCCCCCCAACTACTTAATGGCTCTTGTGTGCCTAAACCTAAAAAGCTTAAGAATGATTCAAACAAAATCATACTTGGAACTAATAATGAGGCATACACCACGACGACACCTAAAACGTTAGGAACAATATGACGTAAAATAATCTGCCGTGTACTAACGCCACAAACCAATGCCGCCTCAATGAATTCTTTGCGCTTTAATCCGAGTGTTTGCCCGCGAACAATACGCGCCATATCCAACCACGACACCATCCCAATGGCCACAAAGATCAGTAAGATATTGGTACCAAACAACGTGACTAAGAGGATCACAAAAAACATAAATGGGAAGGAGTTTAAAATTTCTAATATCCTCATCATGATGGAATCCACTTTTCCACCCACATAGCCAGCTAATGAACCATATAAAGTTCCTACCACCACGGCAACTAGCGCAGCTGCAACGCCCACCATTAAGGAAATACGCCCACCAATCGCGACACGCACTAATAGATCTCGGCCTGAAGCATCTGTGCCAAAATAATGTCCAGTTGCCATATCAGGTGGCATTGACATCATTTCCCAGTCGGTATCATCATACAAAAACGGCGATAACATGGGAGCAAAAATGACAAACAAAGTAATTAAAAATAAGACACATAAGCTGAAAATTGCCGCACGGTTGTGCATAAAACGGCGCCTTGCGTCTTGCCATAAACTGCGCCCTTCAATATCGAGCTGCTCTGAAAAATTCGCCAGAGCTTCACTATTTTTTTGATTCGATAGCATCGTGTTTCTCCGACTTAGTAACGAATTTTAGGGTCAATAACTGCATACAAAACATCGACAATTGCATTAAATGTAATTGTCAGTACCCCAACTAAAATCGTTAAGCTCAATACCAGTGAATAATCACGATTAAGTGCACCATTAACAAAGAGTTGGCCGATCCCCGGCAACCCAAAAATAGTTTCAATTACCATTGACCCGGTAATAATCCCCACAAAGGCAGGCCCCATGTATGAGAGTACGGGAAGCAACGCTGGTTTAAGCGCATGGCGTAAAATGATAGTTCTTAGTGGTAACCCTTTAGCACGTGCAGTACGAATAAAATTAGAATGCATAATTTCGATCATCGAACCACGTGTAATACGGGAAATACTGGCGATATAAGCTAATGAAAGCGCAACCATGGGGAGCACCATATGTTTTAGGTTTCCGCCATCCCAACCACCGCCAGGAAACCATTTCAAATGAATGGCAAAAATCAGCACCAATAACGGTGCGACAACAAAGCTTGGGATAACAACTCCCGTCATGGCAAACCCCATGACTGTAAAGTCCCATTTGGTATTTTGGTTTAGTGCGGCTATCACCCCTGCGGATACCCCAAACAAAACAGCAACAATAAATGCCGTTGCCCCTAATTTTGCTGAGACCGGAAATGCTTTAGCAACTAAATCATTAACACTGTAATCCTTGTATTTAAATGATGGACCAAAGTCACCTTTGGAAAGCTGAATTAAATAATTAAAATACTGCTTATACATTGGGTCATTTAAATGATATTTAGCTTCAATATTTGCCATCACTTCCGGTGGCAATTTCCGCTCGCCAGTGAACGGACTCCCTGGGGCTAATCGCATCATAAAAAATGAAATGGTAATCAAAACCAAAAGAGTCGGGATGGCTTCTAACAACCGACGAAAAATAAATTTCAACATCGCTCTTTCCTACTTCTATTGCCTAAATAGGCGAATATCTGGCTCCAATAAATGGAGCCAGAGCAACTGTATTAGTGTTTAATAATGTATAAATCTTTTGTATGCAGGTTATCTAATGGGTCTTTCCCACTATAACCACCGACATAAGGTTTCACTAAACGCGTGTTAACATAGTAGTAAAGAGGAACAATACCGGAGTCTTTATCGAGTAATTTTTCGGCTTGTTGATAGAGTTCTGCACGTTCATCATCTGTTTTGACTTGCAATGTTTTTTTCATCACCGCATCAAAATCTGTATTTTTATAATGAACCGTATTATTACTGCTGTAGGAAAGTAACATATTCAGGAAGGAGGAAGGCTCGTTGTAGTCGGCACACCAGCCTGCACGCGCGACATCATAGTTACCTTGATGTCGGCTATCTAAGAAGGTTTTCCACTCTTGGTTCTCTAGTTTCACTTGCGCGCCAATATTTTTCTTCCACATAGAAGAAGCTGCGATGGCAATACGCTTATGTAAGTCTGAGGTATTATACAACAGGTTGAATTTTAATGGGTTGGCTTTGTTATATCCCGCTTCTTCTAGCAACTGTTTCGCTTTTTCATTACGCTGCTCTTGGGTCATATTCGCATACCAATCCGGTTTTTCTGTTTTCATACCGCTGGTAAATGGTGGTGTGAAACCATATGCAGGAATATCCCCTTGCGCTTTGACCTTATAAGTAATCGTATCTCTATCCATAGATAGCTTTAACGCTTCACGAACACGAGGGTCATTAAACGGCGGTTTTTCATTGTTAATTTCATAATAGTAAATACAGAGATACGGGTTTACACGTAACTCATTCGGCATGTTTTGTTGTAAGCTTTTAAATTGCTCGATAGGTAAGTTACTGTATGTCATATCAATTTCACCACTTCGATAGCGGTTAACATCAGTAACTTCTGAAGAAATAGGTAAAAATGTAACTTGATCAATAACCGTATTCGCATTATCCCAATAGCTTGGGCTACGTTCTAATACAATGCGCTCGTTTACCGTCCAATCCTTTAATTTATATGCTCCATTCCCCACAAAATTCTGTGGCTGCGTCCATTTAGCGCCATGTTGTTCAATGACTTTTTTATTGACTGGCGACATAGATGAGTGCGCTAATAATTTAGGAATATAAGGGACGGCTTCACTCAGTGTAATAACTAGGGTTTTATCATCAAGGGCTTTAATACCAAGTTCTTCCGGCTTTTTCTTACCCGCAATAACATCGTCAATATTCTGGATGTGAGCATATTGCAAATAACTTGCATAAGGCGATGCGGTATCAGGGTCAGCCAATCGTCGCCAACTATACACAAAATCCTCTGCCGTGACAGGGTCACCATTAGACCACTTAGCGCCATCACGAATTTTAAATGTCCACTCTGTAAAATCTTTATTTTCCCAGCTGGTTGCCGAACCAGGTAAAATTTCACCATCAGGCCCCACTATCGTGATCCCTTCGAAAAGATCTCTCGCTAAAGCGGATTCAGGCACCCCTTCAATTTTATGTGGGTCCAAAGATTGAGGTTCTGAACCATTATTACGAACCATTACCTGTTTTTCTGCCAGTTCAACACCAGCAGGAACCGTTGCAGCAAAACTTGTTGCTATAGAGCCCATTGCCAGCCCAGCCGTTACGCTAAGCGCAATAATCGATTTATTGATTAACTTACTCATCTTATCGGTTACTCCCATACATAATTATTATGATTGTGTGTTGATACATGTTCACCCAGTAGATGAACACTTTTTATAATTATTTAGATATTATTAATTAGGTTCACTTATATATAACCGTTTAATATCCGTATAATCAAGAGGGTCATTACCTTTAAATCCACTAACACTCGGTTTTATCATTCGAGCACTGACACGATAATAAACAGGAACAATAGCCGAATCCTTGTCTAGCAAAGCTTCCGCTTGTTGGTATATCGTATGACGAGATGAAGGATCTGGTGCAATTAACGCTTTCTCAAGTAAGGAATCAAAGTCCGGATTATTATAAAAAGAGGTATTATTACTGTTTTGAGACAGCATCATGTTCAAAAAGGCGGTTGGTTCGTTGTAATCTGCACACCATGTCGCCCTAGCAACATCGTAGTTTCCTTCATGACGACTTTGTAATGATGTTTTCCATTCTTGGTTTTGCAACGTAACTTGTGCGCCAATATTTTTCTGCCACATGGATGCCGCAACAATAGCTTGCTGCTTATTTTGATCTGAAGTGTTGTACAGTAAAGCAAATTTCAATGGGTTTTCTTTGTTATAACCGGCCTGTGAAAGCAAATCTTTTGCTCGTTGGTAACGTTGCTCCGCCGATAAATTTGCCCAATTAGGTAATGTAAAATTGCCATTATTAATAAAGGTTGGTGTAAAGCCATAAGCGACTTTTTGCCCTTGAGCAATAATTTTATTAGTGATTGTTTCTCTATCTAACCCTAGTTTTATTGCTTCACGCACTCTCGGGTCATTAAACGGCGCTTTTTGATTATTAATTTCGTAATAGAACGTACACAAATAAGGCCGAACATATAACTCATTAGGCCTTTCTTGCTGCATTTTTTTATATAAAACAGGTGGGATTGCAGAATTAGATATGTCAATTTCACCACTACGATAACGATTAATATCGCTCACTTCGGAACTAATCGCTAAAAAGGTCGCTTGCTCAATACGGCTATTCTGGTTATCCCAGTAAAATGGATTTCGCTTGACAACAATACGTTCATTTACCACCCAGTTATCCAATACGTATGCCCCGTTCCCAATAAAATTTTGAGGCTGGGTCCATTTATCGCCATGTCGTTGAATTGCAGATTTATTCACGGGTTTCATAGATGTATGGGAAAGCATATCTACAAAATAAGGCACAGGGTGGCTAAGCGTTACTTGTAAATGTTGCGTGTCAAGCGCCTTCACTCCCAGCGCTGTTGCTGGCATTTTCCCTGCTAAAATTGCACCTGCATTTAAAATATATGCATTTTGTAAGTAACTAGAGTAAGGCGAGCCGGTATTTGGGTCAGACAAGCGTTGCCAGCTATACACAAAATCTTCAGCAGTTACTGGCGAACCATCACTCCACTTTGCATCATCTCGTAAAGTAAAAATCCACGTTGTGAAATTTTCATTACTCCAACTTTTAGCAACGCCAGGAACCGATTTACCGTCTACATCGGTATACACCAGGCCTTCTAGTAGGTTTAATATCACATTGCTTTCTGGCACCCCTTCCACTTTGTGGGGGTCAAGTGAAGTCACTTCTGAGCCATTGTTAATTGTAATAACCTGTTTTACTTTTTCCGTGGCACTTGCCTGTAACGTAACAAATAATAAAGAGAGTACACCAAAACCAAGTGTTGATTTGAACATCCTATCCCTCATGATTCATTGATGGTGCTATAACCTCACTAGCAACCTTCTTTATGCTTATATTTAAGCCCTAGTACCGCTATTTCCTTATGGGCAATCCACTTAATGAACTCAAACAATTAAAACAATTAATTAACATTTGCTAGTTAAAAATTTTAAGTAAGTTTTAAAAAAACAGAGGCTATAATTACAATTCACTTAAATTACAATAAGTTGATGAAGCATTGGTTATATACTATAAGATAGCCCCCAAGCACATTTCCAAACATATCATTAACAAACACCAATTAAAATAGTGAATAAATTTACGTAGCTCACAATTCCTTACTTTTTATCCCTATTTTAGCAATAAATGCCACATATAATTACAGGTATCATTTTTTTAGACGTGATTATTGATAGCCAAAATTTTAACCAGCCAATTAAAGTAAAGAGAAATATGCTATCTGAATAGCAAAACTGATATGTGTGATACGAGGGAAATTAGCAGTAGGTATGGCTGCAAATAGGGCCGATTTGCAGCCATAAAAAGAAATGAGATTACAATAGGCCTGGGAATATAGCCTTAACACCCGTCACTATAAACTCTATTCCCAGCGACATCAGTAATAACCCCATGATACGAGTCACTACGTTGATCCCTGTTTGGCCTAAGTAACGAACCAATAAAGACGCTGAACGAAATAATAACCAACAACAAAAGGCAAAAGCGATACTCGTCAATGCTAGGCCTAAAAAGTTTTGCCAACCATGCCAACGAGATGACCATACAATACAAGAACTTATTGCACCAGGCCCCGCCATTAAAGGTAAAGCTAAAGGTACAACACCAATGCTATCCCTAACCGCAGTTTCTGTTTTTTCTTGCTTGTTCTGTTTGTCTTCACCAATTTTACCGCTAATCATTGACATCGCAATTGTGACGATCAAAATCCCCCCTGCAATACGGAAGGAATCAATTGAAATACCAAATAATTGCAGTATAGAGTCACCAATTAATAATGATGTACATAAAATGATCGCAACTGAGGTATTTGCAATGGTGTTAGTCTTATTTCGCCCGGCATTACTTTGATAGTTTGTCATACTAATAAACACAGGTAATATGCCAACTGGGTTTACAAGTGCAAATAAACCAATAAAAAATTTAATATAACCCGATAAATCAAGTAATGCGCTACTCACCCATTCATTTCCTTAAGCAATTCTCTTTAGAGATTCATTGATACCTTTCATAATTTTACCACCGATGTTATTAATTTCCTTGAGTAAAACAATATTTTCTTTAACTTGCTAAATTTATTTAATATTTAGTTAGATAGACATAGATTATCTGCACAAATTGTTTTGATAATATTAAATTAAGTAATAGATGAACAACATTTATTCAACTTGTGCATAAATACACGTGCTGAAAGGAGTCAGCTTAGCATTTTCGTGATTTAGATCACTTTATTTAATTACCGTTTTGTTAATCTACTCTTAACTGATAGACAGAGCTAATTAGGATATTAACTCAATATTGAATAAGGTTTTTAAGCCAATAAGCGATGATGAGCAGCGTTATTATAGATTACATCTATACTTTCATCTTTAAGCATTTCTTCGCTCTATAGATGCATTGCTCATTGGCTTAAAAAGTTTAACATTTATCAGGAGTAATCTATATGTCCGTAACTAACGTTACCGAACTCAATGAACTCGTTGCTCGTGTCAAAAAAGCTCAACGTGAATTCGCAACTTTCTCCCAAGAAAAAGTTGATGAAATCTTTAGAGCTGCTGCCCTCGCTGCTGCTGACGCACGTATCCCCCTAGCAAAACTTGCTGTCGAAGAATCTGGAATGGGCATTGTTGAAGATAAAGTGATCAAAAACCACTTTGCTTCAGAGTATATCTACAATGCTTATAAAGACGAAAAAACCTGTGGTACGCTATCTGAAGACCCAACATTTGGGACAATTACGATAGCTGAGCCGATTGGTATTATCTGTGGTATTGTGCCAACAACTAACCCGACTTCAACCGCAATTTTTAAATCACTCATTAGCTTAAAAACACGTAACGCTATTATTTTTTCTCCGCACCCTCGCGCCAAAATTGCTACTAACCGTGCAGCACAAATCGTGCTGGATGCTGCTATTGCAGCGGGTGCACCAAAAGACATTATTGGCTGGATTGACTCCCCTTCTGTTGAGCTATCCAATGCCTTAATGCACCATCCTGATATAAACCTGATTTTAGCAACAGGTGGACCAGGCATGGTGAAAGCCGCTTATAGCTCAGGCAAACCCGCAATCGGAGTTGGTGCTGGTAACACCCCTGTGGTGATCGATGAAACGGCAGATATTAAGCGCGCTGTCGCATCTATTTTGATGTCAAAAACATTCGACAACGGAGTTATTTGTGCATCTGAACAATCCGTTGTGGTCGTGGATGAAATCTACAGCCAAGTTCGTGAGCGTTTTTCCAGCCATGGTGGCTACCTGCTACAAGGAAAAGAGCTTAAAGCAGTTCAAGATATCATCTTAAAAAATGGCAACCTGAACGCTGCTATTGTTGGTCAACCTGCCTATAAAATTGCCGAAATGGCCGGTATTAGCGTGCCAAAAACAACTAAAATCTTAATTGGTGAAGTAAAAGCCATTGATGAATCAGAACCGTTCGCTCATGAAAAACTGTCTCCATTATTAGCCATGTATCGTGGTAAGAATTTTGAAGATGCAGTTGCAAAAGCGGAACAATTAGTTGAAATGGGAGGAATTGGCCATACCTCTTGCCTATATACTGACCAAGATAACCAACATGAACGAGTTAACTATTTTGGCCAAAAAATGAAAACTGCGCGCATTTTAATCAATACGCCAGCGTCACAAGGCGGTATTGGTGACCTGTACAACTTTAAATTGGCTCCATCTCTTACACTAGGTTGCGGTTCTTGGGGTGGTAACTCCATCTCTGAAAACGTCGGTCCAAAACACCTTATCAATACCAAAACTGTGGCGAAGAGAGCTGAAAATATGTTGTGGCATAAACTTCCGAACTCAATCTACTTCCGCCGTGGTTGTCTACCTATCGCCCTTGAAGAGATTGCAACTGACGGTGCAAAACGCGCCTTTATCGTAACCGATGGTTATCTATTCAATAATGGTTATGTTGATGAAGTCGTTAGCGTTCTCAAAAAACATCACATTGAAACTGATGTTTTCTTTGAAGTTGAGGCAGACCCGACATTAACGGTTGTTCGTAAAGGTGCAGCACAAATGCAAGCATTCCAACCTGATGTCATTATTGCATTAGGTGGTGGTTCACCAATGGATGCGGCTAAAATTATGTGGGTTATGTATGAACACCCCGAAACTCATTTTGAGGAATTAGCATTACGTTTCATGGATATACGTAAACGTATCCACCGTTTCCCTAAAATGGGCGTTAAGGCAAAATTAGTTGCTATCACAACGACCTCCGGTACGGGTTCAGAAGTGACTCCATTTGCGGTAGTGACTGATGATAAAACAGGCCAAAAATATCCATTAGCGGATTATGCATTAACACCAAATATGGCAATTGTTGACGCGAACTTAGTCATGAATATGCCTAAATCGTTAACTGCTTTTGGTGGTTTAGATGCTGTCACCCATGCGTTGGAAGCTTATGTTTCTGTTTTAGCAAATGAATTTACTGACGGACAAGCACTTAAAGCCCTGAGTTTATTAAAAGATTATTTACCCGCCAGTTACCACGAAGGCGCTAAAAACCCTGTTGCAAGAGAACGTGTACATAACGGAGCAACACTTGCGGGTATTGCATTTGCAAACGCCTTCTTAGGTGTCTGTCACTCAATGGCTCACAAACTTGGTTCAGAGTTCCATATTCCTCATGGCCTTGCGAACGCATTATTAATTTGTAATGTTATCCGTTTTAATGCTAATGATAACCCAACAAAACAAACTGCGTTTAGCCAATACGATCGACCTCATGCACGTCGCCAATATGCAGAAATTGCAGATCATTTAGGGCTCACTAAAGTTGGAGATCGGACTGCTGAGAAAATTGAAAAATTACTCGCATGGTTGGAGGAAATGAAAGCTGATTTAGGCATTCCTAAATCTATTCGTGAGACTGGTGTAACTGAAGCCGACTTCTTAGCCCGTGTAGATAAACTTTCTGAAGATGCATTTGATGACCAATGTACAGGAGCAAACCCCCGCTATCCTTTAATCTCTGAAATTAAACAGTTATTACTGGATTCTTATTATGGTCGTGAGTTTGTTGAGCATCAAGATACGCCTGTGATTGATAAAGAGGAAAAAAAAGCGCCTCAGAAAAAAACAGCCGTAAAAAAAGAAGTAGAAAAGAAAAACGCTAAGAAATAATGTGTTAAACATTATTTAAAATAAAGGCACTACAATTATTGTAGTGCCTTTTGTTTCACTATTTGAAATGGATGACAGCAAGAATACATAAAATCAATATTATATAAAATAATTTAACCCACTGAGTTGATTTCATTAACTGCCGTAATAATCCGATAACCGAAGCCTATTTTAGTCCCTACACCAAAATATTTCTGCTCATCGAAAATGAAGTGGCTGCTTAGGTATAACGCCCTCATTCATCAACTGAGCTTGTTTTATTGCTTCTGAATAGTGCTTACGACAAACAGAGATATACTTTTCATTACCACCTATATCGACTTGTAGGCCTTCATAAACAGGTATCCCATCACTTCCTATACGTAATACCTTGCTCGCCTTACGCCCGCAATAGCAAACCGTTTTTAGCTCAACTAATTTATCAGCCCAAGCAAGCAAATATTGACTCCCCTCAAATAATTGCCCAGCAAAGTCGGTACGCAATCCATAACATAAAACCGGAATATCCTCGTTATCGACTATGTCACATAATTCTTCAACTTGTTTTTTTGTTAGAAACTGACATTCATCAATAAGAACACAATGTACTTTTTGTACACTATTTTCTTTTTTGATCAGCTCAGCCATATTCGTTGTCGTTGAGTATAGTAACGCTTCCGCGGATAACCCTATTCGCGATGAGACCTTTCCTTGTTCAAAACGGTTATCTATCTCTGCCGTAAAAATAACCGTACGCATCCCTCTTTCATTATAGTTATACGATGATTGCAATAATGATGTTGATTTACCCGCGTTCATTGCTGAATAATAAAAGTAAAGCTGAGCCATTTGGCTGTTCCCTCAAAATTAATATACATAATAATTTTACCATAAAACATACTTGAGGATTAACAATATTGATGTCCTTTACTTATTGAAAATTTAACTTTTTTTTGGTTCAACTTGTACCTTATTGCAAATACTGCTTAGCTCATATGCAATAAAAATCAATTTGATATTAACTATAAACAGTTTCAACTAAAGCACATTCCGCTAAAAAACATCATCAAAAAAAGAAAATTTAAGCCAGACCTTCCCTTCAATTCATTCCGAGTAAAAGTAAAATGAGACACGCCTCTTCTTTTTTGAATTATTTAATCACTAAGATTTTGGCTTATTCCTATTTTTCGTTTAGCTCAGTTATTGATAATAGCTATATATATATCTACGAAAAGTTTATTTTTCTTTTGTAAAAAAATTGCATTCGTTAAAGATTACTTTTAAACTAAGAAAGTAATTTAGCTATTGCAGAATTTAAAATAGCATTCTATTATTACTGTACACATGCCAACAAATAATTTGAGACCAGGAAAATGAGCGAATCATTAAAAGCGTTAAATAACATCCGTACTCTTCGTGCTCAAGCTCGCGAAGTAACTTTAGAATCTTTAGAAGAAATGCTGGAAAAATTAACTGTCGTTGTTGAAGAACGTCGTGATGAAGAGAGTCAGGCTCGCGCGGAATTAGAAGAACGTAACCGTAAATTGGAAAAAGTTCGTGAAATGATTCTTGAGCAAGGTGTCGATTTAAATGACCTTCTGCAAACCATGGACTCAGGTAAAAGCACTAGCACCCGTGCTAAACGTGCTGCACGTCCAGCTAAATATAAATATGTTGATGAAAATGGCGAAACTAAAACTTGGACAGGCCAAGGCCGTACTCCAGCGGTAATCAAGGTTGCCATTGAAGAACAAGGCAAATCTTTAGATGATTTCTTAATCTAATAGCCTCAACATGTATTCTAAACACCCTTTTATAAGGGTGTTTTTCTTTAAACCTTTATATATTATTTTATATTAACCTCTACTAAGAAAAAGCGCTTAGCTATTATACCCCCCTTTTTTAGCACTAAAGCCGCATAACTACCGCCCCACTTCAATTAACTGTTCTGTTTAAGCCTTTGCGCTGTATTACACTACCAATCAAATAATCATGATAAATAAAAAAGAGTAGTAAAGATATGTAAGCTTAATTAGATAAACTTAAATATTGTTCAGTGATTTTATTTATGTAATGGGGTTCTATGTTAATTTTTGTACACCTCTCACTTATAATTAGTAGCAACTAAACAGTCTAAATCAGAGCGATACGCCTTAATACCTGACGTTTATTGTTAATAATTTATTTTTTCACGCATAAAAAAGGCTAACAAATTAAGTTAGCCTTTAATAAAAATTTATTGTGAAATTTTATTTTGCTGTATTCAATGACGCTGATAATTTCTTCAACCACTGAGTAAACTCTTCACCCAACGCATCATGCTGCATTCCATATTCAACAAATGCTTTCATATAACCTAATTTATTTCCACAGTCATGACTTTTACCACATAAGTGGTACGCCTCTACAGGCTCATTATTTTCCATCATTAATGCAATAGCATCAGTTAATTGTATTTCATCACCAGCACCGGGAGTTGTTTTAGCTAATGCATCCCAAATCTTTTCAGATAAAACATAACGACCAACAATAGATAAATTAGATGGAGCTTCTTCACGTTTTGGTTTTTCAACCATACGAACAATTCTTTTGCTATCCCCAGGTGCTAGCGTTTCTCCACTGCAATCCACAATACCATAGCTAGATACATCTTCTTCAGGGACTGGCTCAACTAAAATTTGACTTGCACCTGTTGATTCATATTGTTCGAGCATTTCACGCAAGTTAAATTTAGTTAAATCTGTACTGTAACGGTCTAAAATGACATCAGGTAAAATAACCGCAAAAGGTTCTTCACCGACTAACGGTTTAGCACACAAAATTGCATGCCCTAATCCTTTTGCTATTCCTTGTCGCGTTTGCATAATCGTTACATGACTTGGACAAATAGATTGAACCTCATCCAATAACTGGCGCTTAACACGCGCTTCTAAAATAGCTTCTAACTCAAAGCTTGTGTCAAAGTGGTTCTCAATGGAATTTTTTGATGAATGTGTTACTAAAACAATTTCATTGATCCCCGCAGCAATACACTCATTAACAACATATTGAATAAGTGGCTTATCGACTATTGGCAACATTTCTTTTGGAATAGCTTTTGTTGCAGGAAGCATACGTGTACCTAAGCCTGCAACGGGGATTACCGCTTTACGCACCTTGCGCTGTGTCATTTTTATCACTCCAGATATCATCCTTGCCTCTCAAATTTCACTAAAGTATCAAGAGGCATTTTAAGTGCGCAAAAGTATATCAGGAAATATTTATGAATAAATAGCGACGAGTCTGAATAGAGTTATTTAGATGACACATGCATGCATTTTAGACATTAATTATGTCTCCGGGTTAAACATAAGTTTTATTTTCTGGCTATTATTACGAATTAAACACTGCCAAGCATTTCCTTTTACCTCTAAATGGTTAGATTGATAAAATTTAAGTGTACCTAAAGGAAGACTTCTTGGTAACTTAACATGCGTATTTTCTGTCGTTATTTCCGCTTCTAAGCCCGCACTCGCCATTATAATTACTTTATTCTGTGTATTAAAATACCCCAATAAGAGAGGAAATTGCCCACTAAACCCCGAATCCTCTAGTAAATAATTTATTTGATTAATAATCCTATCAATATTCGGTAATTTTTTTTCTGGGTAGCTTACCGCACTTTTTAATAGGTCATTGAACACAACACGAATCAAAAAAGCAGCCATAATACCTTCTTGGGGAGAGCGCTCAGTGTCAATGCAGTAAAATCCTATTTGGCTGTCTGAAATAGCGGCTAAGTCTAATAATAAGCCAAAGCGGTTGGCTTCATTAAGTTGGCGATAGTTAATTCGGTAATTATTTATAATTTGGTTTACTGGCGGTTGTAACTGCTTCAACACCGTCAACATATCTTGAGTATGCTCTTGCATTAATGTAGAAATCTGATGAAGTTCCTCTCCCATTAGCTCTGTTAGGTTATTTTTCTCAGGATACAGTGCAGAAAGGAGGGTCACTTTAACTTCATCTAAATTTTTTATTGGCTTAAGCAAAGCATCTTTTGCCCCTAAACGAAACATTCTATCTAACTGAGTAAAATCGGTTGTTGCTGTAATCACAATGACTGGAATATCGATATTACGAGCAACCAACTCTCGCATAAACGCTTCACCATTCATTATCGGCATATTAAGGTCACATAGAATGATATCAGGGGTGATACCGTTTATTGTTAACATCTCTATTGCTAATTGACCATTATCTGCGGTATAGATCTCAATACCCAGCGTTTCGAGGTAATTTTTTAAAATTGTACAGAAGGTGATTTCGTCTTCTATTATGAGTACTTTTCTATTTTTCATAAGATACCTACTGCAAAAGCCTGGTTTAATTAACAATACAATTATTCATACGATAAAATCATTTATTCGCCATCATTTAAGTATAGTGACTTTTCAATCTTATACTTATTTTTATAGAGAGTGTTATGAAATCACAAGAAGAAGATAGGTGTTGCTGTGGCAACGAAGCACAATTTGAACAATGCTGCGCCCCTTTTTTACAAGGAAAATCTATTCCACAGACGCCTGAACAGCTTATGCGCTCCAGATATAGCGCTTATGTTCACCAAAATGCCGATTATCTGATTAAAACATGGCACCCGGATTGCCATGCTCAAGAATGGCACCAAGAAATTGTAAATAGTTTTTCGAAGACACGCTGGTGTGGTCTTCGTGTTATTAGTTCTTCTTATGCTAAAAATCCCGATGAAGCTTATGTCGAATTTTCGGCTTGCTTTATTGATGAAAAAGCTGATCATAAGCAGCTTATTCATGAACGTTCGCGTTTTATTAAGATGGATTCGTGTTGGTATTATATAGACGGTATTACCCCAAAAATCGGTCGTAATGATTTATGTCCTTGTGGCTCTGGTCAAAAATATAAAAAGTGTGGGCACCCAGACTAATTACCCTTTATTTAATGCCTGTCTAATGAGACACATTTAATACTCAATCTGTCGTTTTTTATATCGCTTTGTTAGTTAAGGATTAGGCTGCTTCATGCAACACAAAATTGTACAAAAGAAAATTCTCAGGACAATTTGCCCTGACGCGAAAGGATTAATCGCGAAAATCACCAATATTTGCTATAAACACCAACTCAATATCGTACAAAATAATGAATTTGTTGATCATCACACTGGCCGTTTCTTCATGAGAACTGAGTTAGAAGGCATTTTCAACGATGAAACATTATTAGCGGATCTCGACGATGCATTGCCTGTTGGGTCTCAACGTGAATTAAACACTGCAGGCCGGCGTCGTATTGTCGTCATGGTAACCAAAGAAGCACATTGTCTGGGCGACCTACTCATGAAAAGTGCTTATGATGGCTTGGATGTTGAAATTGCTGCTGTTATTGGAAACCACGACACGCTAAGAAACTTAGTCGAACAATTTGGCATCCCATTCCACCATATTAGTCATGAAGGCTTAACTCGCGAACAACATGACGAAAAAATGACAGCACAGATTGACCAGTATCAGCCTGACTACGTTGTGTTGGCTAAATATATGCGCGTATTAACGCCCGCATTTGTTCAGCATTATCCAAACCAGATTATCAATATTCACCATTCGTTTTTACCTGCCTTTATTGGTGCCCGTCCTTATCACCAAGCTTATGAGCGTGGCGTAAAAATTATTGGTGCTACAGCGCATTTTGTTAATGACAGCCTTGATGAAGGGCCAATCATTACACAGAACGTGATTAATGTAGACCATACATTCACAGCGGATGATATGATGCGTGCTGGACGTGATGTTGAAAAAAATGTACTAAGCCATGCCCTTTACTGGGTTTTAGCTCAACGTGTATTTGTATATGGTAATCGCACCATTATTTTATAAGCCAACATAGTGGCTTATTTAACAACACATTGTTGATTTAACACACATTAAGAATAAAAAAACAGCAAACGACCATTTTATTGAAAATTAATGCTTTACAGCGGCGCGTCATTTGATATGATGCCGCCCGCTGTCAATGATTACAGCAACTCAAAATCTGGTGGGATACCCAAGCGGCCAAAGGGAGCAGACTGTAAATCTGCCGTCACAGACTTCGAAGGTTCGAATCCTTCTCCCACCACCATTTAATTAACATCCCCCCCTAATTTATCAACAACACCCATAAAACGATTTAGTACACTAGAGTGTGATTTTGATTTATAAATGTAACAAACACTTTTCCCCAAAATCTTGTTTAATGGTATATAAATTAATGATTTATCAATTAATTCTTCTTCTGGATAGTGGTCTATAATGCCAATAAAGTCACCATCTTGAATAAAACTTTGGCAACAGCCAATATTATCCATTTGTCTCACGCTCGTTTTATTATCAACCGTTTCAATTTTTGCTAATAAATCGCTCATCAAAGAACTTTTATAAAATGCGGGGTCACATAACCAAGTACTTTTTTGTAATAATGTAACAAGATCATAATGAAATTTCTCATACAGTTCTTTCCGACAATAAATACCTAATGGTGAATTTTCTATTATTTTTTGTAATGAAAACCGCTCACTAACAACCTGCTCTGAACTAAGAATAAGTGTATTTCCATCATAATCGACAATTTCATCTACTTCATCATAATTAAACCTTAATATATTTACTTGTACATTATTTTGATGTGCTGATTGATATAAATTAATTAAATGATTTTCCTTACCCCAGTCATAATAAATATTAGCCTCATTGATTATATAACCTGAAAAATGTTTTTTCGTTATTTCTTTCTCCTGTAAATAAAGATCTCTTAGATCGTTATAAAGTTCTTGGCCATCCTTAGTTAATGTCATTCCAAATTTTTCTCGTTTAAAAAGCCGTTTACCTAGGCTTGTCTCAAAGTCTTTGATTGACTTCGCGATGGGAGGTGTCGTACGGTTCATCACTCTTGCCGCTTTGCTTAACGAGCCATTTTCAACAACCGCCATAAACGCCTCTAATTTTCTTGAAAAGAACATATCTATGACCCCATTCCATTTATTAAAATGTTAATCAACATACTTAACTTTCTCATTAATAATTATATTGATTAGCCCATAAATTAATCCAAAAAACAAAAAATCAAAGTTGATTTTTTATTGAATGATTAACAATATTTCATAAAAGTATTTTTATAATTTCCATCATTACAAAGCAATATATTATACTGTTTCGATTAATTATTTTTTATGCCTCCACTATTAAATCACATTAAAATATAAATAACCAATTGACTTTAAATGAAATTAAAACCAGTTAATATTGAAATTATTAATTTAATTTTAATCAGAAATTAAATTCTAGCACCCATAATAAATTTAATTAATTATAATATTTTTTGTTTAACTAAATTTATTATAATTTTTATATTACGCTCAGAATTTTGATATCATACCAAGAATGAGTTATGTAATATCCATTTTTATCATAATCGTTATTGGCTATAAAACAACCTAATCGTTGAAACATGCTACTCGGGGTTACAGTATTGCTACCATCTGGTAGAATACGCATAATAATCATAAAACTAGGTGATAAAAAACCATGAAATTCATATCGTTCAATATCAATGGCCTTCGAGCTCGCCCTCACCAACTCGCTGCAATCATCGAAAAACATCAACCTGAGGTTATTGGCTTACAAGAAACAAAAGTCCATGATGATATGTTCCCTTATGAAGAGGTTAGTCAGCTCGGCTATCATGTTTTTTATCACGGCCAAAAAGCCCATTATGGCGTGGCTCTTTTAACAAAAAATGAGCCTCTTGCTGTCCGCAAAGGCTTTCCAACTGACGATGATGACGCACAGCGCCGTATTATCATGGCTGACATCCAAACAGAGCGTGGCCCATTGACTGTTGTTAATGGTTATTTTCCTCAAGGGGAAAGCCGCGACCACCCAACTAAATTTCCCGCAAAAGAAAAATTCTATCAAGATTTACAAAATTACATTACATCAACACAAACGGCTGAGTCTCAATTACTCATTATGGGTGATATGAATATTAGCCCAACCGATCTGGATATCGGTATTGGTGATGCAAACCGCAAACGTTGGTTAAAAACCGGAAAATGTTCTTTTTTACCTGAAGAACGTGAATGGTTAGCTAAATTGTTAGGCTGGGGCTTGGTCGATACATACCGAGCTAAAAATCCTGATGTTGCTGATTGCTACTCTTGGTTTGACTACCGTTCTAAGGGCTTTGATGATAACCGCGGTTTACGTATTGATTTATTACTAGCCTCAAATAACCTTGCTGAACGTTGTATCGCAACGGGTATTGATTATGATATTCGCGGAATGGAAAAGCCATCAGACCACGCACCGGTGTGGTCTGAGTTTGACCTAACAAAATAAATTTCATCACTAGTTATAACGCAAAAAGGCGCTTAAAGCGCCTTTTATTGGTTAACCAAACTCAACTAATCCTCTTTCTTTTTCGTTTTCTTCTTGCCTGTTTTTGCAGGTTTTTTCCCTGCTTTTGCTGATGGGGCTGGTAACTCTCGAAATGTCCTCAAATTTGTAAATTGGCGTGCATGGTGAATTAATTGCATCAACGTTTGACCTAACGGATGCATAAAATCATCATAACGTGATTGTTTTTCACTAATTTGAGTCAGTACTGACTCCCAATGAGCAGTCATATCCGGTAATGTTGCCATATCGGGTAGAACATGAATTAGAGCCCTTCCCGCCGGAGAAGAATGAATGTAACGCCCTTTTTTGAAGAGAAATTGGCGCTTGAATAGTAAATCAATGATGCCCGCCCTAGTCGCTTCCGTACCAAGCCCATCCGTTTCTCGCAATACTTTTTTTAATGCTTTATCTTGCACAAACCGAGCGATCCCAGTCATTGCTGATAATAGCGTTGCATCCGTAAAAGGGCGCGGAGGCTGCGTTTGCCGTTCGACAACTTCCCCTTTCTCACATAATAACTCATCATTTTTACTCACAACTGGCAAAGGCATACCATCGTTTTCAGCATCGCGCTCTTTATTGCCTAATACAACTCGCCACCCCGCTTCAGCAAGAAACCGAGCTTTTGCAATAAATTTACCCTTTTCAATTTCAAGATCAATAGTACACTTACGGTAAACCGCATCCGCCATAAACTGAATAATATATTGACGTGCAATCAGTTGGTAAATTTTACTCTCATTTTCCGTTAATTTTACTGCTGCCGTTTTTGCTGTTGGAATAATTGCATGGTGGGCATCCACTTTTTTATCGTCCCAACAACGATTCTTTTTATCTAACTCTGGCAGTTCAAATTCAGTGAGTTCAGGCTGATGCACAGCAATGGCATTCAATACACTGTGTCGCCCTGCAAAATGTTCATCCGGTAAATATCGGCTATCCGAACGTGGATAGGTAATTAACTTATGTGTTTCGTACAAGCGTTGGCATATATCCAATACTTCTTGTGCACTCAACGCATACTTTTTAGCGGCTTCAATCTGTAAAGACGACAAAGAGAAAGGCAATGGTGCAATTTCAGACTCGCGCTTGTCCTGATATTGCGTCACTATGGCAGGCTTACCCTCAATACGCGATACCACATGGTCTGCAAGCGGTCGGTGGAACAAACGCCCTTCTTCGTCTTGGTAATCAATACAGGAGTCACTTGGCTGCCATATCGCCACAAAACGCTCATCTTTTGGCGTAACAATATAGGCTTTCACCTCGAAATAATCTTTAGGGATAAAATTTTCTATTTCTTCATCGCGCCTAACAACTAGGCCTAAAACTGGCGTTTGTACCCGCCCAACAGAAAGAACACCTTGATATCCACCTCGTTGCCCTAATAGCGTATAAGCACGAGTCATATTGATGCCATATAGCCAATCTGCCCGTGCTCTCGCCAAGGCTGAGACACAAAGAGGGATAAACTCACGATTTTCTCTTAAGCGGTCAATTGCCCGCTCAACGGCTTGTGGGTTAAGGTCATTGATCAAACAACGTTTTACGGCTTTGCGTTTCTCAGGATCGAGCTTTAAAAAATCAAGCACTTCGTCCACCAGCAGTTGACCTTCTCTATCGGGGTCTCCTGCATGGACGACTATTGAAGCTTGCTTCAGTAATGTTTCAATGGTTTTTAATTGTTTAGTTACTGCGGGACGGGGCTTCAATTGCCACTTATCTGGGATAATTGGTAAATCCTGAAGATTCCAACGTGCATACCGAGGTTCATAAGCATCGGGTTCCGCCTGCTCTAAAAGGTGGCCAATGCACCATGTTACGGTTTGGCCATCACCACATTGAATAAAACCATCACCTCGTTTATGGGGTTTGGGTAATACATCTGCAATGGCCCTTGCAAGGCTCGGTTTTTCCGCAATAAACAAACGCATAAATTAATCTATCACTTCAACTAAAGGAACATTATCCTGATGGGGTAATAATTTACCGATAGACTGTAACAAAACACCTTGCTGCTGTGCAATCTCTTTAATTTTAGAGACTTCGGAAGGTTTTACTGCAATGAGTAAGCCACCAGAGGTTTGTGGGTCGCACAATAGCTGACGTTGCATATCACTCATTGGGCCAATAAGGTGACCATAGCTGTCGAAGTTACGGGTTGTTCCACCAGGAACGCAACCTGCTTCAATATATTTTTCGACGTTGACTAATTTAGGGACTTTACTAAAGGAAATTTCAGCGCGAACTTTAGACCCTTCGCAAATCTCACTTAAATGCCCCAATAAACCGAAACCGGTTACATCTGTCATGGCCGTCACCCCTTCTAAAGGCGCAACCACCGCCCCTAACTTATTCATTTGGCACATGGTTTCAGCCGCTAAGTGTTGATGTTCCGGCGCAAGTACCCCTTTTTTCTCTGCCGTTGTCAAAACGCCAATCCCAAGCGGTTTAGTCAAAAACAGTTCGCAATCTGCTGTTGCAGCACTATTTTTCTTCACATATTCCGTATTCACAACACCTGTAACTGCCAAACCAAAAATAGGCTCAGGTGCATCAATAGAGTGCCCTCCAGCCAATGATATGCCAGCATCCGCACAAGCAGCACGGCCCCCCTCAATCACTTCACGAGCCACTTCAGGCGGTAACTTAGCAATTGGCCAGCCTAAAATAGCGATTGCCATAATCGGTTTTCCGCCCATAGCAAAGATATCGCTAATCGCATTAGTTGCGGCAATACGGCCGAATTCAAACGGGGAGTCAACGATCGGCATAAAAAAATCTGTCGTGCTGATGATACCAATGCCGTTACCTAGATCATAAACCGCCGCATCATCTTTCGTTTCATTACCAACTAACAAATGTGGGTCATTAAATTTTGCTTGTTCCGAGTGTAAAATTTGCTCTAATACTTTCGGTGCAATTTTACAGCCGCAGCCTGCACCATGACTATATTGTGTTAATCTAATTTTTTCAGTCATTATTATTCTCTTTAGAAATAAGATACAAAGCCTGTCATATCAGGAGTTTGCACTTTTGCTGGTGCTTTAAGCTCTGGCGTACCTAAATAAAGAAATCCGACAATACGGTCGTTATCTCCACAACCTAATCCCGCACGAACCACGGCATCTTCTGTCCATGCTCCTGAGCGCCATATACCGCCAAAACCTTGAGCAACCGCGGCCATCTGCATTGCTTGTACAGTGCAACTCGCAGCAACTAATTGTTCCCATTGTGGTATTTTCGGATGGTCTTTTAATTTCGCAATTACGGTAATAATGAGTGGAGCACGAAAAGGTGCGTTACGTGCTTTTTCTTCTACTTCAGCACCTAATTGCCCTTCAATTGCCGCTTTTTCTAATAGCTCACTGAAGCGGTTAATACCTTCATTTTGCATAACAACAAAATGCCATGGTTTCAAAGCACCGTGATCAGGTGCTCTCATCCCCGCAGCAAGGATATTGTCGAGTACTTCGCCTTGCGGTGCTGGTGATGTGAGTCTTGAAGCTGAACGGCGGTTCAACAAAAGGGTTAAAGCATCCATATTTGTCTCCGTTTAAGAGTAAACTGATATGATAATCATTCAATTAGATAATGATACCCACGCTATCTATTGTTTAAGCTTAAAGGAAAATCGCTTACACTAATACAATAATAACGGTTATTCGCTAGGTAAAATTACGTTATAAATTCATTGAATTGTATCATTTATCACACATGAAAAATATCGTTGAAGCATTGTACCTTGCGTATCATAATTTTGTTATGCATAAAAATAGCCCGTAGTTGCAACTAATTGTATTGATACAACTAAGACATCAACAATTCGATGTGATGATCGGGTAACAGATTTGCTTTTGAGTATACTGTCGTAAATTCGTGCTACAGGCGGAAATAGCCCAACTGTAGAAAGAAATATTTATGTGATATCCAAAAATAGTTTGTGCCATAAGCCAACGGCAAACCAGTGAAGCTAACACCCGTGTGGTGCAAAATATACAGGATAGGAGAAAACATGCGTCAACTTTGGGACATCATCGCTACCATCTTTAGAATTAGCTGGCGAGCACTAAACTTTATTAGGGAATTCGTTTTTAACGCCATTTTCTTAGTGTTATTCTTTGTCGTTATTGGGTCAATTGCCCTTTACCAAACAGAGACTCAACCCGAAAAAAATTATTTTGGTGCTTTGTATGTTGATTTGCAGGGCGTTATCGTAGACCAAGTTTCTGCTCCAGACCCATTTGGTCGTATGAGCCGTGAACTACTTGGTACTTCTAATAGCCGCATGCAAGAAAATTCATTATTCGACATCGTTGATACTATTCGTACCGCCGCAAATGATGAGCGTATTACAGGAATGGTATTACGCCTAGATGATTTAGTTGGCGCCGACCAACCCTCTCTGGCTTATATCGGTAAAGCAATCAATGAATTTAAAAGTTCAGGGAAACAGGTTTACGCCATCGGTAGCAGTTATAGCCAATCACAATACTATCTCGCCAGTTACGCTGATGATATCTACCTCACACCACAAGGTGCTGTTGGGGTATATGGTTTCGCAACTAATGGCCTTTATTACAAGTCACTGTTAGAAAAACTTAAAGTCAGTAGCCATATTTTCCGTGTTGGTACCTATAAATCAGCAGTTGAGCCATTAATGCGTGATGAAATGTCCCCTGAAGCACGTTTGGCCAATAAACAATGGTTGGATGCCCTGTGGAACAATTACCTCGCAGATATCGCCAAAAACCGCAATACAACTAGCACGCAAATTTTCCCTGGGGCTGATACTATTTTAGAACAATTACGTTCTGTCAAAGGCGATAGCGCACAATATGCTTTAAAACAAAAATTGGTTGATAAACTTTATACAAACGAACAAGTTGAAGATTTACTCAGTAAACACTTTGGCTGGAATAAAGAAGATAAGCAATTCAATAATATTAGTATCTATGATTACTCCGCTAAAATAACAGATACCAATGCGAATCAAAGTGGCAATATCGCCGTGATTGTTGTTCAAGGTGCTATAATGGATGGCCCGCAAACGGCTGGGATTGCAGGAGGCGATACTATCGCAGCACAAATTCGAGATGCTCGCCTTGATGATAATATTAAAGCAATTGTGTTGCGCGTTAATAGCCCAGGTGGAAGTGTAAGCGCTTCTGATTTGATCCGCAGTGAGCTGGCTTCGGCCCATGCTGCCGGTAAACCCGTGGTGGTTTCTATGGGGGGAATGGCAGCATCTGGCGGATATTGGGTATCGACTCCAGCTGACTATATTATTGCTAGCCCAAACACGCTGACTGGTTCAATTGGCATATTTGGCGTGATCAATACCTTTGAAAAATCTTTAGATTCTATTGGGGTGTATACTGATGGAGTATCAACATCACCATTAGCCGATATTTCTCTGACTAAAGGGATTAGCCCACAATTTGCTGACATGATGCAAATTACGATTGAAAATGGTTATGAGACATTTATTGGCTTAGTCGCGAAAGCTCGCCATAAAACACCTGCAGAGATAGATAAAATCGCTCAGGGCCGTGTGTGGATCGGGCAAGACGCGCTTAAAAATGGCCTTGTAGACCAACTAGGTGATTTTGATAATGCGATAGATAAAGCCGCAGAACTCGCTAAACTCACTGATGTTAAGCTAGATTGGATGAAGCCTGAGATGACTTTCATGGATCAATTGTTGCTTGAATTAACCACTAACGTTCAAGCCGCGATGCCAGATGTACTACAGGTGTTTTTGCCCCCAGCAGTCGCAACGGATATCCGCCAGCAAGCTCAGTTTTTCTTAAAAATGAATGACCCTCAAAACCGCTACGCATTTTGCTTAAATTGCGCGGAAATTAACTGATCGCTAAATCCCCTTCAGCACTAATGAAGGGGATTTCTCTCACAAACTCATCAATAACCCCATATCAATCTAATTATTCGCAAGTTAACGATAGTAATACGCTAACAAATGCGTCAAAATCCTGATAATCACTCTCCTTCGATAAGTTGGATAAATTAGGTAATAAGATGCAGAAGAAATCAATTTATGTAGTCTACACTGGCGGAACAATTGGCATGCGCCATTCACCACAGGGATATGTTCCTGTTTCGGGTCATTTGCAAACTCAGTTAGCTCAAATGCCCGAGTTTCACCGCCCTGAAATGCCTGAGTTTACTATCCGTGAGCATCAACCGTTGATTGATTCATCTGATATCACCCCTGAAGATTGGCAGCTCATCGCTGATGATATTAGGGAAAATTATCCACTTTATGATGGGTTTGTCATATTACATGGCACTGATACCATGGCTTTCACCGCCTCAGCGTTATCTTTCATGTTTGAAAACTTGAAAAAGCCGGTAATCGTGACAGGGTCACAAATACCGTTAGAAGCATTACGTTCTGATGGGCAAACAAATCTATTAAATGCCTTATATTTAGCGGCTAATTATCCCGTTAATGAAGTCGGGCTATTTTTTAATAACAAATTATATCGCGGTAACCGCACCGTTAAGGCTCATGCTGACGGCTTTGATGCTTTCAGTTCACCTAACTGCTCCCCCTTAATGGAGGCGGGTATCAATATTCGCACATTCAATACGTGCCCTGCACCTATTGGCATAGGTGAATTTAAAAGCCACCGAATTACGCCTCAACCTATCGGTGTTGTTACACTTTATCCTGGACTTTCGGTTGAGATTGTTCGCAATATTCTCCAACAACCTGTCAAAGCACTTATATTGCGCTCTTACGGTGTCGGTAATGCCCCTCAACAACCAGAATTACTACGTATACTTCGCGAGGCAACGAACCGAGGCATTATTGTAGTGAACCTGACACAATGTATTTCTGGCCGTGTTAATATGGAAGGCTATGCCACAGGGCATGCTCTTGCAGAAGCTGGTGTGATAAGTGGATACGACATGACTTTTGAAGCCGCCTTAAGTAAATTGCACTACTTACTAAGCCAAAATTATACCCCTGCTTTAATCCGAGAGTTAATGCAGAATAATTTACGCGGCGAGTTGAGCTATGCTGATGAATAACAGATAACATACTGAGGACACAATGAAAGCAGCATTACTGTTAGTCGATTTACAAAACGATTTTTGCACAGGTGGCACATTAGCAGTAAATGAAAGTGAACATGTTATTGATGTTGCTAATAAGGCGATGGCTATTTGCCAACAAAAACAGATAGACATCATTGCAAGTCAAGATTGGCATCCCGCGACACATCTTAGTTTCGCGGCTAATTCAAATACTCAAATTGGCGAAGTCGGTGAGTTAAATGGCATTACACAAGTTTGGTGGCCTATTCATTGCGTACAAGGTGAGCACGGCGCTAAATTACACTCAAATTTAAACCAATCGCTGATTAGTGCAACTTTTACCAAAGGGGAAAACCCGCAGGTTGATAGCTATAGTGCCTTTTTCGATAACGATAAAATTAGCCAAACCCGCCTGCATGCATGGTTACAAGAACAACACATTTCACATTTAATTATTATGGGAATTGCAACGGATTACTGTGTCAAATTTACCGTGTTAGATGCCCTAAAATTAGGCTATAGCGTAGATGTTCTAGTGGATGGATGTAGAGGTGTTAATCTTGCAGCCAATGACAGCCAAGAAGCTTTAGACGAAATGAAAAAGCAAGGCGCGAGGTTAATCACGTTAACTGACCTGCATTAACCCAGGCTTTGTAGACAAGTTTTCTCATATCAATTGAGAAAACTTGTTTTAGTGACGCTGTCACTGTACAACACCCTATTGAATAACCAACCTATTCTACAGAGTAACTGTTACTCATCATTATTTTGCGGTTTTAATGTTGCCAACATTTCACCTTGAAACAGCGTTTTTAGTTCTTGTTTGCTCTTCATCGTAATTTCGCCATTAGTCCCTACTGTCATATGTTCTGGGTCATGGTTATGCCGCGACTGCCACAATAATACCATTTGCAAGCTATGCTCTTTTTGTTTTGGCGTTAACATCACCCCATCAGGCCATTTACCGAGCTCAACCGCGGTCACTAGACGCTGATAGATTTCAGGTGTCATCACTGCTAATAATTGTTCAAGTTGCTCTGGATTGACTTCAACGCTCACGGTAAGGCTCCTTCAAGTGCGCAATTAACACGTTATTTTATTATTCTTAATTTTAGCTGATAGCTGAATCGTTTTTGTCATTCTGATATTAAAATTTCAGCACCCTTCAGCTCTTTATCCACGGGTCTTTTCACCACTATCATCATCAATAAAGCTTAATGATGCTGAATTAATACAGTAACGCTGACCGGTGGGCTGAGGACCATCGGGAAATACATGCCCTAAATGCGCATTACAGTGTTGACAGCGAACCTCAATACGATGCATCCCATGCGAGAAATCCTCAATGTATTTGATAGCCTCTTCATTGACGGGTTGATAAAAGCTTGGCCAACCACAACCAGCATCAAATTTGGTCTCAGACATAAATAAAGGTGAACCACAGCATAAACATTCGTACACACCATCTTTACGGTTATGCAATAATTGGCCACTGAATGGCGGCTCGGTACCTGCTTGCTGTGTAACGTAACGTTGCATTTCATTTAATTCTGAAATATCAATAGGTTGGTTATCTTTTTTTGACATGTCACACCTAAATATTTAAATAACTAAAATGTTCAATGGTTATCATACATCAATTTCAATCAACAAAAAATTAACAACATTTTCTGTAAAACTATTCTAAACTAAGAAGCATCTCACTTTCCGTTTTGATTTGTGAACCGTATCACATATATCACTGATAGATGGTTTCATTATGCTGCACAATCCCGATAATACGTGCGGCTGTATTTGCCGCTGAAGTGGCTGACAAATAAGCAATTGGTGGTATCAGAATTGATTTTTTTCAATAATTGACACGATTCCGCTTGACGGCTGGCAAGGTTTTGGTAACTTTAACTACAACTTAATTCACGAATAAATAGCTGGTGGAAATACTATGACTATCAAAGTAGGTATTAATGGTTTTGGTCGTATTGGCCGTATCGTTTTCCGTGCTGCACAAGAGCGTTCTGACATCGAAATCGTTGCTATCAACGACCTGCTCGATGCAGAATACATGGCGTACATGCTGAAATACGACTCAACTCATGGTCGTTTCAACGGTACTGTTGAAGTTAAAGATGGTCACCTAGTTGTAAACGGCAAAAAAATCCGTGTAACAGCAGAAAAAGATCCTGCAAACCTGAAATGGAACGAAGTCGGTGTTGACGTCGTTGCTGAAGCTACAGGTATCTTCTTAACTGATGAAACTGCACGTAAACACATCCAAGCAGGTGCTAAGAAAGTTGTTCTGACTGGCCCTTCTAAAGATGATACTCCTATGTTCGTTATGGGCGTTAACCACAAAGCTTACGCAGGTCAAGAAATCGTTTCTAACGCATCTTGTACAACTAACTGCTTAGCTCCACTGGCTAAAGTTATCAACGACAAATTCGGTATCGTTGAAGGCCTGATGACAACTGTTCACGCAACAACTGCAACACAAAAAACTGTTGATGGCCCTTCACACAAAGACTGGCGTGGTGGTCGTGGTGCTGCTCAAAACATCATCCCATCATCAACGGGTGCGGCTAAAGCAGTAGGTAAAGTTATTCCAGAACTGAATGGCAAACTGACTGGTATGTCTTTCCGTGTACCTACTCCTAACGTTTCTGTAGTTGACTTAACTGTTCGTTTAGAAAAACCAGCAACTTACACTCAAATCTGTGATGCTATCAAAGAAGCAGCAGCAGGCGAGCTGAAAGGCGTTCTGGGTTACACTGAAGATGACGTTGTATCAACTGACTTCAACGGTGAGAAACTGACTTCAGTATTTGATGCTAAAGCTGGTATCGCACTGAACGACAACTTTGTTAAATTAGTTTCTTGGTATGACAACGAAACTGGTTACTCTAACAAAGTATTAGACTTGATCGCTCACATCTCTAAATAAGAGCTGTAACGAAATTTGTTTAACTGAGCCGCCGATTGGCGGCTCTTTTGTATCGTATCCAATAACAAATTAATACTTCATATTTTCTGCTATATCGCTTATGGTTGATCTCCTATTGGATACGCTATAAACATGACTTATTTTAGAATGAATACTATTCACCGTGTCACCGCGCCTTTAAATATGTCGAATAGATACTCTAAATAATTCAAGTGAATGAACACAGTCAGCAATGCTGCAGTTTGAAAGATGACGAGTATTCACACTGTTCCATTAACACAGGCCTAATACCATGCACGACAAACTTTTTGCACTACCAGTCATTAAACAAGTCTCTGCTTACATCACTCAACGCCAACTCGGCGAGCTTCCACTCATTGTCATCTCGCATCCTAAGGTGCGTGGGGCCGTCAGTTTACAAGGTGCTCAACTTATTGATTGGCAACCCGCAGGGCAAAAACCTTGCTTATGGCTAAGTTCAGAAAGTGCTTTTAAAGAAGGTGTTGCAATCCGCGGTGGCATCCCTATTTGTTGGCCTTGGTTCGGCCCTGTTGCTAGTCCTAGCCATGGTTTTGCGCGAATTTTACCTTGGCAATTCACCGCACATAATGAGCATGAAGATGGTGTTATTTTAACCTTCACATTAACGGATACCGACTATACCCGTAAATTATGGCCCCATGAGTTCACTCTGATCCTCCGTATGAAACTCGGTGAAACATGTGAACTTGAACTAGAAAGTTATGGAGATTTCGAAACTACTGCCGCACTGCATAGTTATTTCAATATCAGTGATATTCAAAAAGCCACCGTCTATGGGTTAGGCGGTCACTACTTCGATAAAGTCGCAGATAAAGAAGTTTATGCCAATGAACCCCTCAAATTTAATAAACATACTGACCGTATTTATTCAGAACCGGATGAATATAGCCTATTACGTGATGATGGATGGGCTCGTACAATAGAAATTCATCATTACCATAATAGTGATGTTGTCTGTTGGAACCCTTGGGCAGAGTTATCATGCAGTATGGACGATATGCCAAATAATGGGTACAAACAAATGGCTTGTGTAGAAACGGCAAGGATTAATGTCCCAATGAAAAGTGAGGCACAGCACCCTGCTCGCCTTTCATTAGTGATAGTCAGCCGCGATAATAAACCGCAAGATTAATTATCCAGTCTAAGTGTATAAGATTTCTAAATAGATAAAATTGAGCCCCTGATAAACATAATGATATCAGGGGCTCAATAATTTAACTTTCGATAACAAACTTAGAATGTGTAAGTGACACCTGTCCACATAATGGCGGAAACATCTTTATTCACCATTGGGCTATCTTTCACTTCACTTGGTAGGCGGTCAACACGGCCCATTGCAAATACCGTCCAATTTTCATCAAAGCGATAATTTCCTGTTACTTCAACGTACGGTGTCCAACTTGAACCTGGGTTATAACGTTTTAAACCGCTATTACGAGATTCTTTTGAAGAAATACCATATTCATAACGGTTTTGGTTCTTGCTATCCCATTTAATACCAAGACCTGGGGTAATTGACCACTTATCACCCTCAAAACCATACAGATAAGCAAACTCACCATGAATACCATTACTGATACCTAGGATATCACCAGAAATATTCGTTCTCAGCGTACCCCAATCAGCGTTATGACGATAAGTCAGACCCGTCATCACCGTATCACGGCGGCGGTCTAATTCACGCATGGCTTTATCATCATTGTCTTTAGGTTTAAAAAATTGCGGGTAATAAAAAGCATCTAATGATAATTGGTCTTGCGTATCATTCCATAGGTAATAACCGGCTGCTAATGTATGAAAATAGAAGTTCTCACTGTCATAATTAACAATAGGCACTGGCGTGACATAATCACGGCTCTTAATTCCTTTATAAGGTGTTGACTGAGCCAATACTGAACCACCAACAGACCAAGTTCCAGCAAACGCGGCCCCAGATAACACACTCAAAGCCACAGCAAGTGTCGTTAATTTAATTGCTTTAGACATATATTTAACCTAAAAATAATGAGAAATAGATCACAGCTATATATTATATCAATATAGCTATAATCCCAATATTCGTAATCAAAATCACATTTAAAGCTAAATTCTAACTGTTTTTAGCGTAATTGATTAATAATTATTCTACTTTATTTTCATAAGAAACAGGAACTCTTTTTGCAAGCGCACAAAGTAGCTCATAACCTATTGTCCCCGCGGCTTGCGCAACCTCATCAACCGGTAAATTTTGCCCCCACATCTCTACTCGCTCACCAAGCTTAACATCGTCACAATCACTAATGTCAATTGTCAGCATATCCATCGAAACCGCTCCCAATAGCGCACAACGTTTACCTTTACACCATACAGGCGTTCTATTTGCAGCATGCCGAGGATAGCCATCTGCATAACCACACGCCACTGTCGCAATACGCATCGGTTGAGTCGATGTAAACCGACTACCATAACCAATTGATTGACCTGCTGGAATTTCATGGATAGCAATCACTTCTGATTGTAATGTCATCGCCGCTTTCAAGCCTAACCCAGATATATCAGTAGATTTTCCACTTGGAGACGCACCATACAGCAAAATACCCGTACGAACCCAATCATATTGCGTGTGTTTATGCCACAGTGTTGCTCCTGAGTTTGCGATACAGGTTTCTAAAGATAAATGTTCAAATTGCTGGATTTGTTGAAAAGGCTCAATAACGCCTGTTTTGATATCTGAATTAGCAAAGTGGCTCATTAACGTTAAACTACGTACATTCGGCATTTTAGATAACCGTCGTACGACACTTTCGTAATCGTTCGGTGAAAAACCTAACCGATTCATCCCACTGTTTAGCTTAATATAGACTGAAATTGGTGATGATAATTGGGCATTTTCAATGGCGAATAATTGCCACTCACTATGAACACTAGTTGTTAAATTATACTGGTCAATTAATTGTAAATCTTGAGGCTGGAAAAAACCCTCTAACAATAGAATTGGCCCTTTCCACCCTTCTTTTCGCAATAAAATGGCCTCATCAAAATCTAATACCCCAAAGCCATCCGTTTCTTTTAGCGCAGGCCAAATTTGCTTGATGCCGTGACCATAACCGTCTGCTTTCATAACTGACCAAATTTTTGATTTTCCAACATGTTGCCGTACGACAGACAAATTATGTTGTAAATTCTGTAGATGAATGACAGCACTTATTGGGCGCGGCATTTTAATTCCTTAGTACGTTTAATTAATTCTAAAATTACAATAGTATAAAATATCAAACACTTAACGTGCTGGTGTTAAATCACCATGAGTAGTCAGCTTGGTATTAAAACCATCAAGATACCTAAATACCGATAAATCATCAGACGCTATCTCCGGTGTATTCCCTGAAATTAAATCTGCCAGCAGTTTCCCTGCACCACAAGCCATTGTCCAACCCAGTGTCCCATGCCCAGTATTTAAATATAAATTACCGTATGCTGTCGGCCCAACTATTGGAGTACCATCTGGTGTCATTGGACGCAGGCCCGTCCAAAATTGTGCTTGTGCAATATCACCACCGCCTTGATACAAATCTTGTACCACCATTTTCAATGTTTCGCAGCGTTTTTTCAGAATATTCAAATTAAAACCAACAACTTCAGCCATTCCACCAACTCGAATGCGCTGATCAAACCGCGTTACTGCAATTTTGTATGTTTCATCCAAGATGGTGGACATTGGGGAACGCTGTTCATCGATAATTGGCATAGTCAATGAATAGCCTTTGAGTGGATAGACCGGAATTTGAACTAGGGTTTGTAGCATTGAAGTAGAATAAGAGCCCATTGCAACGACATATCTGTCCGCTTGCAAAATTTCACCATCAATTTTAATGCCACTAACTTTATTTCCTTCTGTTAAAATCTGTTCTACATGGCCACCAAATTTGAATTGAACTCCAGCATTTTGTGCCATCTTTGCCAATTTTTTGGTAAATTGCTGGCAATCCCCTGTTTCATCATTGGGTAATCGCAGCCCACCGGTGAGCTTGTGTTTGACAAATTCTAACGCAGGTTCCGCTTTAACTAATTCATTTGATGCTAATAGTTCGTACGGAACACCTTCTTGCTGTAAGACTGCAATGTCATTCGCTGCATTATCGAACTGCTCAGTAGTACGAAAAAGCTGTAAGGTACCACCCTGACGAGCTTCATATTCGATACCTGTATCTGCTCTTAATTGGCGAATACAATCGCGACTGTATTCGGCGATACGTACCATACGACTTTTATTCATTGCATAATGTTGAATATCGCAATTTTTTAACATCTGCCACATCCAGCGCAACTGAAATAACGTTCCATCTGGGCGTATCGCCAGAGGTGCATGTTTTTCAAACATCCATTTCACGGCTTTAAGGGGGATCCCGGGAGCTCCCCATGGGGTTGCATATCCAGGGGATACTTGCCCTGCATTTGCTGCACTTGTTTCTTCTGCAACATCATATTGTCTATCCACCACCAGCACTTCGTGCCCTTCTTGTGCTAAATACCATGCTGTTGTTACACCGATCACTCCTGCACCTAACACTAGAATTTTCATAGCTTCCCCACAAAATAAAAGTATGCATCATTTATTTTAGGATAATATTCTAGAAATTATTTGCCAATATGGTGAATTAACACTTTTAACAATACAGATAATAAATCCATTTTGATTCACATCTCATTTACATTACAGATGAATATTCTCATCGAAGATTTCAAGGTTATTTAATACCTCATTGATTTTCAATAAATTAATCCAATAAGATCAATTATTGATGATTTCTTTAACTAATAAATTCAGTATTTAATACTTTAATATTGAAACATTATGTCGCTAACCATTTTTAGCAACATTTAACAAAACTAATGATACTATTTTTTTATCTCTTTAAATTATGATTGTATAGATAATTTGACTGCTCCATCAAATTAGTCATCTTAATAATGAAATAAACTAACCAAATCATCTTATTAATCAATTAGAATTTAGGGTATCCCCATGATTAGAAAAAGAAAATTATTTACCTTATTTATTATTTTATTTTTATCTGCAGGGATGAGTCTTGCCGATGAACTTTGTAAATCATCTCTCGCTTTAAGAACACAAGTTTATGATAAAGGAGATATTATCTGTTTAAGCACTAAACCTATTTCTGTATGCCTCAGCCCTGCCATCGTCATAGACAGTTATCCAGTAAGGGTTGATTACCATTGTTTATTTAAAACTGACCACCCGCTTCCCGATGGTCTGGATTGGACTGATAGAGTGGATTTGGACCTATCACACAAGAAAGTGGATTATTCAGAGACGACACTTGCTGCTAAGTCCTGTGCGTGCCCCAATAATTGACAACTAGCCTCAAGCCGTTTTAAAGCTTAAAAAACAAAAAAACCAGCCGCAAAAATTATCAGCTGGTTTAATTGGTGATAGAGTCATTCGAGTTTAGCGGATGTGTGCTAAGTCGCTAGGCATATTACCTTGCATACTATGCCAAATAGTGCCACTTTCCTTACCATAATTTCTGACACATTCCATAATACGGTCATAAGCTTGTTCACGACACAAATTAGCCAGTTGCTGATAAAAGTTCAGCGCTAAACGCCTCGCATCTGGGTTAGAAAAATAATAACGGCCTACCCTTGTGTAGAGCCCCTTGAGGCCATTAATGATCAATCCATAGATGGGATTACCTGATGCAAAAGCCAGCCCACGGAACACGTTATAATCCAAATCACTAAAGGCATCTGAATTATCTTCAACTTTTTCCCTACCCGCTAAAACCTCCAATGACTGCTCAGGGTTGTTACGAAATGCAGTACGAATAAAAATTGCAGCGATATTGGTACGTACAGCCAAGAGATTATCAATTAGCTGTGGCACTCTATCGTGATCTAACCGAGCTAATGTCTCCAAAATATTTAGGCCAGACGTTTCCCAATAGTTATTCACTTTAGTTGGCTTACCATGCTGAATGGTTAGCCAGCCGTCACGAGCCAAACGTTGTAACACTTCACGTAAGGTTGTTCGTGTCACACCGATTAATTCCGAGAGCTCGCGCTCCGCGGGTAAAATTGAACCTGGTGGAAAGCGGTTGTTCCATATGCTCTCAATAATATACTCTTCCGCGAAACCAGCCGGACTTTGAGCTTTAATAACCATATTTTTATTATTCCAAACATTTAGACGGATATTGGGCAAATCATACCAGATTGTCATCACCTGATATAGTTAGACTAAAAATAAAGAGTGAAGCAAATCATATAATTTCCATATAATTCATACATTATCAATTAGCAAATAAGCTTAAAATCCGTAAAAGATAAGAGTAGTATGTATAGCACAATACACGACATCCGCATAAAAGAGGATAACGAACCATAATGGATTTTAGTTTAAAAACAGCTTTTTTGAAAAATTTTCTGGGAAACTCGCCTGATTGGTACAAATTAGCAATTATTATATTTTTAATAATTAACCCTATTATTTTCTATTTTATCAGTCCCTTCGTCGCAGGCTGGTTATTAGTTGTTGAATTTATATTCACATTAGCAATGGCTCTCAAATGTTACCCATTGCAACCCGGTGGCCTTCTCGCTATAGAAGCCGTAATTATCGGCATGACCACCCCTGCACAAATTTCACATGAAATTAGCAATAACCTTGAAGTTATCTTGTTACTGATTTTTATGGTAGCTGGTATCTATTTCATGAAACAATTGCTGCTGTTTGTATTCACTAAACTGTTGATAAACGTGCGTTCTAAACGCATTCTTTCCCTTGCTTTTTGTATGGCGAGTGCATTTTTATCTGCATTTTTAGATGCACTGACCGTTATTGCTGTCGTCATTAGTGTTTCAATTGGTTTTTATTCTATCTATCACCAATATGCCTCTAATCAACCTAGCAACACAGACTTGCAAAATGATGGTTTCATTAAAAGTGCAGAACAAAAACAAACCCTCGAACAATTTAGGGCTTTTTTGCGTAGTTTAATGATGCATGCCGGTATTGGTACCGCGCTAGGCGGTGTCATGACTATGGTTGGTGAGCCGCAAAATCTCATCATTGCTAAACATGTTGACTGGGATTTCATTACCTTTTATATCCGCATGGCTCCTGTCACTATACCTGTTTTTATTTGTGGCTTAGTCGTCTGTTTTGTTGTGGAAAAATTCAAGTTATTTGGCTACGGTGCTGAACTTCCAGACTCTGTGCGTCAGATTTTAACTGAGCACGATAAAAAACTGACGGCGAAACGCACCAAAAAAGATCTTGCGCAGTTGGTCGTTCAGGGCTTAATTGGTATTTGGCTCATTGTCGCCCTTGCTTTCCATTTAGCGGAAGTTGGCCTGATTGGCCTATCCGTCATCGTATTGACGACCGCATTTTGTGGTATCACAGAAGAGCATGCGCTGGGAAAAGCCTTTGAGGAAGCATTACCATTTACCGCATTACTTACCGTATTCTTTAGCATTGTTGCTGTTATCATTGACCAACAATTATTCACTCCATTTATTCAGTTTGTGTTGCAATCTTCTGAATCGTCACAATTATCATTGTTCTATCTGTTTAATGGCCTACTTTCTGCCGTGTCAGATAACGTATTCGTAGGGACGGTTTATATTACTGAAGCCTTAAAAGCGGCAAATGAAGGTTTAGTCTCAACGGAACAATATCAATTATTAGCAGTAGCAATTAATACAGGAACTAACCTACCTTCTGTTGCAACACCTAATGGGCAAGCCGCCTTCTTGTTTTTATTAACGTCTGCGTTATCACCTCTGATCCGCTTATCTTACGGCCGTATGGTGTGGATGGCTCTGCCATATACCTTCGTAATGACCATTGTTGGGCTATTAGGGGTTGAATTCTGGCTAGTTCCCATCACACATTGGATGGAAAGCATCGGGTTGATTACGTTCGCACAATAACTATACTTTAAACAATTAGCCGTGCAGCAATACGGCTAATTGTAATGTTAGGTAAAACCCTCTCTAAAATTGCATTATTTCACTTTAATTGCTTTTTTTATCGGGCCGATAGGGGCAAAATGTGCGCATTACTCAATTAGGATACTAAGTATGTTCAGATTTTTTAACTACTGTTCGCAAGGAAGAGGCGCTTGGCTACTCATGGCATTTATTGCCTTTATGCTCGAGTGTGCGGCTTTATATTTTCAGCATGTTATGAAACTACAACCCTGTGTTATGTGTATCTATGAACGTGTTGCATTACTTGGCATTATGGTTGCTGGCTTAATTGGAGCGATAGCACCACGGAACATAGTCATACGCTGGGTTGCTATTCTTATTTGGGTTTATTCTGCTTGGCGCGGTTTAGACCTTGCATGGGAGCATACCATGCTACAACTTTACCCTTCACCATTTGCATCATGTGATTTTTTCGTTAATTTCCCTGATTGGTTACCATTACAAGAGTGGGTACCAGCAGTATTCGACGCTACGGGTGACTGTGCCGTTAGGCAGTGGGCATTCTTAGGGCTTGATATGCCACAATGGTTAATTGGTATCTTCGCGGCGTATCTCTTAGTTGCAATCATTGTTATCATCAGCCAGTTCTTCCCAGCCAAAAAATAGCCTTTAAACCCCAAATGTTATATTCAACATTTGGGGTTCCTAAGTGATAAAATTAACCTATTGAATGACTCGCTCTAATTTCACAGGGATATTTTTATACGCAGGAATACCACATTGCGGGTCGAAATTATCCAACGAAATTAAATTATTAGCTTCAGGGAAATAAGTGGCAACACTACGGTCTGCCATATCATAAATCACCACAGTGAGGTTATCTAAACGCCGTTTTGTTGGTTTCTGCTCGCGGTCTAATGCGATGAGATTCACTTTATCTCCCGCTTGTAACTTCTGTTTTTGGGCTTCTGCACCACTGATGAAAACAACATCTCGTTGCCCAAACACACCGCGATATCGGTCATTTAATCCATAAATTGTTGTATTATATTGGTCATGGCTACGCAATGTTGCCAAAATGAGTTCACTGTTAACTGCTGAATTCGGGTCTTCAATAACGCCTTCTGTCGGTATAAAATTAGCTTTGCCTGACTGCGTTAACCAACGACGCTCAGAAGCCGCATTAGTCAGATGGAATCCCCCAGGGATTTTAATGCGTGCATTATAATCATCAAAACCAGGTAATACCGCTTCCATCGCGTCACGAATCAAATCGTAATTGCCGATAAAATCATCCCATTCAACTTTACTCTGCGGTATTGTCGCTTTAGCTATTCCTGCAATAATCGCACACTCAGATTTAAGATAAGGGCTACACGGTTTAAGTAAACCTTTTGAAGCGTGAACCATCGACATTGAGTCTTCTACGGTCACACATTGCACACCACTGCTTTGCCTGTCTATTTCACTGCGACCTAATACAGGTAATAAAAATGTCTGCTTAGCGGTTAATAAATGGGAGCGATTTAGTTTAGTTGCTGTGTGCACCGCTAAATCAAGCTTTTTCATACCTGCAAAACAAGCGTCTTTATCTGGCATGGCAACTGCTAAGTTTCCGCCCATGCAGATTAAAGCCTTCGCTTTTCCTTCAGAAATGGCTTGCATGCTCGCGACGGCTGCATGACCAAATTCGCTTGGTGGTTTAAAACCAAATCGTTGTTCAATTTTGTCTAAAAAGCTTTTTGACGGTTTTTCCGTAATACCAACGGTTCTATCACCTTGAACATTCGAATGACCACGCAAAGGGCAAATCCCCGCACCTTCCCGACCAATATTACCTTTCAGTAGTAATAAATTAACGAGTTGCTGAACATTTTGCGTACCATGCTCGTGCTGAGTGATCCCCATACCATAACAAATAATGGTACTTTTTGCCTCAATATAAAGATCCGCAATCTCTTCGATAGACTCACGCGGTAAGCCAGAAACCCTTAAAATATCTTTCCAACTCGTTGTCAGTAAGTCATTTTTTAAAGCTTCATAACCCTGTGTATGAGTTGATATAAATTCAGTATCAAGAATAGGCTCTTTTCCTGCATCTACTGCAGCTTGGTGTTTTTCAATCAATAACTTCATCACACCTTTAAGTAACGCAGTGTCTCCACCAACACGAACTTTATAATAGTGTCCTGCTAAAGGGGTAGACTCTAACGTTAGCATTTCTACCACGTCTTGCGGGTAGGTAAAACGTTCAAGACCTCGCTCTCTTAAAGGGTTTATGGCAATGATTTTAGCGCCACGTTTAGAAACTTCACGCAATGAGCTCAACATCCTCGGGTGGTTAGTCCCAGGGTTATGACCTATACAAATAACTAAATCCGCTTTATCAAAATCGTCTAGCAATACTGTCGCCTTGCCGACACCAATAGAGTCAGCAAGACCAACACTCGTTGGTTCATGGCACATATTTGAACAATCAGGGAAATTGTTTGTGCCATACTCACGAGCAAGTAGCTGATATAAGAATGCGGCTTCATTTGAAGTTCGACCTGATGTATAAAACTCAACAGTATTTGGGTCTGAATAACTTTGTAAACGCGTACCTATTTGTTGAAATGCATCTTCCCATTCGATAGGTTCATATTTATCTGTTTGTGAATTATATTTCATGGGGTGAGTTAAACGCCCTTCATCCTCTAAATGAAAGTCATCCCACTCAAGTAACTCTGTTACGGTATATTTAGAAAAAAATTCCGGCGTTGTTTTTTTAGATGTGGCTTCCCAAGCAATTGCTTTTGCACCATTTTCACAAATATCAAATGACGCCGTATGTACTGGGTCAGGCCATGCACAGCCAGGGCAATCAAAGCCGTCTACCTTATTCATTTCAAACATCGCAATTATGTCATGACCTACTTTCATTTGGCCACGTAATGCTTCTGCAACTGCTTTTACAGCCCCCCAACCGGCAGCGGGGCCATCATACTCTTCAATTTTCTTTTTCATTTGGCATTACTCTTTAATAAATGTAAATGTCTTTATATGTGCTTTTATAATTATCTAAAATATTCTTTGTTATTTAATATTAGTAATATCATCGTTAAATATCAATAATTAAAATAAGCACTTAAATAGATGCTCGTAATTAGACGACTTAAGAATAAGAAATGAAAATACAACTCAATAAATGAAAAGATAAATATTAAAACAAAACTAATTTAAATGAATACATATAGTTAATTAACCTCATATTAATGATTAATAAAAGGTTAATTAACTTCATAAAAAGAAGAGTTATATACAAGCACCCGATTGTATAATGTCAACAGCACAACGTTTACCATTCGCAAATTGGCATACAGCTGTTTGTGACCCATTTAATTCTAATGTGAGCGCTGGTAACCCACCCGCTGAAACACAGGCCTCTTGTGCCCCAGGGCCTAAATTGACCACTTGTTGAGCATATTGACTCGCAGAATGTTCCACAGAGTTATCTATGTTTGAGCTACCACACGCAGATAGCATGACAGATATAGCCCCAGTGAGTAACATTGTTAGTACTGGTTTAAAAAATTGATTAACCCTATGCCTCATTTCCTGCTTCTCCAAAGATGCCACCTGAACATTCTGCAATAACCGCTTAGTGCCCGCCGCTTTTTGAATATAGATTGATGACTAAGACACCAATAATAATTAATAGCATACCAATAATTGCAGGTAAATCGAGTTTTTGGTTGTAAATAAAAATTGCAGCAACGGAAACCAATACAATCCCTAAACCTGACCAAATTGCATAAGCAATACCTAATGGCATAACTTTTACCACCTGCGAAAGCCCCCAAAAAGAGACTGCATAACCGATAATAACAATCAACGATGGCCAAAAACGACTAAAACCATCAGACGCCTTCAGTGTTGTCGTTGCAATGACTTCGGCAATAATCGACATCAATAAAAAACCCAGCCCCTTCATTATATTTCCTTATTATTAGAATTAGTAATGATAAAATTTATTATTTTTTAGATTATTTACTCAGATAACGATAAAAAAGCTCTGTTTATCATTAAAATAACACAGAGCTTTCATCTCGACTTCATGATGAGAATGCGAGTTAGTGATTTGCGGCAACGTCTACTCTATCGTTAAGAGACTCACTATAGCGCTTGAATAAAAAGACACACAAAATGAATGCTATGACACCAATCGCACCGCCAATATAACCAATCTGGGTCATTCCCATATGAACAATAACTTGATTGCCTAACAGTGCGCCAGCACCAATGCCAATGTTAAAAATTCCAGAGAAAATTGACATAGCCAAGTCGGTGGCATCTGGAGATAAATCAATGACCTTAACTTGCATTCCTAAACCAATACACATCATGGCCATTCCCCAGAACACTGATAACATAATCAACGACCAAACATCTCTACCTAATGGCATCAATAATAATAAGCAAATCGTCATAAATGCGATTGCTGCAGGTAAGAATGATAATGAAAATTTGCTGCTGTAACGGCTAAATATTACGCTTCCAACAATACCCGCACCACCAAAAATCAGTAGTAATAACGTGGCAAAGTTTTGACTTTGTAAGGCAACTTCCCGAACAAAAGGCTCAATATAACTGTAAGCCGTAAAATGTGCGGTGACAGCCAAAACAGTTAATGCGAACATTCCAACGAGTGCTGGCCGTTGGAATAGCATCGGCACACTTTTTAACGAGCCTGAATGTTCACTTGGTAAGCGTGGTAAAAAGCGAATCAACACAACCATAGTGAACAATGCTATAACACCAATACCTAAAAATGTCGCTCGCCAACCTAAGAATTGCCCAACTACACGGCCAAGAGGAAGACCTAATACTGTTGCCAATGCCGTTCCCGTCGCTAATAACCCAAGCGCTTGAGCTTTTTTACCTGCAGGAGCAACCCGAATTGCTAAAGATGCCGTAATTGACCAAAATACCGCATGGGACAAAGCGACACCAATACGCCCTGCTATTAGAATATCAAAACTCCACGCAAACCCTGAAATGATGTGACTAACAATAAAGATAACAAATAAGAAAGCTAATAATTTGCGACGCTCTATTTTACTGGTTAATAGCATTAAAGGTAACGACATCAAAGCCACAACCCACGCGTAGATTGTTATCATTAATCCGGTATGTGCGACCGTCATGTCAAAGCTTTTTGCAATATCACTGAGTAATGCAACAGGCACAAACTCTGTTGTGTTAAAAACAAATGCAGCAACCGCTAATGCTATTACACGGATCCAAGCTGTTTTTCTAGAAACTTGCGTCATATTTCTCTTAGCCTTTACTTTCCCACAAATAATAGATGCCAACGGCTTAACCGTGTGTAAAAAATGCTGCGAAAGGATATTGGTATTTAGTACAGGATTGAGTCGTTACTAAGCAATCTATATTGCTAACGACACTTTTTTGTGAATTATATCACAATTTTTTATCACTCATAAAGGCTCCTATTTGCCTATTAGCAAGAAAAATATCATGCCAACTTATTTTTATTTCCCCAACTCTTACATTTAATTATGCGTTCAAATTTAATCCATTTATCTGAATATTTATTACATTCAGTTATCTGAAAACACATCCTATTACTTTCTATGCTACAATCTCACTATTATTTTTTATGCTCAAAGGATCGCTTTAATGAAAAACCATTTTCCAACTGAACCTAACGTTAATACTTTAGCGGATGAAGTGACTTGTCTTAAAAATTTACTGACACATATGCTAAAAGCTATCGGCCAAGCGGATGCAGGTAAAATATTAATTAAGATGCAGCGTGAAATTGCACAAATGGAAGACGAAAAGCAGGCAGAAACCTACAAAAATACGTTAGAACAGATAAAAACAGGGTATCGCCAATAGATTATTTAGCGATAAATGCTATTTTAAGGATATATCTACTATTAAGTGGTTTAAACTGCACAAATAACTAAGTTTTAATCGTGAAAATCATCTATCTTTATTCATGAATTAAACCATTCTTTATTCATTTAGCTCCCCCTTCAGAACCCTATGAAGGGGGCTTTTTTTCTACAGCTTATGTATTATTGCGTTTATAAATATCTTGGCAATGCTGAATGTATTCATCAACTGTTGTATCGTCGGTTTGCTTATCCCAACTTTTCTGCTCTTCAAAAGCCCACACTTGAAACGTTTGCCCAAAGTTAGCTCCAGACATGCCAACTTGCTTATATACCCGATGGTAAAAGCCTTGCTCAGAACGATAGATCTCAAATTTAAACGGAACTAACCTAGCGGGGTTTGTCGTTGTCAAAAAATCATTACCAAATAATAACGTTTTCTCAAGAATATCCATTCTATCCCCTTGTTTAATTTATAAAATACGTATGGTTTACACTATCCCTTCTAAGCATAGCGTGTTTAACGCAATTCCGTAATTTTACCTATAAAAATATATGATTTATATACTATTCATAGAGAAGATTGATTAATAACGGGAGATATTGACGAAATAATAAGCTTCACTATTAAAATGAAGCTTATTATCGCTGGTTTATGATTTGCTGTCGTACAACTGTTTTGCCATATCAATGCTGTCTGCATTCACATCTTTTATATGGTCACGTGTTAACCGATAAACAACGGGGCTTAACAGCAACAAGGCAATCAAATTAGGGATCGCCATCATGGCATTTAATGTATCTGCCAATAACCAAACAAAATCAAGTGATTGTGTTGCACCGATAGGTAAAGCAATCAACCATAACACTCTATATGGCTTTATCGCGCGCAACCCAAATAAATATTGCACACACTTTTCGCCATAAAAACTCCACCCCAGAATAGTGGTAAATGCAAATATGGCTAATGCGATAGCAACAATATAATTTCCACCTGGTATTGCCGTTTGGAATGATGATGCGGTTAATGTCGCTCCTGTTTCACTAGTCAACCACCCACCAGTTATAATGATAGTTAACCCCGTGACAGAACACACAATGATAGTGTCAATAAATGTCCCTAACATCGCAATAAGTCCTTGGCGAATAGGGTTTTGTGTTTTTGCAGCGGCATGGGCGATAGGTGCACTACCCAAACCAGCTTCATTGGAAAATACGCCTCGCGCAACTCCAAAGCGGATTGCGGCCCATACTGCCGCCCCCGCAAACCCACCTTGGGCAGCAACTGGGTTAAAGGCCGAAGTAACAACCAGAGAAAGTGCAGTAGGGATCTCAGTAAAATAAATGCCAAGTACAATGACACCCGCGCCAAAATAGGCAACGGTCATAAATGGGACAAGTTTTCCTGCAACATCAGAGATACGTCGCAGCCCACCAATCAACACCGCACCAACTAATAAAACTAAAACCCCGGCAGTCAACCATTTATGCACACCAAAGTTACTTTCTAGTACATCTGCCACTGAGTTCGCTTGTACTGTATTTCCAATGCCAAAACTGGCACATGCACCAAAAAAGGCAAACAATGTTCCCAACCAAATCCATTTAGGGCCTAATCCATTTTTAATGTAGTACATTGGGCCGCCAATATACTGGCCATATTTATCCACTTCACGAAAGCGAACGGCTAACACAGCCTCAGAATATTTTGTTGCCATTCCTACTAATGCCGTCATCCACATCCAGAATAATGCGCCTGGCCCGCCCATAACAACTGCCGTCGCTACCCCGGCAATATTCCCCGTACCGATAGTTGCCGATAACGCTGTCATTAATGCATTAAAAGGTGATATTTGTCCCTCACCCCGTGATTCGTTCTTTTGAAATAATAGCTTAAAACCCGTTCCAATTTTTCTGATCGGTAAAAATGCAAGCCGGATTTGCATATATATACCAACGCCTAAGATCCCAACAAGCATTGGTACTCCCCACACCACTCCATTTAGTTCACTTAACCACGTAGTTATCAAATCCATCCTACCCCCAATTAATTCATGTTAATTAACAAAACAACCAAACCCATAACAATTTCTTATCAATCTAATAAAGATTAAAAGTAAAATAAAAGCGAACAAAATTTCAGTAATTCATCATTTAAAATAGAAGATTGTGAGTAAGCTCACTTGTGATTTATCGATTGCAGTTATTAATACAATTAATTGCGAGTCGAAATTAAGATTGAGTCTGTTAGATATGAATAGGTATTTTGAGGGAATATATTTCACATATTATATAAATAAAAATGCCCAGTAATTAAACTATTACTGGGCAGATACTGAGATTGTTGTCTATATAAAGCTAACTTAGACTCATTATCTCGGCTACTACTTTAAGTATTCACCTGAGCGCAATGCTTCAATACGTTTGTCTAATGGTGGGTGTGATAAAAATAACTCACTAAATGCTTTCCCACGGCCATTAATACAAAATGCCATCAAACGGCCTTCTTCTTGTGGCTCATAGCTCGTTTTTAACCGTTGCAAAGCAGCTATCATCTTTTCACGACCAACTAATTTTGCCGAACCAGCATCCGCATGGAACTCACGATAACGAGAGAACCACATAGTGATGATGCTCGCCAAAATACCGAAGACGATTTCAAGCACCATAGAAACCGCGAAATAAACCATTGGGTTACCATTGCTACTTTCACTTTCGTTATCACTGTTGGACATAAAACCTGCCGCAACCTGTGCAATTATACGTGAGATAAAGATAACGAACGTATTCACGACACCTTGTAATAAAGTCATCGTCACCATGTCGCCATTGGCAATATGGCTAATTTCATGAGCAATAACCGCTTCCGCTTCATCACGGCTCATATTTTCTAATAACCCAGTACTCACCGCGACAAGTGAAGCATCACGACGGGCACCTGTTGCGAACGCGTTGATATCTGGTGCATGATAGATAGCCACTTGTGGCATTTGAATGCCAACTTGTTGTGCTTGGCGCTCAACGGTTGAGACTAACCATTGTTCCGTTTGGTTACGTGGAGTTTCGATAACTTCGCCACCGACTGATTTCAGCGCCATCCATTTAGACATTAATAGTGATATGAAAGCACCACCAAAGCCAAATAGACCGGCCATGATCATCAGGCCTTGAACACTACTACCACGGATCCCAGTTAAGCTTAGGATTATCCCAAACACAAACATAACCGCTAAGTTCGTGAGTAAGAATAAAGCAATTCTCATCATTTTTTATGTATTCCTTGGTAAAAACAAATATACGTAGAATTTACTTTATAAATAAGGTTTTTTCACACTTTTTCAAGTGCATTAACGCGAAAACCCTAAAAAACAACATAACTTTACATAGCTATGCTCAAAACTCATTATCATAATCTAAATAAATTATAACTTCTTACGATAAAAATTTAACCATTTATTTTTAAAGGTTCATTTAATAACCATTTAAATTTAAAGTTAATTTTAATTGAAACGATAAAGCTGTTTGGTCAATCACCAAAAGCAATTTAGTGTATTTATCTATCTTACCACTCATTTTATTCACCAAATGAATGAATATTCATTTTTACTTTCATTCTATTAAAAAATAATGCCACATTAAGTGGCACTATTTTGTTCTATCTCGATCTGTTGTTTTGTTCTAAGGCTAATTAGTTTTTTCTTTAGTCGATTTTGTTACTTTATCTTTTGCTGCTTTAGCCGATTCTTTATCTTTGGCTTTAGACGCCTTTTCTTTTACTGCTTTAGCTGGCTCTTTATCTGCGGCTTTAGACGCTTTTTCTTTTACTGCTTTTACTGACTCTTTATCTTTGGCTTTAGCCGCTTTTTCTTTTACTTCTTTAGCTGACTCTTTATCTACGGCTTTAGGCGCTTTTTCTTTTACTGCTTTAGCAGACTCTTTATCTTTGGCTTTAGATGCTTTTTCTTTCACGTTTTTAACTTCTTTATCCGCAGTTTTAGAGGCCTTTTCTTTTACTGTTTTAGCAGTGCCAGATGCTTTGTCACTGGCCTTGTCAGCTTTATCAGAAGCTATTTTGCTGGCTTTATCACTCGTGCTTTTTATTGAATCAGATACAGATGGTTTACTTGATTGCTTGGCAACACCAGTACCAATCACAGCACCAGCGGCTTTTGCTTTGTTGTTGATATCATTTTTTAGCTCGATAGTACATACTTGCTCTGAACGACTCGTTGAACCATCATTACAAATAAACTTACCATCTTCACAGCGATCAATTCCCCCTTTACTTCCAGAACAAGGGTAGTTTCTTGCATTCGCTGTGTTAATAGATGCAACTATCATTACACTCACTGCCATTAATCCTACAAATAATTTACGCATGGTATTGCCTCGTGACTAAGGGATCTATACCAAAAGTTTAGGATAAATTAAGTAAAGGTAAAGAAACCTATAGTTAATTTTTAATTTCAGTCAGTCATTTTAAAAATAAAGTAAATAAAGCATAAAGCTGTATCAATTTCGATACTATTTACTAAAAAGACTAAAATTAACAATAAACTAACATTTGGCTTTTATTGTGGGATATGTATTAAGATTGTATTGAAAAGACACAAAAATTAAGCCAGCTTGCGCTGGCTTAACCCGACAAATAATAAGAGGGATATTATTTATTATTTGATAATAGCTTAGTGTGCTGATTCGCTAAGTCGATCGCCATTTTCACCGTTTCATCAAGGTATGGGTCTGGTCCTTCATAATCTTTTGGCAGATCATCAATTGATTTCAATAGCGGCTTGCCTTCCCGTGTATTACGTTCGTTTATACGTTTCAGTTTTGTCGCTTCAATTTCAGAATCTTCTTTTTGACGTTCAGCATAGTTGAGTGAAATAAGATTCTTACTCTCTTTGTTTACTTTATAGCGTGCAATGTCTTCATCAATGTAATTGAATTCAGGGTCTTTGCTAATACGCGCCAAATGCTGCGTTTTTATTAACGATAAATCAGAAGAAACATCACCAACAGGCGTGTATTTTGCCGGTGGAATGCTATCCCATGGCAATGCGTTGTCCTCGAAACTTTCACCCGTTTCTGCGGGATCTTGGCCTGTTGGCATGACGACATCAGGGGTTACCCCTTCACGCTGTGTACTACCACCATTAACCCGATAAAACTTCTGAATAGTATACTGAACTGAACCTAATGAAGGCCATTCTGGCTTCAGCATTTGGTCGTAAACACGACTCAAACTACGGTGCTGCTGAACAGTTCCCTTACCAAATGTCGGCTCACCAACAATCATCGCCCTACCATAATCTTGCATTGCCGCAGCAAAAATCTCAGATGCAGATGCACTAAAACGGTCAACTAAAACAACGAGAGGACCTTTATAGTAAATAACGTCGTCGTCATCGATATCTTGACGAACTTGGCCATTGTTATCACGAACTTGGACAATCGGCCCTTGTGGAATGAACAAGCCAGATAAAGAAACCGCTTCAGTTAATGCTCCGCCACCATTACCGCGTAAATCAATAACCAATGCAGAAATATTATCTTTTGCCATGTTTTGCAGTTGAGCTTTAACATCATTCGTTAAACCAACGTAAAAACCTGGAATGTCTAAAACGGCAACTTTATCTCTACCTTGCTGTTTTATTGTCAGCTTGACTGCTCGGTCTTCTAGCCGGATCTGCTCCCGAACTATGGTGACTATATGAGGTTTCGCCCCTTTAGTATCAGAAACGACTTCCAACCGAACTTTACTTCCTTTCGGGCCTTTAATTAAAGCAACCACATCATCAAGTCGCCAGCCAACCACATCAACAATAGGTTTACCCGTTTGGCCTACACCGATAATTTTATCGCCGACTTTTAGTTCTTTGCTTTTAGCTGCTGGGCCCCCAGCAACCAACGAGTTGATAACTGTATTTTCATCATCTTGCTGTAAGACCGCACCAATTCCTTCTAATGATAAACTCATTTCTGAATTGAATTGTTCAGTATTACGAGGCGATAGATAACTTGTGTGTGGATCGATTTCACGAGCAAAAGAGTTAACTATCAATTGAAAAACATCTTCACTTTGCGCTTGTGTTAAACGTCGCAACGCAAAATTATAACGTTTCGTTAATTTCTCTTTGATTTCTTTATCATCTTTGCCTGATAGTTTTAAATTCAACCAGTCATAACGAACTTTTTGGTCCCATAGACGATCAAGTTCTTGCTTATCTTTAGGCCACGGTGATTTAGAACGGTCAACTTCAATAGAATCAGTCGCATTTAAATCGATAGGTTGCTCTAAACGAGCCAATGCATATTTAAATCGCTCGAAACGTCTTTCCTGAGACAGGTTATACAGGTCATAGAACGTATCTAACTTGCCATCCTCAAGCCATTGACCTACCTTGCCTTTATCTTTAGCGTACTGGTCAATATCGGATTGAAGTAAAACATTATGACCGAAATCTAACATATTGAGATAACGATCAAATATCTTCCCAGAAAATGCATTGTCTAAATCAAATTGGCGGTAATGTGAGCGAGTAAACCGAGATGTTACTCTTTCACTCACCGTACCGTGCTGTGCACTCTGTTTTAAGACAGGCAACTGAGCCGCAGTGACCGGAGTCACTGCTTGAGTATTAGCTATTGCACTGCCAAAAGTCGCTAGACTGACCACCAATGCAATTTTAAGAAGTTTGTTCATGACCTGATTGACCTCCGTATCAGAACTTTAAATGTTCCGCGCGTACAATCATTGCCAGCCCTGTTGGCAATTGAACCCTAACACCATCTTTCGCAATTTCTAAAACAGAGGCGTCCATCACACTGGTACCAACTTTTACTTTCAAAGTTTGGCCAATTTGGAGTGTGTTGATGTCTGTCACTGATTTCAGATTTTGCTCTGGTGCAGGTGTATTACGGCGAGGGGCTTTAGCTGATGTATTTTGCGAGCGTTCTTTATTGTCTGTTGGACGGCGGCGAGGCGCTTTTTGCTTAGTTGCGTCTTGTGTACGTGGTGTTTTATCACCCGTTTTTTGTGCAACTGGACGTTTTTGCGCTTTTTGTTCAGCACGCTGTGCTTGAACGCGAGCTTTCGCCTCGGCTAATTGTTGGCGCGCATGAGCAATATGTTCTGCATCTAATTCACCACAATCTTCACCGTTTAGGTCAACGCGTTTAGCGCCCTCTTTAACACCGTAGAGATAACGCCAGCTAGAAGTGTACATACGTAATGCAGAACGCAATTGCGTTTTGCTAATACCATCTTCTTCTTTTAAGCACCCTACGATATCTTGAAAAATTCCGACTTTTAACGGACGTGCTTCGCCTTCAGCGATAAAACAGCGAGGAAAACGCTCTGCTAGAAATGCGATAACTTCTTTACTACTATTCAACTTAGGTTGATTTTCCATGAAATTTCCTGATAACAACGATTTTGCCAACCTCACGGGCATGAACAAGCCGACATTATAATCGTGTTGCTGACAATTGCCACGTTACTATTAATTTAACTGACCATTATTTAGTGATATTTAGGCATAGAACACATTGCCAGGTGTTGACACAACTGGTTTACAAGGTATTGTAGCCCTTTTTCGTCTTCTTGGTCGAATTGGCTAATATTTGGGCTGTCGATATCTAAAACCCCGATAATTTGCCCATTAACTTCCAAAGGAAAGACAATTTCAGCGTTACTTGCTGCATCACAGGCAATATGACCTGGGAATGCATGAACATCTTCGATACGCTGAACTTGGTTATTGCTAAACGCTGTTCCACACACGCCTTTACCAAAAGGGATCCGAACACACGCAACTTTACCTTGGAAAGGACCCAGTACTAATTCTTGCCCATTACTGAGATAAAAACCAGCCCAGTTAACCCCTTCTAAACAGTCATATAATAATGCACTGGTATTTGCTAAGGTTGCAATTAAATCATATTCCCCTGCAAGTAGCGCAGAGAGATTGTCTGAAAGTTCGTGATAATACTTCTTTTTATCCATAATTATTTCTTGTAATAATCAAGCAATTAATCAAATATTTGTAAGCGCAGCCCTAAGGTTACCAATTTGTCACTTTGAGGTAAATTTTTTTACACTAGATTACATCGAGGTAACCACCTAAAATGAGTCAATATGAACTACATTAATCACACTGATTTGCTTTTTCAACGATGTAATCATTGCAATCAGAAGCTACTAACCCCTAAATTTAGCATACGGCAAGTCGTTGTTTGCCCTCGCTGCTTTAGTCAACTTAATGACGGGCGTTCTTGGTCACTCAATCGTTTATCAATACTGGCTATCACTTTATTGATGCTTGCCCCTATTGCATTTTGGCAACCACTTATTTCTATTCACTTATTAGGAAGCCAAATCAATGCAAATGTCATTGAAGGCATTCGCTTAATTAATCAACAAGGAGATCCATTTACGGCCAGTATAGTGGCATTTTGTGCAATTGCAGCCCCATTATTATTACCCATTTTAATTTTATTGTTATCTATTGGTCAGCATATTAATTTGAATCTCCGGCCTATTCTTTTAGTATTAAGTCACATCAAAGAATGGGTTATGTTAGATGTTTACCTTATCGCGCTAGGCATTGCTGCGATTAAAATGCAAGATTATGCGAGTGTTTTCATTGGACATGGTTTAATCGCTTTTATTACCATGTCTATTCTCAGTATATTAATCCTCATCCATATGAACTTAGATGAGTTATGGAACAAATTTTATCCGATTAATAATAAAAATGTACAAGACAACTCACTGACCTGTACAGCTTGCCATCATTGCGGCCCTGCAACTAGCAATGGAAAATGCCAACGCTGTCATCGTCCACTTCACTATCGCGAACCACATAGTTTGCAAAAAACCTGGGCCGCATTAATTGCTGCTATGGTGTTATTATTTCCTGCTAATTTAATGCCAATCTCTATTTTTTACCTCAATGGGCAACGTTTAGAGGACACCATTTATTCTGGTGTAGTGACTTTAATTGATTCAGGTAATTGGCCAATTGCAATTATTGTATTCATTGCAAGCATATTGGTTCCCTTTATTAAGATTATTATCATGATATTGCTACTGTTTTCTATCCATTTCAAAAGCAATACTGACCCTATTTTACGTATGAAATTACTTAGGTTTGTTTCATGGATTGGTCGTTGGTCCATGCTAGATTTATTCGTCATTGCCTTAATGATGACATTAGTTAATCGAGACCAATTGATGTCGTTTACGATGGGCCCTGCCGCACTGTATTTTGGTACAGCCGTTATTTTAACTATCTTGGCTGTTGAGTGGTTAGATAGCCGTTTAATTTGGGATTCTTATGGAAAATCAAAACCCGCAAAGTGAACCCTCTGAAGAAATATCAGAAGCTATATTACGTAAACGTAAGCAGATTTCACCGTTTTGGCTATTGCCCTTAGTCGCTATTTTCATTGCAGGCTGGCTTTTGTTTCAGCATTGGTCTGAACGGGGAACGAATATCACCATTGAATTTACATCTGCACCTGGAGTGGTAGCCAACCGTACGCCAATCCGATATCAAGGTGTCGAGGTGGGTATGGTGGAATCTGTCGCTATCAGTAAAAATATGAAAACCATTATTGTTACCGCTAGTGTGAGTAAAGACATGCGGCCAGCCTTGAATTCAGGGACTAAATTTTGGTTAGTGACCCCCAAGGCATCATTAGCAGGTGTTTCTGGTCTTGATGCGTTAGTTGGTGGGAACTACATTGGGATGTTACCAAGCACGGGAACAGAGCAATTCTCTTTTGTTGCACAGGATACACCACCGCAGCTAAACATAGATAAAGGTGAATTACTTATTCACCTTACTGCTCCGGATTTAGGCTCATTAAATGAAAACTCTCCGATTTATTACCGGAAAGTGCCTGTTGGATATATTTCTGACTATACCATTTTGCCAGATAACCAAGGTGTTTCTATCTCTGCTGTTGTCAAAAAACCGTATGCTAACTTAGTACGCAAAGAGAGTCAGTTTTGGAATGTATCTGGGTTACAAGGTAGCTTCGACCTTAAATCTGGAGCAAGTGTAAAAATGGAAAGCCTTTCTGCTGTGATAAATGGCGCCATTGCTTTTGACTCACCACAAAGCAGTCCTCAAGCAGAAGAAGGACAACAATTTGTTCTGCAAGATAATAAAAAAATAGCCAAAACCGCAGAGCAAGACGGCAAAGAACCCCTAATGCTAACGCTTTGGGCGCATGACACCTATGGTGTCGATAAAGGCCAACCCATTGTTTACAAAGGAATTCAAGTTGGCGAAGTGTTACAGCGTCACCTAGCAACTGAAAAAGTGAATTTTAGTATCCTAATCTATGATGAGTTCCAGCACCTTGTTCGTGAAGACAGTAAATTTGTTGCAAATAGCCGAGTGGATATCCAATTAGGCCTTAATGGATTACAATTCCAAGGCGCAACCCCCCAAGAATGGTTAGATGGCGGGATTCACCTGATAGCTGGACAAAGCCAAGATAAACTTCCCGAAACCTTTCCTTTATACCGTAGTGATGATAATGCAAAAGCCGGTATTTTAGGCGCTTTACCACCTACAACTATCACTCTCAATACTACGACACTACCAGACATTCAGGCGGGTTCTGTCGTTCTTTATCGCCAATTTGCAGTTGGCAAAATCATTGCCATTAAACCAACCAAATCCGGGTTTGCGATCAATGTAAATATTTCAAATGAATATCTTCATTTACTCACAGAAAATAGTGTATTTTGGGCTGAAGGCGGCGCAAAAGTTCAGCTTAATAGCAATGGTTTAACCGTTCAAGCTGCGCCTCTGAGCCGAGCGATTAGCGGTGCAATTAGCTTTGATAACCTAGATGGTGGCGTCGCCAATACTGCTCGACAACACACGCTTTACCCAAATGAAACCTCTGCGAAGGCAATAGGAAGCATTATTACGCTAACCACGTTTGATGCATCAAAACTTTCCGAAGGCATGCCAATCCGTTATTTAGGTATTAATATTGGTCAAATTGAATCATTAAAATTGTCATCTGACAAACGTGAAGTACAAGCAAAAGCAATTCTATACCCCGAATATGTCAGTACCTTTACCCGGTTAGGAAGTCGCTTCGCTGTGGTAACACCTGAATTATCCCCTGCGGGTTTAAATAATTTAGATAGCATATTGCAGCCTTATATCAGTGCTGAACCGGGACGTAGCAGTAAAAGCCGTTATCAATTTGAATTACAAACTGCCAATATTACAGACTCGCGTTATCTAGACGGTTTAACTATTTACCTTGATGCTATTGATGTAGGCGCAATCCAAATTGGTACACCTATTTTGTTTAGGGGCCTAGAAGTCGGTGTTGTTACAGGTCTCTATTTGGGAGAGCTTTCCGATCGCGTATATGTTGCGACACGTATTGGCAAGGAATACCAATATCTTATTCGCAATAATACCGAGTTTTGGCAGTCTTCCGGTTTTAACTTTTCATTTGGTTTAACCGGTGGCGTTGCCAAAAGCGGGACTTTCAAGCAATTTGTACGTGGCGGTATTTCCCTTGCTACACCGCCGTCAGTGCCTCTAGCCCCACAAGCTAGGCCTGAACAGCATTTCATCCTAAAATTAGAGCCCCCTAAAGATTACGTGGACTGGGGAACATCTATCCCGAAAAAATAATCACTATTAGGGTGCATATTAACCATATATAGCACCCTTTCCTCACAAGCACCTTAAAAATTATTTTGGAAATTAATTCCATTTATACTATGCTTAAATTCGTTGAGCTGATTATATATGGTTAAAATCGATGAATGAGGTGCTGTTATGTGTATTGTAAAATTGAAAATATCTTCCTATGAAATTAATGATGCGGTTATGGCTTCCCATAAAAGTGATACAGTAAGTATTCCATGTGATTCTGATACAGACTTTTGCATGCAACTTGATGGCTGGGACGAGCATACAAGTATTCCTGCCACTTTAGATGAAAAACCGGTTCTACTCTACCGTGATCGTTATGACAAAGAAAATCACCATTGGGTGATGAAACTTGCTTAATAGTTTTGTTAGTACTCTTAGGTTATTTACTAAGCATATAAATAGGTAGGAACCAATAAGCTGATATGAAATGAGAACTGACAAAATAATAGGCAAAAAAAGAGGCCTGGTAGATTCCGATTACCGGGCCTTGGGAAATGGCTCTGGCAGAGCCGTGCGCTAAAATTGCCATTGAGACGTTACAAAGTACACTCTAATACTAGCTTTCAATGCACGTTCTTACCATATTTATTATCAATATTTTTACATATTATTAACACAATTTATTTCTTAATTTTCTAAAATTGAACTATTTGTTTAATAGGTTATACCTATACATACAATCACTCAAACCTTTCAATTAATCAATGCATTGAATAATAACAATAATTTATTGTTTTCCACATCCCTTCTAGATTGAACATTTTAACTGAACGATAAATTTAATTACTCGCACACAATTTTGCAGCAGCTTCTTTTATAGGTAATATTCTTTCCTCAACTGTTTTGATGCTATCGGTAGGCTTAAGCAGCACATCAATAGGCTGTGCTTTAATTTCTTTTTTGATCATCAATTCAGTCGCTATGTCGTTTAATGGGTATTGCATTAGCGTGGCAGGGTTAATGACGACCAAAGCCCCATTATGACGGCACTCTAACATGACTTCCTCTCGAGTAAATGGCCAATCATCACCAAATTGTTTTTTACTCACGGATGTTAACGGTGCAGAAAAAGCAGTACTCACGGTTCCACCCAATAACAGTGAGCAAATAATGAGTTTAAATTTCATGGTAGTGACCTTATTAAACATTGAAGATATCTTACATATTATCAATTAAATATAAAAGTTTAGCTAGATTGGTTGGTAGCTTGCAAAAATTGCCACAGAAAGAATCGCCATCGTACCTAACAGTAACTCAACCCAACTGTTAATGATTAGGTAATTGATTCGCCCTTTTTGCTTAATAATAGGTACGATGTAATAACGATTGATAATCGCTAATAAAAGCATTCCTCCCACTAAAATGATCTTAAACCAAAGTAGTGATTGGTATTCTGACCCTGAATAATTTAATGGCCAGCCAGGTAAAAGTGTTATTGCACTAATGATCCCAGTAATGATCACCAGTACAACAGCGATATGGCCGAAGCGCGAAAAACGCATCATGGTATTCACAATTTGTTTGTCCATCCCTTCTGCCATTTCTTTTTTATTGCGCAAAAATTGGATGCAAATTAAAAATGGCCACAAACCGCCAAACCAATATGCAGAGCTAATGAGATGAATAAATTGATTAATACGATGGAATGTTCCGAGTAGGCCATCATGCATAGCCGCGTGCCCAATAAAGGCATGCAAACCAAGCAGGATCACTGAAAAAACTAATATTAGTTTCAATCGTAATTGAATTGATTTTATAAATAAGACCAATAGCAATAATACAGATGACAAAAGTTCCCAACGCCATACTTGGCCGAATGACGTCCCTAAAACCCCTTGCCATATCTGCCAATCAATACTATCTTCCCAACCATCACCCATCAGACCCGCTTGCGCAATCATCCAGCTGAAGGCTGTTAAGACAGTAACAATGGCACAAAAGAAAATGCCTTTATTCAAATAGCGGCTTAATAAATAATTAAATGAGCCGTGACTAAGTACCACTGCAAATATTGACATTCCACACATCAATATTGCAGCGATAAAATGAATAAAGCGAATAAGGGTATAAAAAGCTTCTAGTGACATATTATTTCACTGTAAAGCTATACGTTCCTTTTGTTTTGTGTCCGTCGACAGAAACGACGCTCCAATTAACATCATATTTCCCAGCAATGAGCTTGTCTTCCACAGGAACGACCACTTTTGTGTCGTTACTCGGGTCTAACGTTGCTTTACCGGTTTTCACTATTTTATTTTCAGGCCCGATAATACTGACCTTAGTGAAATTAACTTCGATACCTTCAGAAAAGCTTAATGAGATTGACTCTGGCGCTTGCTCCACTGCCGTACCTTCAGCAGGAAGCTGGTCTTTTAAATGTGCATGGGCAAATGCTTGTTGGAAAGACATGCCTAAAAATAGAACGGCGACAGCGCTAAGTTTGCGCCATGAAGATTTAATAGGGTTAATTGGCATAGTAACCTCTTAATTTGCAGGTGAATTTAGAATAATTGCCAATCATTATACGGAAAACAAACCATTTTACCGCTTAAAAATGGGTTTTATCGGCCTATCCTGTGAGTTTTCACACAAAATGAAAAGAAAAAGACTTATGAACATTGAATTACAGAATTCATGCCCATAAGCCTAGAGAGGTCTTTATGCATCAAGTAGGGAGAAAAACTAGATTTCTATCTACTTACTGGTGTGTAGATTAGACATGCGTTGCCGCAGACAGGTTTTTCAAATCTTTATCTAACAAGAATAGTGCTTTACCAGACTCACCCACCATATCCAGTTTATCCAGTACTGATTTAAATAATTTCTCTTCTTCATGTTGCTCTGCAACATACCATTGTAAGAAATTAAATGTAGAATAATCTTGTGTTGTCATTGCTAAATGAGCCAATTTATTAATTTCACGAGTAATTAATTGCTCATGTTCATAAGTTTGGGTGAATACATCACTAATTGATTTGAAATCAACGGGCGGCGCAGCAATTTGCCCTAACAGTGGCAACGCCCCAGTGTCACTAAGATAATCAAATAAACGCTGCATATGTTCCATTTCCTCTTGTGAGTGTGCTTTTAAGAACGCTGCAGCGCCTTCATAGCCTTTATCACTACACCAAGCACTCATTTGCAAATAGAGATTTGCAGAATAAAACTCAAGATTTAATTGCTCGTTTAATTTTTTGACCATATCTGTAGTTAACATATTTAAGCCTTATCGGTTAATCATTCATGCGTATATTATGCACAGTATTACAATAATTAAAACCCTAAAACAATCTTAAAACAAAAAAATCCAATTCACTGATAATTAATAACTTTTGTTAAAAACAATAATAATCAATCTCATTATCTTTCCCTGTTTTTCTATTAATAGCTAAATATATAAATAGATAAATTTAACTCTTATTTTTATTATTACAATTAATGTAATGAGATTTTTTCTCATTATCCAGTTACAATAATAAGGTATGAATTTAACCGTAGAGATCAAATATGAGTCACAACCTTGCTTTATTGCCTAAAGATGAAATGGATAAGGTCAATGTCGACCTTTTGGCTTCTGGTGTTGCATTTAAAGAACGCTATAACATTGCCATCATTGCTGAAGCTGTTGAGCGAGAACAACCTGAACACTTAAGGGACTATTTCAGAGAGCGATTAGTATACTACCGCCAACTGTCACAAAATTTTGCTCGTATGCCTTATGAACCACGTAATCGCTAGGCTCACGGATACACAGAAAAAATGACACAAAAAAGGGATAACCTTAATGGTTATCCCTTGATATTCAATAAAAAATTTATTTAGTTGTATTATATGTCACGGTATTATTTTGGCAGTCTACCGCAACTGAATAATGCAAATCGGATTTTGCACCTCGAACAACCAGCGGTACGGTGTAACCTGTTTCAGTTTTAGTGACTTCACCATCATTGACCCAAGCAACCGCTTTTTTGCCTAAAGCCGCTTTTTCATCTGTCCAATGAGGCAAACGATTATGCATAAAGTCACTTTTCACCTGTGCTGCAATTTGTGGTTCAGTTAACGTACCACAGCTGACGAAAGGCGCAGCTTTGCCTTCTTCATTATTTGCGCTTAACGCAAAAGAACTAAAAACCAGAGCACAAGCACCTAAAATTACAGCAATTTTTCGATTCGCTTCCATACCATCCTCCGATACCTATTACTAGGTAAAGATTTTTGATTAGTTTAGCGGCTTATTTCAGCCTACCAGATACCAGTTATCTTCTGGTTATTATCTAGTCTTCATTGATAAATAGAATGACTTAACTAATATTAATCTATCAGATTTATGCATGAATGTTAATAGTATGTTTATAAATTATTAATTTTCATCATCGAAACGAACGTGGATCTGTTCTTTACCTTGGTGCTTTTCTCTAATTTCATGAGCGACTATTGCAATCGCCTCACCACTACTCATACCTTCCGCCATCAATTGATGAATTTTTTCAACAGCTTCTTGCTGTTCTTCGTGATTAAGTGCTGGCATACCAGAAAACATGGTTTAAACCTCATGAATAAAAGACTAAAATCAATGATTAAGATTTTAACATTTCTTCGACTATTAAGATAAGAATATATGTTAATCTGTATTGATTCACTTGCGGAAATTTAAACTCATCATTATGGTTATCAAAAAAATCCAACTACCTTATAGCCCAAATGCAGCCATTGATTATTTTACCCCATTGGCACACCTGCCATGGGCGATGTTATTACATTCAGGTAATGCAAAACACTCACATAATCGCTTTGATATTATCGTTGCTGACCCGATTGCCACACTGACTACTTATCAGCTTAAAACAACTATTACAGAACAAAATCACGCCTCTCTCGTTTCTGAGTCAGACCCTTTTGAACTCCTTCAAGGATTGCTGGATAAATACCAACCGAAACGCCAGGAAGATAATGAGAGCCCCTTCAACGGGGGGGCTCTCGGCCTTTGGAGTTACGATTTAGGGCGCCGCATTGAAAAATTACCTGAAATTTCGACCACAGAGCTACAGTTTCCAGACATGGCAGTTGGCATCTACTTGTGGGCTCTCATTGTTGATCATCATGATAAAACCACTACATTAATTAGTTATGATGATGTTGATGCTCGGTTAGCTTGGCTAAACAACCAAAAAAGGCCACGTAAAAACAAATTTCAATTAACCTCTGCATGGCAATCCAATATGTCAGAAGAGGCATATCATCATAATATTGCGCGCATCCATGAATATTTACGTAATGGTGATTGCTACCAAATCAATTTAGCGCAAAGATTTAAAGCCAAGTATAAAGGGGATGAATGGAATGCATTTTTAGCACTACTTGATCGCAATGGTGCTCCCTTCTCTTCTTTTATACGTCTTCCCGAAAATGCGGTTATCAGTATTTCACCTGAACGCTTTATCTTTTTGCAAGATGGAGATATTCAAACCCGCCCAATCAAAGGAACGCTTCCGCGCTTAGACAATGAACAAGATGACCTTGCTCAAGTAGCAAAATTGTCTAATTCAGTAAAAGATCGCGCAGAGAACTTAATGATTGTCGACTTGCTGCGTAATGATATTGGCCGCGTCGCCAAACCGGGTACGGTCAGTGTTCCTGAGTTATTTGCTGTTGAAGCTTTCCCGGCAGTACATCATCTGGTTAGTACCGTTACGGCAAAGTTAGATAGCCAATACCGTGCAACTGATTTATTACGAGCGTGTTTTCCTGGCGGGTCAATAACCGGCGCACCGAAAGTCCGTGCAATGGAGATAATTGAAGAATTAGAACCCCATCGCCGACATGGCTATTGTGGAGCAATAGGCTATATTAGTTTCAATGGCAATATGGATAGCAATATTACTATTCGTACTTTACTGACATATAAAAAACAGGTTTATTGTTGGGCTGGCGGTGGTATTGTTGCCGATAGCCAAGCAGACAAAGAGTATCAAGAAACCTTTGATAAATTAAGCCTGATCTTACCTTTATTAGGAGCACTCAATAACGATGACTGAACTGAATAACTTTATCAATCGTTTTCAGTTTACTTTACCGGCTACCCGCCAATTTGAAGCTAAGGCGGGTAAATCGGCGGCTGTTCTTTTACCCATTATCAATAAACCAAACCCAACATTACTTCTCACCCAAAGGTCTCCTTTTTTACGCTCCCATGCAGGCCAAGTCGCCTTTCCTGGGGGGGCTAGTGACCCAGAGGATGGAACGCTTGTGAATACCGCTTTACGTGAAGCTTATGAAGAAGTCGCCATCCCACCGGAAAAAGTCACCGTACTGGGTCAGTTAAGCCCTTTACAAAGTTATGGTGGTTATGAAGTTACGCCAATTGTTGGGCTAGTACCAAATAATATTCAATATCAGGCTAACCCCAGTGAAGTCGCTGATATCTTTGAAGTTCCATTGTTTGATGCGCTTTCATTGCAACATCATAAATATGTCGATATTAAGCGTTCAGGACAGCATAACCGCATCTTTTTTTATTGGTATAAAGGCCATTTAGTTTGGGGATTAACCGCTTCGATTATTCACCAACTTGCCTTGCAGTTAGATTAATGGCTAACACAACTTTTCACCATACAATGCCACTATTGCAGTAAAATCTATTTAAGGTGACAAGATATCGCGTCATATATGACAAAATATACCTCTACCACATGTTGTTTTTTTAGCCATATCACAGACATTTTGTGCTATTTACAATCAATTACCCTTCAGCAACTACCTTATTTCAAAAAATACTTTAAACTTACTGGTTAACACTACTAAATAACAGTAAAGTAGCGCCTTTTAAAATAATGCACTACATTTTCATCTTTTTTTTAAGGAGTCCTGCGTGATAAGCGTTTTCGACATGTTTAAAGTGGGCATAGGCCCTTCAAGCTCTCATACCGTTGGTCCAATGAAAGCTGGGAAAGAATTTGTCGATGATTTAGTAAGCAAAAATTTATTACCTAACGTCACTCGTATTTCAGTGGATGTTTATGGATCATTATCGCTTACTGGAAAAGGGCACCATACTGATATCGCCATTATTATGGGGCTAGCAGGTAATTTGCCTGCCACTGTCGACATTGAATCCATCCCAACTTTTATCAAGAATGTAGAAGAAACAGAAAAGTTATCATTAGCAAATGGCCTTCAAGTCGTTGACTTCCCTAATGAGGGTGGCATGAATTTTCGTCAAGATAACCTGCCATTACACGAAAATGGCATGACCATTCATGCTTTTGCCGATAATGATGAAATTTACACCAAAACCTATTATTCCATTGGTGGTGGTTTCATTGTCGATGCAGAGCATTTTGGCGAATCAACGCTTGATAGCAAACCCGTCTCTTATCCATTTAATTCCGCGGAAGAGCTACTATTAAATTGCAAAAAATCCGGCCTTTCTATTTCTAGCTTAATGATGAAAAACGAGTTAGACCTTCATACCAAAGAAGAAATTGAAGCCTATTTTGCTGATGTATGGCATACCATGCAAGCCTGTATCGAGCGTGGTTTAAATACCGAAGGTGTTTTACCGGGCCCATTACGAGTACCTCGTCGCGCACCGGCACTTAACCGAATGGTGACTTCATCAAGTAAGCTATCTAATGACCCAATGAATGTGGTTGACCTGATCAATATGTATGCCTTAGCCGTAAATGAGGAAAATGCTGCAGGTGGTCGCGTTGTCACAGCCCCGACTAACGGTGCATGTGGTATCGTACCTGCCGTATTAGCTTACTATAATCATTGTATAGAACCTGTAACGCCTGAGTTATATATGCGCTATTTCTTAGCTTCCGGTGCTATTGGTATTTTATACAAAATGAATGCGTCCATATCAGGTGCTGAAGTTGGCTGCCAAGGTGAAGTCGGTGTGGCATGTTCGATGGCCGCGGCTGGCTTGGCCGAATTATTCGGTGGTAGCCCTGAGCAAGTGTGTATTGCTGCTGAAATCGGCATGGAGCACAATTTAGGTTTAACTTGTGACCCTGTCGCTGGCCAAGTACAAGTTCCTTGCATTGAACGAAATGCAATCGCATCTGTTAAAGCGGTAAATGCCACACGTATGGCTCTACGCAGAACAAGCGAACCACGAGTTTCACTTGATAAAGTCATTGAAACTATGTATGAAACAGGGAAAGACATGAATGCAAAATATCGTGAGACATCCCGAGGTGGGTTAGCCATCAAAGTACAATGTGACTAATTTTATTATCATTTAATCCTTAAGCACCCTTTTCTATTCTGTTATCACTTTAAACAGTATTTTGAGGGTGCTTTTTTAGCATGCATTAAAAAGTTTTTTCTAGTTTTGCTATGCTTCTTTTCCCATATAGTCCAATTCAACTAATCAATTACCCACAGTTTTTTCATTGAATTAACTTAATTTTCTTATACTCAACAAACCACATCAAAACAAAATTCATACTATTTTGTGCTAAAGACTGTTTTGACATGACGGAGAGACAACCGTTCCCCATTGAAATTTGGTTGTTTTTTACTCTAAAAATCAATATTACACTATTTTTTTGGCTATTTTTGTTACCGATAACAAAACAATATACCAATAAAATATAAATATTTGGTTTATTAATTTTTTCAAATAAAAATAAACCGCAACTAACTGCGATTTAATATCATTTTTTAGATGTATTCTTATTTTTCTGACGCGAAACAAGTTTTTAGGATAATACGAGATGATATGCTAATAATGTAATTGATACTAACAACACCATGAGTTAGCTCATGAATATTATGAGACGTTTGTAATTATTCAGCTAAAATTATCTTACAGGGGAAACTGATAAAAAGGAGTCTAACTTAAGTGTCCATTTTATCAACAGATGATATTTTGTTTTATCTATCTATGAGGGAAAAATAGTGAGTATAGCTATTATGATTGGTACACACGGAGTCGCTGCAGAGCAGCTTCTTCGAACAACCGAGATGTTAATAGGCGAACAAGAAAATGTGTCGTTTATTGATTTTATCCCTGGGGAAAACGCAGACACCCTATTTGATAAGTACACCCAAAAGCTAACTGATTTAGATACATCAAAGGGTGTCTTATTCCTTGTTGATACGTGGGGAGGCAGTCCATTTAACGCCGCTAGTCGCATTGTTAATGAAAATAGTAATTATGACATTATCACAGGCGTGAATGTTCCAATGTTAGTTGAAACCTTCATGTGCCGTGATGATGATCCATCTATGAATGAGCTAATCACTGTCGCACTTGAAACAGGACGCGGGGGAGTTCGTTCATTTAAATTCAAAGAAGCTGAAGTAGAAGTAGAACCCGCTCCTGTAGCAGCCAGTACCCCTGCCCCAGCACCAGTGAAAGCTGGCCCCGGCGAACATATGGTGATCGCACTTGCTCGTGTTGATGACAGATTAATTCACGGACAAGTCGCAACACGCTGGACGAAAGAAACTCAAGTTAAACGCATTATTGTGGTCAGTGATGACGTGGCTAAAGACCAAGTTCGCTCAACATTACTGAAACAAGTCGCACCACCAGGTGTCACCGCGCATGTTGTCGATGTGGCTAAATGTATTCGCGTTTATAACAACCCGAAATATGCCGGTGAGCGTGTTATGTTGCTTTTCACTAACCCAACTGATGTTAAACGTATCGTCGAAGAAGGCGTTGACGTGAAATCCGTGAATATTGGTGGCATGGCATACCATGATGGGAAAACCATGGTTACAAATGCCGTTTCTATCAACCAAGAAGACATTGATGCATTTAACTATTTGAACGACAAAAATATTGAACTTGAAGTCAGGAAAGTTTCATCAGATAGCAAAGTTTACATGATGGACTTGATTAATAAGCTCAAAAAATAATTTCTATCGCAATTTTTATATTGATTTTAATCCATTACTCAAAACAGATTTTAAAACTTTTGGTTACAGGAGATTAAACAATGGAACTTACCGTTGTTCAAATAGTAATGGTCTTTATCGTCGCGTGTATCGCGGGGATGGGATCAATCCTTGATGAATTCCAATTTCACCGTCCCCTCATTGCTTGTACGCTTATAGGTATCGTTCTGGGAGATATGAAAACGGGTATCATCATCGGTGGTACATTAGAAATGATCGCACTTGGGTGGATGAATATCGGTGCTGCTGTTGCACCTGATGCCGCTTTAGCCTCGATTATTTCAACTATCCTCGTCATTGCCGGTGGTCAAAGTATTGGTGCAGGTATTGCCATTGCCATCCCACTTGCAGCAGCTGGTCAAGTATTAACCATTATCGTTCGTACTGTGACAGTTGCATTCCAACATGCTGCCGATAAAGCCGCCCTCAATGGCAATTTAACGGCTATTGGCTTTATTCATATATCAGCATTACTACTGCAAGCGATGCGTATCGCAATACCCGCGTTGATTGTTGCCATTTCGGTTGGTACATCAGAAGTACAACAAATGTTGGATTCTATCCCACAAGTTGTTACTGATGGTCTTAATATTGCGGGTGGTATGATTGTCGTTGTCGGTTATGCGATGGTCATCAATATGATGCGCGCAGGCTACTTAATGCCATTCTTCTACTTAGGTTTTGTTACCGCGGCATTTACTGACTTCAACCTAGTTGCACTTGGGGTAATCGGTACTGTGATGGCTATTTTATATATCCAACTCAGTCCAAAATACAATAAATCACAAACTGTTGTTACCCAAGGAAATAGTAGCAATAACAACCTTGATAATGAGCTAGACTAGGAGGAACGTATAATGGTAGATATAACAAAACCGACAGCTAAAAAGCTTACACAAAGCGATATTCGCGGCGTATTTTTACGGTCTAACCTATTGCAAGGTTCTTGGAACTTTGAACGTATGCAAGCCCTAGGCTTCTGCTATTCAATGGTCCCGGTTATTCGTCGTCTTTATCCTGAAAATAATGATGATAGAAAACAAGCAATTAAACGTCATCTTGAGTTTTTCAATACCCATCCATATGTTGCAGCGCCTGTTCTGGGTGTCACAATGGCAATGGAAGAGCAACGTGCCAATGGTGCAGACATTGATGACGGTGCAATAAATGGTATCAAAGTCGGTCTAATGGGGCCATTAGCCGGTGTTGGTGACCCAATTTTCTGGGGAACTGTTCGCCCTGTATTTGCGGCTCTCGGTGCCGGTATCGCAATGACAGGTAGCTTACTTGGCCCTCTACTGTTCTTTGTTTTGTTTAACCTTGTACGTTTATTAACCCTTTACTATGGTGTTTCATATGGCTACAAAAAAGGGATTGATATTGTTCAAGATATTGGTGGCGGTTTCCTACAAAAGCTCACCGAAGGAGCATCCATTCTCGGTTTGTTTGTCATGGGGGCATTGGTAAACAAATGGACACATGTCAATATCCCACTTGAAGTTTCACGGATCAAAAACCCAACAACGGGCACTGAAGATATTACCACAGTCCAAATGATCCTTGATCAACTCATGCCTGGCTTAGTCCCGCTATTGCTAACCTTCGCCTGCATGTGGCTGTTGCGTCGTAAAGTCAACGCGTTGTGGATTATTATCGGCTTCTTTGGCTTGGGTATCCTTGGTGCTTGGCTGAACTTCTTAGCGCCATAATTTTCCATCATTATTTGAATTGGGAGGTTGCAGCCTCCCTTTTTTAATTTTAAGCTCTGCATTATGTTTACTTATCCAAGGGCTCACAAATGACCTTCAATGATGCCATTCTTGCTATAATCATTTTGATCATGCTTGTTTATGCGATTTATGATGAATTCATTCAGCATTTGTTAAAGGGTAAAACCTTATTAAAAATTAATCTAAAAAGAAAACATCGAGCAGATGCTATTATTTTTATTGTTCTAATTTGTATCGTTATTTATACAAATATTGTACGCCATGGTAATTTATTAACCACTTACTTATTATTGATTACTATTTTCATGTCAATTTATTTGGCATTTATAAGAACACCAAAGCTATTCTTTAAACAAACTGGTTTTTATTTTGCCAATGCCTTTATATTATATGACAGAATAAAAACAATGAATTTATCCGAAGACGGTATATTAATAATAGGTTTAGAAAAAAAGAAAATTAACATCCAAGTTTCACATCTTGATGATTTACAACGAATTTATGAATTCCTTATTAATCATAAGTAAATAGATTTTATATTGTCACTAAAAACAAGGTTAATTATTAATTTAATTAACCTTGTTTTTGCCAATAACCTTGTTGATAATAATTCTCACTACCGTTTAATATCCACAATTAATTAAGTGTTGCCTTTAATATAAATTATGGTATCTTTCTTTCCACGTCATTGGGGAGTAGCCTGTTCTGGTTTCATATATAATACCAGAAAGTCCGTATCAACATACTCGTTTGGTTTCAAACGTGGTGCGGACACCAAAATTCGGTTGGCAAGACCATAGACACATAAATAAGCCTTTTGGTTGGGGGTAATTTATGTGTATATGGAATCACCCAACCGAGGTTCTGTTATGAGTTTCTATGCTACCCTTATCTTAGCCCTTGCCCTGTCAATGGACGCCTTCGCCGTTGCTATTTGTAAAGGTGCAGTGCTTCATAAACCCCGCTTTAGAGAAATTCTCCGTACTGGTTTTATCTTTGGTTTTATTGAAGCCATTACACCCATTATTGGTTGGGGCATCGGTATTTTAGCCAGCCAATATGTTATCCGCTGGGATCATTGGATTGCATTTGGTTTATTATTTGTTTTAGGTGCTAGGATGATCTGGCAGAGCATTAAAACAAAAGATGAAGAATGCTGTTCTAAACCTTCTAGTCATAGCTCAACAAGCCTGATTTTTTCTGCAATAGCCACCAGCCTTGATGCGATGGCCATCGGCTTAGGCTTAGCATTCTTACAAGTAGATATCGTTCATACTGCAATGACTATTGGCTTAATGACAATGATCATGGCCACTATCGGTATGATGATTGGCCGTTATGTAGGCCCATTACTCGGAAAAAAAGCAGAAATTATCGGTGGATTGGTACTAATAGGTATTGGTTTTAATATCTTATTTGAGCACCTTGAATTATTTATGTATGCCCATTAATTTTTGTGCCCCCTATATGGGGGCAATAGCTCTACTCTGCATTAGATTGATAAACACGAATTAAAAAATCAGCCGTATATTCTTTCACCTCTGCTTTCTGTAAATCCTCTTTAACCTGTTCTGATGCACGCCAAGCAAATGGTGTCATCATCAATAATTCATAAGCTTCTTGCCCAGTCAGCGCCATCTTATAATTTAGTTGGCAACTATCTATTAACGAAAAATTTGGCAGATCTTCATCTTTCGCTGGGTGTAACTTAACCTCATCGTAGATTAACGCTTTTAATTCTTGCAGATGTTCCGCCGCAGGCGTAACGGTTATTAACATACCTTTAGAAACTAATACACGACTTAATTCTTGTGCCTTGCAGGGTGCGTAAATTCGTACAATTCCCCCCAAGCTGTTATCAGAAAATGGCAAGCGATGACTTGTACCAACGCAAAAACGAACGGATTTATAGCGTTTCGCCGCATAACGAATCGCAGCCTTCGAAACATCTAGGCCTAAAACTGTATATTTTTCAAAATGTTTTGCAAGTTCTCGTGAAAAATAGTCTGTGTAATACCCTTCTCCGCACCCAATATCCAGCAGGCTAGCACAAGATGATGGAATAAACTGAATAAGTTTTTCTGCCACCTTTCCACGCATAGGGTGGTAATGCCCTGCATCAAGAAATTGCCTACGCGCTTGCATCATTTCAGCATTATCACCGGGGTCTTTAGAACGTTTATGCTGTACAGGTAACAAGTTAACATAGCCTTCTTTTGCACAATCGAACTGATGATTTTCTGCACAACGATAACTGTTATTAGCAAGATTTAGTGGTGTAAAACAGAGAGGACATTGATAATTCATAGCAGTCACTGATTTAAAAATAAAGGGGAGTATACCATATTCAAATTAGTTTTCTTTCTGTTATATATCTTGCTTTTTAACTGTATTTTTTGTTCTATAAAAGTAATAAAAAAACATTAGCGGGTGTCTCATGATAAAAATTAGGTTAGCAACCCCCGATGAAGCCGAACTTCTTTGGTCTATACGTAACCAAGCCATTCGCCATGGTTGCACAACGAGTTTTGATGCAAAAACGATCCGTGCCTGGACCCCTGATGAAATGCCGGTAAGTTATATACACATTGTGAGGAATAACCCATTCTTTGTCGCGGTAAATAAAAATGATGAGCCCGTTGCAACTGGTTATCTTAATTTAGAGGCTAACAGTGTTGATGCCATATTTACCTTACCACAATACACTGGCTGTGGAGCTGCTAGCTTAATATTAGATGCCATTAAAGCTGAAGCCAAAAAGCGAAATATTAAAAAATTGGTATTAGATTCATCACCAAATGCTGAACGCTTTTATCAGAAACATGGTTTTACTTCGATTAAACATGCTAGCTACTACTCTTGTCTCGCACAAGTCGAGTTAGATTGTGTTCAAATGGAAATTGAAATATAACTTTCAATTTAATTGGAGTTAAAAGCCACTAAGCTATTCTGTGGCTTTATTCTATTTAATATTGACTGTATTTTAGGCTAACTGTATTTGTGAATGCAGTTTTGAATAACAACTAAAAATCAGCAAATTCGGCAATAGGCTTACGCCCATGGGACTCTAAAAAGTCCAATACACGACGTGGAGAAACATTTAAAATTTGTGATTGTGGAAAACTAATTGATTCCAACATTTCAACTACGCGATCAAAACGGCCGAGATACCCGGCAAAATGTGAGTCTGAACCTAATGCAACCCACCCGCCAGTTTCTTTAACTGCCTTAGCTATTTCTAAGCAATTCTGTTGACTACCCGCTCTTGAATGTAGGAATGAAGAGTTATTCATTTCCAAAGCAACATTACACTCTTTCGCGGCTTGCGCTACTGCTTTGATATCAATAGGATATTTAGGGTTGCCTGGATGGGTAATTATTTGCACTTTACCACTACGGATCGTGGCAATCATAGCTTCTGTATTATCAGCTAAACTTTGGGGCTCAAGAACCGGTTCATGAAAACCAGCTAAAATAATATCTAAATGACGAGCGATCTTTTCATTGCAGTCTGTCTCACCCAACTTGTTCTTTATATTTGCTTCAATACCGTACAATAAACCAACACCATCAACAATTCTCGGCAAGATAGGCATATTACCAAAATGCCACTCATGTGGAGCATCTTGCATTTCAGGCCCGTGGTCGGTAATCGCAAATAGTTTGACACCACGGCTTGCGGCCTCAGCGAAATATTCATTAACTGTACTATAAGCATGGGTGCTGGCAATAGTATGCGCATGTAAATCAACTTGATACATAAAATGATATCCTTCTATTTTTTCTACTTGGCTTCCGAGCCTACCTGCTCAGGAAAGATTCAACCAAGCTAACATATCAATTTAAAAGTTTCGATAGTCATTCACCTAAACAGCATTTTATCAACATATTGCAATATATTAGATAATATCCTAAAAAACTTTCAGGATAAAAAAACCCGCGATTATTGCGGGTTAAAATACACAGAATTAAAAATTAACTTAATCAACTAAGATACGTTTATTGGTCGCTCCCCACAAAATTGACATTTCGGTAAATAATGCACCACTGATATCCTCAACCTCTTCGGCAGTAATTTCAGCATTACCTTGTTTACCAAAAAATACAACTTCATCTCCTGGGCTAACGTTTTTTAAATCAGTAACATCAACCATGACTGTATTCATTGATGTTTTTCCTAAAACAGGAACTGTTTGGCCATTAATTAATGCATGTCCCGCATTGCTAAATACACGGCGATATCCATCCGCATAACCTACAGGGATATTTGCTAATACAGAATCACGTTTCAAGGTATACGTTCTATCATAACCCACCGTATTTCCTTTTGGATAATGATTCACAGAGGCAATGCTCGATTTCAGTGTCATCACGCGTTTATAGTCATTTGTCGCAACGGTATCGCCGTAGAAAATGCCACCGACACGTACCATATCCAACCATGATTCAGGTACCGTAATAGTTGCATAAGTATTCGCGACATGTAATGTAATGTCTTCACGCTTTAGCCCTGTCGTATTCAATACTTGTTGAGATTCTTTCTTGAATTTTTTGAGGTCCTTACGGATCTGAGTTTCATCCTCTTCTGGGTAATGAGACATAATACCGACGATTTTTAACTGAGGTAATTGTGAAATCAGCTTAGCTTCATTAAGGCCAGCAAGTGTACTCACCTCTAAACCGTTGCGCGACATCCCGGCTGAGTTCAGTGCCAGATGAATAGGAATCACTTTATTCTGCTTTTTCGCAATCGCATTCAAGCGCTGCGCCATTTCTAAATTACCGATTAACTCTTCCGTTTCATATTGTGTAGCCTGAGCCATTTCTTGCTCTGTCGCACTTCTCACTCTCATTAATCGGCCTTTAAAACCTAAATCTCTCACGGTCTTAAGCTCTTGATTATTTGTTACCCCAATGCATTGCACATTATTTTCAATCATTATTGGTGTAACTAAAGAAAGGTCATGCCCATATGCATCTCCTTTCAAAACGGCACACAGCGAAGATTTATCTCCTAGTAGGTTTTGTACTTTCTTAATATTAAAATCTAATGCGCTGCGAGATATTTCAATCCATGCGTTATTAACCACCACCGGTTGGTTTTGTGTCGCATATGTTTCTACCGGTGTTGTGATATTGTTTGGCTGTTGACAAGCTGTTGCAGCAACCAGTAAAGGGAGTAATGCCAGATACTTCAAACGAAAAGCCACGTGTTGTTCCTTATCTCTAGTGATTTTTACCAAGACATTATTTTTATAATTCTGGGTGGAAATAGATAAAATATGTATCGGTTTTAAATAATACCAACCTTCATACCCCTAACAAGTAATAATTCACTTTTTTTGCATAAAAAGACAAAATATCTTTTTCGAGTTAATTTTTCTTTTTTAGAAATAAAACATTTGGTTGAAATCATCGTAAATCAAATTATTTTTATTATTTAATAGGTTATGGCAATAATTTCACTAACATTTACTTTTGTTACACTTTTTATTTGGCGAATTAACATGCTTAAATGATAATAACTATCAATTAGGAATTTTTACTAAATATCACTCAATCCATAAGGCTATGTTATGAAGTACAAATTACTCACACTCATTATTCCAACACTACTTACTGCCAATGTTGCTAACTCCGCTGAAATGTACAATAAAGATGGTAATAAACTTGATGTATACGGACAAATTGATGTCCGCCATCATATTGCCAAAAGCCGTAGTGGCGAAGATGGTGACGACTCACGTGTCAGACTAGGGCTAAAAGGTGATTCGCAAATCACCGACCAGCTCATTGGCTTTGGGCGTTTTGAATGGGAAACAAAAACTAACCAATCGGAATCAACCGAAGAAAATAGCAATCGTTTAGCTTATGCAGGCTTAAAATTTGCAGATTACGGCTCCCTTGATTATGGCCGCAATTATGGTGTTATTTATGATACCAATGCTTGGACAGACGTATTACCACTCTGGGGAGCGGATACGATGGATCAAGAAGATAATTACATGCTAAGCCGTAACCGCAATTTACTCACTTATCGCAATAATAATGCTTTTGGTTACATTGACGGTTTAAGCTTCGCACTACAATATCAGGGTAAAAATGGTGAAAAAAACCTATCATCCGGAGATGAATTAACCGATAACGGCGATGGTTTTGGCTTATCGACTGCTTATGAGTTAGGTTATGGTATTTCCCTTGGCGGTGGTTACTCCTCATCTTCCCGCACACCAAAACAAAAAGATGCCACAACCAGTAGTGCAACGGGTAAACGCGCCGAAGCATGGAACGTAGGAGGGAAATTTGAATACGAAGACCTCTATCTCGCCGTCATGTATGGCCAAACACTTAATATGAGCCGTTTTGGTAATGATGATATGGAGTCAATAGCAAATAAAACTCAGAATCTTGAAGTGGTTGCCTTATATTCTTTTGACTTCGGTCTAACCCCCTCAATTGGCTATAACTATTCCAAAGGTAAAAACTTAGGCAACTTTGGGGATAAAGAATTAGTGAATTATATCGCTGTCGGCTCAGCTTATGACTTTAATAAAAATTTGAGTGCTGTTATCGATTATAAAATCAACTTGTTAAACGATAATGATTTTACTGACCATTACAAAGTGAATACCGATAATGTGCTTGGCTTAGGGTTAGTGTATCAATTCTAAAATTATTATCCCTAGCGTAAAGTAAAAGCATCCGTTATAGACGGATTGCTTTTACTTTATAATCCTGTTGCTCAATCATGCATTAAATATCTAACTGAATTTAATATATCAGTAAGCCCTACTTTCCCCTCATTAAAATTATCTCTCATCATTTTATAAAAGTTTTAAAATTCGTAATCAGGTAAAAATTTATTATTGCTACAGCATGGCTTCAAAAATACCACTTTAGGTGATATTTATTATCCCTCATCGATAAGTATATATTGACCTAATATCCATTTTATTACCGTTACGATAGACGTCATTGAAGCACAGATATAGTATTTACGAGTACTCTATTGAAGTGCTTTTTAGGTTACCTAAAAATCTAAGAGCATCTATTATAACCATTGTTACTTTTTTCATTCCAGTTCCACCTATAAGCATATAATCAATAAAGTGATCATCACTTAACCAAAGTAAAATGACCTACTCGTCACCAAAAAACAAAAAGGCACCAGTAACTAACTGATGCCTTTGGATTTATCGATAACTAAAAACTGTTATCAACAATAGCTATATTATTCCCACTCAATTGTTGCAGGCGGTTTACCGCTGATATCATAAACAACACGGGAAATGCCATCGACCTCATTAATAATACGGTTTGAAACTCGGCCTAGGAAATCATATGGTAAGTGCGCCCAATGCGCGGTCATAAAGTCGATAGTTTCTACTGCACGTAATGAAACCACCCAGTCGTATTTACGGCCATCACCCATGACGCCAACAGAGCGGACAGGTAAGAATACGGTAAACGCTTGGCTAACTTTATGATATAAATCCGCGTTGTGCAGTTCTTCAATAAAGATAGCATCTGCGCGACGTAATAAGTCACAGTACTCTTTCTTCACTTCACCTAATACGCGAACCCCTAAACCTGGGCCAGGGAATGGGTGGCGATACAGCATGTCGTACGGGAGGCCTAACTCGAGACCAATTTTACGGACTTCATCTTTAAACAATTCTTTTAATGGCTCAACCAAACCAAGTTTCATGTCATCCGGCAGACCACCGACGTTATGGTGAGACTTAATAACATGCGCTTTGCCAGTTGCTGATGCCGCTGACTCAATAACGTCTGGATAAATAGTTCCTTGAGCCAACCATTTGATATTAGGCAGCTTAGATGACTCTTCATCAAATACTTCGATAAATACATGACCAATTTTCTTACGTTTAGCTTCTGGATCGCTGATCCCAGCTAACGCATTTAAGAAGCGATCTTCTGCTTTAGCATGGATAATGTTCAGGTCAAATTTACCTGCAAACATTTCCATCACTTGGTCTGCTTCGTTTAAACGTAATAAACCGTTATCAACAAATACACAGGTTAAACGTTTACCAATTGCGCGGTTTAATAGCAACGCAGTAACCGATGAGTCAACACCACCCGATAGCGCGAGCAGTACATGGTCATCACCAATTTGCTCTTTTAAACGGGCTACCGTGTCTTCAATAATTGCAGCTGGCGTCCACAGTGCCTCACATTGGCAAATATCTTTCACAAAGCGCGTTAAAATATTTAGGCCTTGGTGAGTGTGAGTCACTTCTGGGTGGAATTGAACACCATAGAATTTTTTCTCTTCATTTGCCATGATGGCATATGGGCAGCTTGGCGTGCTGGCAATAGTTTTAAAATCCGCAGGAATAGCGGTAACTTTATCACCATGGCTCATCCAGACATCAAGTACTGGCTTGCCAGCTTCGTTCAGAGAGTCATGAATATCACGGAATAATTCACATTGCTCAGTGATTTCAACATTGGCATAACCGAACTCACGTTCACCAGAGACCTCAACTGCGCCACCCAGTTGCATTGACATGGTTTGCATGCCATAACAAATACCTAATACAGGAACACCTGCATTAAATACGTAATCAGGAGCACGTGGACTATCTGATTCAGTCGTACTTTCTGGCCCACCAGAAAGAATGATACCGTTTGGATTAAATTCTCGAATTTGTTCTTCTGTAACGTCCCACGCCCAGAGTTCACAGTAAACGCCAATTTCACGGATACGACGGGCGATCAGCTGTGTATATTGCGAGCCGAAATCAAGAATAAGAATGCGATGTTTATGGATATTTGTTGTCATTTGAGGAGAATTCCAAAAATTCAAGTCAAAAATAAGAATCGGTGACGCAATCGAACGAATGCGCCACCCTGAGAAATTTTATCGATTATTGCCCCAAACGATAGTTTGGAGATTCTTTCGTGATAGTAACATCATGGACGTGGCTTTCTTGGATACCGGCTCCACTGATACGAACAAATTCTGCTTTTGTTCTCAATGCATCAATAGTACCACAACCTGTCAGCCCCATACAGGAGCGTAAGCCACCCATTTGTTGATGAATGATTTCTTTTAATCGGCCTTTATACGCTACGCGGCCTTCAATACCTTCTGGCACTAATTTGTCTGCCGCATTATCTGATTGGAAGTAACGGTCTGACGAGCCTTTAGACATTGCACCAAGTGAGCCCATACCACGGTATGCTTTGTAAGTACGGCCTTGGAATAAAATAGTTTCTCCTGGAGACTCTTCAGTTCCTGCGAACATTGAGCCTACCATCACACACGCAGCACCTGCCGCGATAGCTTTAGAGATATCGCCAGAGAAACGAATACCACCGTCAGCGATAACTGGAATACCGGTCCCTTCAAGGGCTTCTGCCGCTTCAGCGATAGCAGTAATTTGCGGTACGCCCACGCCTGTTACGATACGAGTCGTACAAATTGAACCTGGGCCAATACCGACTTTAACGGCACTAACACCTGCATCAGCCAGTGCTTTCGCCCCTTCAGCTGTTGCGACGTTACCACCAATAATTTGTAAGTCAGGATATTTTTGACGAGTTTCACGAATACGTTGTAAAACGCCTTCAGAGTGCCCGTGTGATGAGTCGATAAGTAAAACGTCAACACCTGCTGCGACCAGTGCATCAACGCGCTCTTCATTACCGCCACCAGCACCTACTGCGGCACCAACACGTAAACGGCCTTGTTCATCTTTACACGCGTTTGGTTTACGTTCAGCTTTTTGGAAGTCTTTAACGGTGATCATGCCTAACAGGTGGAAATTATCGTCAATGACTAAGGCTTTTTCTACGCGTTTTTCGTGCATTTTTTGTAATACGATTTCGCGTGCTTCGCCTTCTTTCACGGTGACTAAACGTTCTTTTGGCGTCATCACCGCAGTAACAGGTTGGTCTAAGTCTGTGACGAAACGAACATCACGGCCTGTAATAATACCAACTAATGAGTTATCGTTTGCCACGACAGGATAACCTGCAAAGCCATTGCGCTCAGCCATCTCTTGGACTTCACGAATGGTGGTATCAGGTGTTACGGTGACAGGATCAGTAACCACACCACTTTCATGTTTTTTCACGCGACGAACTTCTTCAGCTTGGCGCTCAATAGACATATTTTTATGAATGAAGCCAATACCACCTTCTTGAGCAAGTGCGATAGCCAGATCAGATTCGGTGACGGTATCCATCGCTGCAGAGAGCATAGGAATGTTCAGGCGGATTTTTGCAGTCAGTTGAGTAGAGAGGTCTGCCGTATTTGGCAATACAGTTGAGTGTGCAGGGACGAGTAAAACATCGTCGAAAGTTAGAGCTTCTTTTTTAATGCGTAACATAGGCAATATCCCACCAGGCAGCGTTATGAAAGGGTTAAATATTGCCGCGGCATTATACACACCGTAATCGGTTGCTTCCAGCCTTTTTTTGAAAAAAAACTTGATAACTCCTATAGCTGCGTTAGTATCTATCGATTAAGTCATTGTTTTAAAATTTGATCTGGCTCACATGTCGACTTCACAAAATAACGCGATTTACTCTGTTAGCAAGCTTAACCAATCGGTTCGGGAACTTCTCGATAGCCAAATGGGGCGTATTTGGTTAACAGCTGAAATTTCTAATTTTTCGCAACCCAGTTCAGGTCATTGGTACTTAACCTTAAAAGATGACCGAGCGCAGGTGCGAGCGGCCATGTTCCGTGGACAAAATACACGGGTCACTTTCCGTCCTCAAAATGGCCAGCAAGTTCTAGTTCGAGCGACTGTCACCTTGTACGAACCGCGTGGTGACTATCAATTAATCCTTGAGAGCATGCAACCAGCCGGTGAAGGCTTACTGCAACAACGTTTTGAGCTATTAAAACAAACACTAAGTGCCCAAGGTTTGTTTGATATTATTCATAAAAAACCACTACCTAGCCCAGCTAAATCCGTCGGTATCATTACCTCGGCAACGGGTGCAGCCCTACATGATATTTTAAATATTTTACGTCGTCGCGACCCTTCCCTGCCTATCATTATCTACCCAACGGCCGTTCAAGGTGAGATGGCACCAGCACAAATTGCTCGGATGATTGAGCTAGCAAATTTGCGTCAAGAATGTGATGTGTTGATCGTCGGTCGCGGGGGCGGTTCACTTGAAGATTTATGGGCATTTAATGAAGAAATCGTTGCTAGAGCCATTTTTGCTAGTCAACTGCCTATAATTAGCGCTGTTGGTCATGAGACCGATGTGACGATTGCCGACTATGTGGCGGACGTAAGAGCACCCACCCCATCTGCAGCGGCCGAGCTTGTTAGCCGTAACCAGTTAGAAATGCTCCGTCAGCTAAAATCTGCGCAGCAACACCTTGAAATGGCAATGGATTATTACGTAGCAGGTCAACAACAAAGGTTTGCTCGTTTGCATCACCGTTTACAGCAACAACACCCACAATTACGTTTGGCACGGCAACATAATCAACTTAATTTATTGCAACAAAAATTGGCGCAGTCGATGACTCGACAACTACAAAATTCAACGGTTAAATTCGAAAAAGTTAATCGCCGTTTACTGCAAAATGATTTGCGCCCTCAATTGCAAAAACAGCAGCGACAGTTGCAGCAGACACAGTATCATTTGCAGAATATGGTCACGAGTTTGGTTAATAGTTACCGCCAACGTTTCGCAGTAGCTTGTTCAAAAATGGAAGCGGTTAGCCCATTAGCGACCCTGGCTCGTGGGTTTAGTATCAGTGAAACCGCTAAAGGCACCGTGTTGAAAAAAACCAGCCAAGTGAAAGTCGGCCAACCACTAAAAACTCGCCTTAATGATGGCTGGGTTGAAAGCCAAATCACCCATATTGAGAAGGTTAAAGCCAAAAGAGTATCGAAATAATTATTTTATCCACTTATCTCGATAAAAATAACGAGATAAGTGGTATTAAACTGATACGTTGATTAGAAACGCACCTGTCCGCCAATCATATAAGTGCGCCCTCTAGCTGTTGCATTATTTTTACCGCGTTCTTCCATAATAGCGGTAGAATTTGCACGATTTAGTGCATCCGAATAATTTTTATTCGTGATATTATTGACCGTCATCATCAATTTAAAGTTTTTATTAACTTCATAGTCTGTATATAAATCAATGATTGTAGGTTGTTTTTCATACTTATCTTTTAGTGCATTTCCATCGTTATCAACGATAGACTCTACACCAATTCGTTTTGAAGGGCCGGTCCATGTAATAGTTGTACCTACGGTTAATTTTTCATCCAATAAACGCACACCTGAATCCAAGGTCACATAATAATCAGGAAGCTCAGTGAAATCTCCCGCACTAAAATCAGCAACCTTAGCTATGGAGTTAGGTTGATCCCCAGTTTCTTTGGTATAGGATAATGTTGAATAAACTATACCTGCATCATAATTAGCCTGTAATTCATAGCCACGAAGATTAACATCATGAGGCTCATTGACATACATATAGCTTTTACGCATAAATTCTGGGAATTCTTTGTCCCATACATCATCATTCATTAAACACCAAGCCAGTTCAGCATTTGATCTTGGGCGACAAAGTAAATAAGGCTTACTCGTAATATAGTCTTTAATTTTTGTATGGAACCATAATGCCTTCATATTAAATTGGTCACCTTCAAAAATTAAATCCGGTTTAAAGCTATTAAAACCAACTTGCCATGTCTGTGATTTCTCTTCTTTTAAGAATGGGTTCATTGAATTACCACCTTCTTGAGAATAAAAAACTTCTTGCGTATTCGGCGCTCTCATTGAATGCGCATAACTGACAAATGGCTGGAATTCAGGAATAATTTCTGCTGATAATAAAACTCCGGGGTTAAAACCATTACCCCGTAAATTTAAAGTTGCAGCTTCCTGTGGAAAACAAAAATCTTGATCACCACATGCAGGTTTAAAACCTTTTAAGTGATAATTCATATAATTCAAATCAAAAATTGCTGTATAGATCCCATACTTGGCTTCCAATTGTGTATATGCGCTCGCAAGATCTAACGACCCACTTGGCGAGAATGGATTATAGTTCAACGTATCTTGGTCAATAACAGAACTAACCTCTCGCTCATACTTCGTTTTAGATAACTTAGAACCTATTTTCCATTCAAAATCAATATCACCATAGGAAAACCTGCTTGTATTAGAAAGATTAAGACCATCGCCAATATTTTTGGATTTACCTTGCCTTAATGCCCAACCTAATGAGTCACCTTCAAATTGTTGGTCATTTTTTCCATGACTCGCTAAAACCTCAACATCAATTAATTCATTTAGCGGCGTATATTTATATTTAATATAATAATCTTCACTATTAATCTTTCTTCGTGTGAGCTTATTTTGTAAGAAACGACCACTGAATTCTAATTCATGGCTGTCATTAGGTTTATATTTCAATTTAGCTAATTGCGATTGTGGCTTTTGTTTGAAAGTGGAGTCGGTGGCAAATTCATCACTATCAAACCCATCACCATTTTTATAACTGCCAGGAATATTATGGCCACTAACCGCAATTAAACCGCCAAAATAGCCATCATCTTGCAATAATGTCTTTCCTGCGACCGCTACCATGCCATTATAACCGAGACCATTATCTCCCCAGCTAGCTTTACTACGCAGCCCATATACATTATCTTTAAAAATCACATCATCAATACCGATAGTACGAAAATTTGCACTCCCTGCTAAAGCGTTAACACTATTGCCTCCATTTAATTGCCCTTTCTCTACTTCAACTTCAACAATAAAATTTGGGTCAATTAAAGCGCCAAAATCATTATTTGGCTGTTGTCCATGTGTATATTGACTTGGGGAAATTCCATAATAACTTTGCGTGACACCATCCACCATCATATTCACGCGACCAAAACCACTCAACCCGCGAATATTGATATTAACGGTACCTTGGCTGGCATCCATTTGAGTATAGGTTCCGGGCATAGTACGAATAATTTTATCCATCGATTGCAATTTATTTTCCGTACCCACCGCGCTATAAGCACCCGGTTTTTCCAATGCTTTGACTAATGGCGTTTGTTTCTGCGCACCTGAGACTTTTAATTGGCTAAAATTAACCACACCTTCTTTCTGCTTATTCTGCTGCTGCGTATTTTCAGCCAAAGCAATCCCTTGGGAGCTAGTGGCAATAATGCTAGCAACCATAATTATTGTTTTATTATTCATTAAACCATTCCTGTAAACGTACTGTGTGTCATACGCTCACACTGCTAGCACAGGCCAAATAAAGCCTGTGAAGAGACTCAGCAACAATGTCATTCATATTGTTGCTGGCCTGAAATCACCTAAATTTTATAGGTTAATTATTATTTTAAATGTGGAAAATATTTATCTTTATTTTCAAGCATGAGAATAAAACTATATTCTTGGGCGATATCATCTAGTGCATTAAAACGCCCTGATTTACCACCATGCCCCGCATTCATATTAGTTTCTAATAATAATAATGAATTGCCTTGTTTAATATCTCGTAATTTAGCTACCCATTTTGCAGGTTCCCAATATTGAACTTGAGAGTCATGTAACCCTGTCGTCACTAAAATATGTGGGTAATGTTGTGCTTTGATATTGTCATAAGGGCTATACGCTTTAATTCGCCAGTAATCTTCTTCATTTTCAGGGTTACCCCACTCATCGTATTCCCCGGTGGTCAGAGGGATTGATGGGTCTAACATTGTGGTTACCACATCAACAAATGGAACAGCGGAAACAACCCCCTCGTATAAATCAGGCGCCATATTCACAACCGCTCCCATTAATAAGCCACCCGCACTGCCCCCCATGGCATACACATGTCCTGCTTTACCATAACCTTCTGATAATAACCCTTTGGTTGCATCAATAAAGTCAGTAAAGGTATTCATCTTGTGGATTGTTTTGCCTTGTATGTACCAATTTTTACCTAAATCACCACCACCACGAATATGTGCAATCGCGTAAACAAAGCCACGATCCAATAAAGACAAACGAGATGAACTAAATGAAGGATCAATGCCATACCCATAAGCGCCATAACCATAGACTAACAATGGATTTTGGCCATGTTTGAATAGATCTTTACGGTAAACTAAAGAAACCGGGACTTTTACCCCATCTTGTGCAGTAACCCAAATACGCTCACTTTGGTAGTTTTGCTTATTAAAATCTTTAACTTCTTCTTGTTTTAACAGCTGCTTTTCTTGAGTCAGCATATTAATTTCATATACTGAAGACGGTGTGGTCATTGATGAGTAACCGTAGCGTAGTTTATCCGTATCTGGCTCAGGGTTATTTCCGATCCACGCCATGTATGTTGGGTCATCAAAGCTCACTTGGTTTTCTTTATTAGTTAACCAACTGATTTGGCGAATATTCACTAAACCATTTTGGCGTTCTTCCACAACTAACCAATTATTAAATAAAGCAAAACCTTCAAGATCAACCCCATCACGCGGTGCAATAAAGCTTACCCATGGTGCTGAAATATTGTCTGCAATATATAAACCAAATAATGGATGCTGGTGATTAGAACGAATATAGAATTTACCATTGAAATGGTCAGGATAGTACTCAACCCCCGTTTGACGTGGTTTTAAAATTTTAACGTCATTTTGTGGCTGATTGGCATCAATTAAACGGTACTCAGAGGTTTCAGTACTCGTGATCCCCATTAAAATAAAATCTTTTGAAGTCGATTTCGTTAAACTAACGTAAAAAGTATCATCCTTTTCTTCATACACCAGTTTATCTTGAGTTTGCTGTGTACCATATAGATGTTTAACCACTTGATAAGGTAGCAATGTTTGCTTGTCCTTATTCACATAGAATAGCGTTTGGTTGTCATTAGCCCAGACAATATTACCTGAAGTATTAGTTAATACATTTTCCTGCCACTTGCTCTCATCAATTTTGCGAAATGATACTGCAAATTCATTACGTCCTTGGCGATCTTCAGCAATCGCTAGCGTGGTATTATCCGGCGAAATCGCTAACGCTCCCATACGATAATATTCAGTGCCTTCGGCTCGTTCATTACCATCAACTAATACAACCCATTCATCTTGGCTATTTACAGGGCGTCTTTCAAAGATAGAATAATTTTTCCCCGCGACAACTCGTGAACGGTAGGTATAACCATTATAATCATAGGGAACTGACTCATCGTCCTGCTTCATACGTGAAAACAATTCATCGTAAATTTCTTTTTTTAACGATTCACCTTTTGCAAGTTGCTGCTGCGTATAATTATTCTCTTGCGTTAAATATTCGATGATTTCTGGAGACTCGCGTTGATCATCTCTTAACCAATAATAGTTATCTACACGGGCATCTCCGTGAGTGGTGATAGTATAAGGTTGTTTTTTGGCTATTGGTGCTGACATTCTATCCTCCGCAGCACTGGTTGCTGCATATAAACCAAGTAATGTAATAAAACAAAACTCAGTGAGTTTATTACGCATAATTTATCCAATCTATTTTTCATTAAGAGTAAAATCAATAGGTATCCTGACAGTTACCCGCCCATTGATTAAAATTTCAGCTGGGGGTTCAGGTAAAGGTGCTGCTCTCGATAGCACCTGCAATGCTTCTCTATCCAAAGATCGTGTTGCTGATGAACTTACTAGGTCGCTACCAAGCAAAAAACCTTGTGGGTCAACCGTAAATGTTACTGTTGATTGACCGACTCGCCCCCGCCTTACGGCGTCTTCAGGAAACCGCTTGTATTTATTTAGTTTCCCCAATACTTGTGCTTCCCATAGCCTTTTCGCGTTATCTACCGATTGTGACTGGCTATTAAATTCTGCGGCAATTTTTTGAGTTTGTAATGGCGCTGCAGCATCACTGGTGACAGGGGCATCATTGGCTTTTGAATCAGTCGCTTGTTTTTGTTCAACCGCCTGCTTTTCATGCTTTTGTTTTTTGACTTCAGCAGTTCGTTTTGTACTCACCGCTTTAGCGACTTGCACTTCAGCCTGCTCATTGATGGCTAATGGTGGGATAATTTTCTCTTCCGATGGGGCTTCATGAGCCTGGCTCGCCACCGATAACTCTTGTAGTTGGCCAATGTTAGCTTCTGTCAATTGTTCGGCTTGCGATTCAATCGAAATCTCCATCACCACTGATGGCGGAGGCAATAACTCATCCCATTGTTGATTGTGAGTTACCCATATATACAACCCAACAACCCCAATATGAAGAGCAATTGCCAATGCGAAGCCCCCACTTATCTTCGTTGTTCGCCTTAAATACTCATTTTCAAATGTTGTTATACTCATTTTTATCTTATGCACTGACGTATTTATGTATAAATGCAAATGATAATTAATAACAAATGAAAATGGAAATCATTTCTTACTGGAAATAAAGATTACTTCACAAAATTAACTTTTTTGAAATCATTAGCTTGCTATTACTTAGTCATCCTTTAGGCGTGTACCACACAAAATCAGCATGTAAATGGTCTATTTCTTCACCTCTTTCTGAAATAATTAATACTTTTACGGGTTCTTCGGGCGCTAGGTCTTGCACATGTAAAGGCACACCAATTGCTCTTGTTGCATGATAGCCACCTGCGAATAGAAGCGCGGGTGTAGGTGCATTTAATAACGACTCTGCCATACGGCGGTCACGCAACTGCTGTATAAAGGTCATTTTAGCCACTTGTTCCGCTGTCAGTTCCCCACCATGAGAACTTTCAATCGTTTTACTGATAAGTTCTTGAACAATGGGTTGAGCTGAATATTGCCCCGTTACTGATGACGGGTTAGCGTAGGCGGCAAGTACCTCTTTTTTATCTAGGTTTGCCGACAGTAGCGGATAAGGCGAGCTCAGCAAATGGCGGATTAAAGCCCCATATTGCTCCCAAGGCCAACCACTATTCCAATTTAAGGCGGACTGTAGCTTTTCGTCACGAATATAAGGGTTATTTTGCATCTGCGCCTGTACACGGTTCACACTATTTTGCTGCGACGGTGTCAACATTTCGAGTAGAACCGCACCTTGAGGCCGTATTTTGGGCATTTCTTGTGCAAGCCATTGCTCAATTTGGTGGTGATAATGGTTATCATGCTTTTCTCCGACAATGACGCGTGGAGATTGAGCAAGCTGCTCGATTAATTGCTGAGGTGTTAAAGACTTACCTGTTGCTAAGTCAATAATTTGGTTGCTTACTGTTAGTTGGCTATCTAATTGTACGATTGTCGGTTCAATTTTTTGTGTACAACCGATAAGGAAAAATAACCCAACCATTAAAGTGGCTATTTGAGAGGTCAATCTTATTGAAATCATTATGCTTTCCATCTTATGTCGTCAAGCTAATAAGATACAGATAATGATAATCATTTTCAATAAAAAGGCTCCTATAAAATCATAGAAGCCTTTAATACGTATTAATTAATATTAACCGTTAGAGTGGATTGGTTTGCGCTTCAACCACTGCTAATGCCACCATATTCACGATACGGCGTACCGACGCAATTGGTGTCAAGATATGTACCGGCTTCGCAACCCCCATCAATACCGGGCCGACCGTCACGCCATCAGAGCTTGTCACGCGCAGTAAGTTATAACTAATACGTGCAGCTTCCATATTTGGCATAATTAATAAATTTGCTGAACCTTTTAATGGGCTATCAGGCATCACATCTTTACGGATCGATTCAACTAATGCGGCATCCGCATGCATTTCACCATCAATTTCAAGATGAGGGTCACGTGCTTTGATCATCGAGAGCGTATCACGCATTTTTTGTGCTGATGCGCAGTCTGAAGAACCAAAGCTAGAACGCGATAACAGAGCCACTTTTGGCTCAATACCGAAGCGTCTTACCGTATCCGCTGCCATTAACGTGATTTCTGTTAACTCTTCCGGAGAAGGGTCTTCATTAACATAAGTGTCTGCGATAAACGTATTACCCGTTGGTAATAACAATGCATTCATTGCACCGGCAGCATGAACACCTTCGCGGAAACCAAATAAATCTTTAACAACTTCATAATGTTCACCATAGCTGCCCACGGTACCACAAATCATCCCGTCAGCTTCACCACGTAACACCATGATCCCACCAATTAAGGTTGGGTTATTAATCACTGCACGACGTGCCATTTCTTGTGAAACACCACGACGTTTCATGATTTGGTAGTATTCTTGCCAGTATTCTTTATAACGCGGGTCGTTTTCGTTATTGACCACTTCAAAATCTTTACCTAACTCAATGTGTAGGCCAAGTTTTTGAATACGCATTTCAATCACACTTGGACGCCCAACTAAGATTGGGAAAGCCAAACCTAAAGAAACCAGCTCTTGTGTGGCATGTAATACACGCTCTTCTTCCCCTTCAGCTAAAACAATACGTTTTTTGGCAGTCTTAGCTTGAGAGAAGATAGGTTTCATGAATAAATTTGTCTTATAAACAAACTGATTTAATTTTTCGATATAGACATCGAAGTCTTCAATTGGACGCGTTGCTACCCCTGAGTCCATTGCTGCTTTTGCCACAGCAGGTGCAATTTTAACAATCAAACGTGGGTCAAATGGCTTCGGAATAATGTATTCAGGGCCAAAGAATAAATCTTGGTTACCATAGGCTGAAGCCACTTCTTCACTTTGCTCTGCCAATGCAAGGTCTGCAATGGCATACACACAAGCCAGTTTCATTTCTTCATTAATCGTTGTTGCACCGACATCTAACGCACCACGGAAAATGAATGGGAAACACAACACGTTATTAACCTGATTTGGGTAATCAGAGCGGCCAGTACAGATGATGGCATCAGGACGAACTTCTTTCGCCAATGGTGGCAAAATTTCAGGCTCAGGATTTGCTAGCGCTAGGATCAGTGGATCTTGCGCCATGGTTTTCACCATTTCCGGCGTTAAAAGACGTGGACCTGAACAACCTAAGAAAATATCCGCATTAGGAATAGCATCCGCCAAAGTACGTTGGCCGTTATCTTCAATGGCATACGCAGCTTTGGTGACATCCATGCGTTCATCACGGCCTTTATAAATCACCCCTTTTGAATCACAGACGGTGATATGTTCACGTTTCAGCCCCAACGCGACTAATAAATTCATACAAGCGATTGATGCTGCGCCAGCGCCAGAAACCACAAGGCGGACATCACCAATTTCTTTTTTTACAATTCGTAATCCATTGATAACAGCAGCTGTACAAATGATAGCGGTTCCGTGTTGGTCATCATGGAACACAGGGATTTTCATCCGCTCACGGAGCTTTTGTTCAATATAAAAGCATTCTGGTGCTTTGATATCTTCTAAGTTAATACCACCAAAAGTCGGCTCAAGAGACGCAATGATATCAACTAATTTGTCTGGATCTGTTTCATCAACTTCAATATCAAAGACATCAACACCAGAAAACTTTTTAAATAGTACACCTTTTCCTTCCATGACTGGTTTACCAGCCAAGGCACCAATATTACCTAACCCAAGGACGGCAGTACCATTAGAGACAACCCCGACAAGGTTACCTTTAGCAGTGTAACGATAAGCTTTAAGTGGGTCATCTGCAATTTCAAGACATGGCACTGCAACACCTGGTGAGTATGCTAATGCGAGATCTCTCTGGGTTGTTAGTGGTTTAGTTGGGGTAACCGTAATTTTCCCAGGATGTGGAAACTCATGAAAATCAAGAGCACTTTGTTTTAATTTGTCATCCATCGTCAAGTCCTTTCAAAATAAGTAAGGTAAGAGCGATAACAGTATAAACACATCTCACTAGCAAATCATGATCATACCGGCAATTTCCAGAAAAATCTTTCAATTACAATAGAGTTAGGTCACTGTCCGAGTAAAACATAGTCACCTTGGTTATATTGTTCATAGCGCAACCCTGCTTTAATTTTAAAAAGCACGACTAAAAATAATTTATTATTAATTTTATTAGGTTAATATATATAAATAATTAATTGCATAATAACACAATGAAATCCCACCTTAAATATGTTCATCTGTTTAACTTTAATTTTACTAGTCGATATTATTTTTTCTATTTTAATGTATTATCAACAAGCACAATATTATTAGTATGGAACTATAAAATATTAAGCAAACGATTAATATCAATCTCACTTCTCCATACTGCTGATTATATAATTATTAAAACTCCAATTAAATATAATAAACGTACCGAAATTAAATTGTCTATTTTATAGGAAATACCTGAGTAGACGTTGGCATTTGAGACATAAAAAAGGAACCCTCTATGTCTAAATATACAGTAATGATTATTGACGATCACCCTATTATACGCTTGGGATTGCGGCAGCTCATAAATACCGACACACACTTTATTATCACAGCAGAGTGCGCTTGTTGTTATGAAGCTTTAAGCATGGCAAAGCAGTTAAAACCTAATTTAATTATTATAGATACCAATATTCAAGGTATTAAAACATTTGAAACTATACGATTACTTCGTAAACACTGCAATGATAGCTACTTATTAGTGTTATCTGCATCGACAATTAAAACAGATATATATGGTGCTATTGACGCAGGAGCACAAGGTTATTTATTAAAAAACAGTGAACTTGATATGCTATTCTACAGTATGAAGAAAGCCTCTAAAGGGCAATTGGTTTTTAGTGAAAAAATTTATCAACATCTTATTTCACGTCATCATTATAGTGACCCACTATCCGCATTGACAAAACGAGAGTCTGAAATTTTGCATGAAATGGCTGTGGGTTTAAAAAATCGTGAAATATCTAACTTACTTTTTATTTCAGAGGAAACCGTTAAAGTTCACATTCGAAATATTCTTAAAAAATTACGCGTTCGATCTCGCCTTGAGGCTAGCTTAATTTATATGCGTTCAAGATAATCTATTTTTAATATATTAATTATCGGGGCTAAATTACATTTAATGTAATTATAAGGTTATTATAGATTTCTCACATTTGGGCTAGATCCCAAGTGAGTTTTGCCGCATTATGTAAGGATTATCGCTAGTTTTTTGAGGAAAATCATATGCCCAATACACCTAACTCTCCTTATATTATGTACGGAATTAAAAACTGTGACACCATTAAAAAAGCACGCCGTTACTTAGAAGACAATGGAGTTAACTATCAATTTCATGATTATCGTGTTGATGGTATTAGCGATGAACTGCTTTCTATCTTTATGGAACATATTGATTGGGAATTGTTAGTCAATAAACGAGGAACAACTTGGCGAAAATTGACTGATGATGAAAAAAATGCAGTTATTGACGCAGATAGTGCTAAAAAAGTGCTAATTGCAGAGCCTGCCATGATCAAAAGACCCGTACTTGTTTCTCCAGATAACCGATACTTAGTTGGGTTTAACGCTAATGACTACCAAAACTTCATTCGATAATCAGGTGGATTTAATGGATTGTCCCGTTATTCAGCTTGCCAAAGAACTAATTGCACGCCCTTCTATCAGCCCCGATGACCAAGGCTGCCAAGCGATCCTTACCGAGCGCTTAAACCAACTTGGTTTTACCATTGAACCAATGCATTTTGGTAGCACATTAAATTTTTGGGCTCATCGAGGCACTCAAGGACCAACCCTCGCATTTGCAGGTCATACCGATGTTGTACCAGCAGGCAATAGCGAAAATTGGCAGACTCCTCCGTTTAACCCAACAATTATTAATCAACATCTGTATGGCCGTGGTGCAGCTGATATGAAAGGTTCTGTCGCAGCAATGGTTGTCGCAGCAGAGCGCTTTGTCGAAAAACACCCTCACCATCAAGGGCGCTTGGCCTTTTTAATCACATCAGATGAAGAAGCTGATGCATTAGATGGCACGGTTAAAGTTGTTGAAACATTAATGGCTCGTAATGAGCGTGTTGATTATTGTTTAGTCGGTGAACCATCAAGCCAATCTCATTTAGGTGACATCATAAAAAATGGACGTAGAGGCTCTATTACAGCAAATTTGACTATTTTAGGAACACAGGGGCATGTAGCTTATCCACATCTAGCAGACAACCCGGTGCACCGAGCAACCGCTTTTTTGCAAGAGCTCACTTCAACTATCTGGGATAACGGCAACGAATTCTTCCCTGCTACCACCATGCAAATTGCCAATATTCATGCGGGCACTGGGGCAAGTAATGTAATCCCCGGTGAGTTATTTGTTCAATTTAATTTTCGCTTCAGCACAGAATTAACCGACACACAAATACGTGACAGGGTCACAAGCATGTTAGACCGCCATGGCCTCGTATATAAAATAGAATGGTCATTATCTGGTCAGCCATTTTTGACTGAAAAACAAGAATTTGTCACTGCAACCTTGCAGGCAATCCATGAACTAACGGGTCTTAACGCAGAGCTATCTACCAGTGGTGGTACATCTGATGGTCGTTTTATCGCTCAAATGGGCACTCAAGTAATTGAGCTTGGCCCATTGAATGCCACTATACATAAAGTTGATGAATGCGTTAGTGTCAAAGACTTGCAACAACTGGCCTTAATTTATGAGCGAGTCATGGAGCTATTGTTATTATGATCACCATCGCAATGTTAACAGGCCGTTCCACGGACCATTTAGTGACACTTGGCGGCACTCATCGTCTACAATTTAATGCCACTAAGGCATTTTTAGCCATGCAACAAGCTGCAGTAAAAGCGGGCTTCAAGTTACAATCAGCAAGTGCATTTCGTGATTTTTCACGTCAACAGTTAATTTGGAATGAAAAATTCACCGGTCTCCGCCCTGTTCTTGATGCACAAAGCCAACCTTTAGATATTACAACGCTTTCAGAAGGTGAGCTGTGTGAAGCTATTTTACATTGGTCTGCATTACCCGGAGCAAGCCGTCATCATTGGGGAACCGAAATAGATGTTTATGACCCATTACGGATCCCAGCAGGGCAAACTTTACAATTAGAGCCTTGGGAATATGAAACTGGCGGCTATTTTGCTGAATTAAACCACTGGCTCACGGATAACATGGCGACATTTGATTTTTACCGTCCCTTCACGGCAAAAAATGCAGGGGTTGCCTATGAACCTTGGCATATTAGTTACTGGCCGTTATCCCATGAAGCTGAACAGCTGTTAACGCCAGAAGTCATTACGCAAGTTCTTGACCAAGAAGATATTCGTGGGAAAAATTGGTTAAGCACTAACTTAGATTATGTATTCGAACGCTATATTAGAGCTCCTGAATAATTTCTAAGCTAACAAAGCAATTTCTATAGCGCCAATGCCCCATAGATGATGCGACATCATTTATGGGGCTTCTTTATTTTGTTTGGAAATTTGTTCATCAACAACTGGAAGCCGATACATAAAAATAAGCAGCCAACACAACAGAGCCAATAAACCAATTTTTAACCATAAATAACTAACAACCCAGATTGATAGTGAAAAAGTGAGAACTATCAATATAATTGCTTTTGGTTTTGCCCCTTTCGGTAACCCTTTATGCTTTTGCCAGTGACGAATATACCCCCCAAACCAAGAGCGATATAATAACCAATGATGAAAACGTGGAGATGAACGAGAAAAGCACCATGCCGCCAATAATAAGAAAGGTGTGGTAGGCAAAACAGGAAGAACGACGCCAGCAAAAGCCAACGCAACGGCTAACCATCCAATAACAATGAGGAACAATTTTTTCAAAATTACCCCTCCTCCCGAATAAATAAATTAAATGGTAAAAACCGCATAAAATCTGTGGTAACTCATAATAATATCAATGGTATACTCTAATGGTAAACAAGCTTAATGAAAAGTCGCTTTTGCCTGTTGATGCGATTATTATTCTCTTGTTCTACGACGAAAAGAGCGCTAATAGCCCCAGTCATTGACTTGCAAAGCCTTAGAAAATGACAGGAGCCTAAACTTAAGACTATTAGGAAGCCCCATGAATCATTACTCTTTTTTTATGAAGGCCGGAAAGGTAATTGCTATCGTTACACCAAATGAGCAAGAGACCCAAAAGCTAATTGCTGCCGGATATGAAAAGCAATTTGAAGAGATTGAAGCCGTTTCAACAGAAAAAGCGCTTGAACGCTTTGCTAATATTCGCGGTGAAGAGGTTAAAAATATCTACGCACTTACAGGCTCTGATATTTTGCTTGGCATTGTTGGTGCATTTGCCATGGTATTTAAATAAACAATAAGCTCTGTAGGTATATTTTCTGTAGCTATCTCTGAAAAAACACACAGTTTCATATAAAGTGTAAATGGTACTCTAATGGTATAAATTTTAAATAATTTAAAATCAACATTTAGCTTTTACCCAATTTCATAGAGGTAATGTATGCAATGGTTAGCCGACTACTGGTGGATAATTTTACTCTTATTGGTAGGTATTATCTGGAATTCAGTCAAAGAAATGATGAAATTGGACCCCAAAAAGTTTTTAGATGACAAGCCAGAAATTCCCCCACATCAAGATAATAACCACCTTTGGGATGATGAAGACGATTGGCCTAAAGACAAGAAGAAATAACCTTTTGCTTTATTTCAGCTAAAAGCGCTGGTTGGTATTGTTTTACCTGCATACCAACCTCTTCTCTTACTCGTTGTAACCATTGCTTTTTCCCTGTCATACCAATATCCGTACAAATCTGTGCGATAGGCTCGCCTGACAGCAAGTGCCGTCTGAGCAGCGCAAGCCCGGCTGTTTCTTCCCTTAATAAACGCATAATCGCACTTTGGCTCGCAGAAATAGGCCGTTTAAACTCACTAAAACCGATCAGTTCTATCCAATCATCAGGGGTTAATTGCTGCTGCTCACTGGTTTCTAAAGCAAACTCAGACAGATCATTTCGCCAATAAATATCGCGTTTTAATTGTATTTCCCCTTGCTGGCAAAGTCGCCTTGCTCGATCTGATAGCGGTAATATCGCCATTGCCGTGAAACAGCCACTACTCGCTTCTTTGTGCGAACCTATTCGTATTAACCGAAAGCCCGCTTTTTGCCAAAATGCGACTAAGTCTGGTGTTAATCCAAAACTAACAGACAAAAAATCTAACCCTTGCTCTGTAGCAATTGCTTTCTGTTTTTCTAAAAGCGTTAAACCAATTTGGCGCCTACGGTGGTTCGCATCAACGGCAATACGCATCACTCGGCGAGATAGCCATTGTGCCGCAATAGGGAAATAACTATGAGCTGCTAAAGATTGGACAACTAAATTTCCTCTTGGTCGACGAAGCCCAGCCCATATTTGCCAGCTCAATGATTCGGTCAACTGTCCTTCATCTACCATCCATAATGCACCTAAATAAGCACAATTATGAGACTCAGTTTTTGCCACCATAAAATGTTGCTGTTGGGCATCCAATAGTCGTCGTAAATCTAATGGTGACGTTCGATAATGTGCACTCATCAATAAGCCATAAAACGCTTTTAATTGCTCATTATTTTCCGCTAAAGATGCCTGGGTTAACGCTTTATATTCAATATTTCCAGCAAAAACCGTTTGAGTGGCGGGTTCTTGCAGCAATAAAGCCTCATTGACCCATAATTCTAAGGGGTCATTAGCCGCATAGCGCATTGGGTTATCAAGTTGCAGTAAAGTGAAATGGGCTAAACTTGCACAGAATTTTAGCGTAAATCCACGCCCTGTTCCTTCATAGCCATCGACTGTCGTGGTTAATAAAACTCGAGGGAAATACCCCACTAGTTCTCGTAAAATATAATTAGGGATTGCAGAAGCTTCATCGATGATCAGCCAATCTGCGGTTATATTTTCATTGCTACGGCAGTATGCGAGTAAGCTATCTGGGGACCAAAAATTAATCTTTTTACCTGCATGCCGGCTTAAGACTTCCGTCGCCACTTTTGCAGGAGCACAACACCAACACTCTCCTGCAAAATGCTGTATTAACATCCCTGCTATTGCCGATTTACCGCGCCCCCTCGGCGCTATCAAACCCCAAATTCCATGTTCCGCTCTTAATAATCGGCTAATTATTTGCTGCTGCTGTTCTGTTGGCTGGCCTGTCGGTGCTTGCCATAATGGTTTGTTTTTTAGTAATGAAAAATCAGGCTCATTCCCTTGTTTATAAAATAAAATATCGGGAGATGTGTGGAAAGTTCGCTGCAAGTGATGTACAAAATTCGGTGTCGAAATAAGCCCCAATTGTTCATTCCAGCGCAAGCTGTCTAGATCGGTATTTGTCGCCCACTCTTTTTGAGGCGCCGTACATAAAACTAACAAGCTCCCTGCTTTTAATGTGCCAGCAAGCATGGCTAGTGCTTCACTATGAAACCCTTTACGTACATCAAAAATGCCATGTAAAAATTCACGACCCAATAATAGATGTGCATTTTCAGGGGAAACCCCTTGCGGTAAGTTTGATGAAATCGTTAACCAATCGCCATCAATAGCAACTTGAAGTTGTTTGAGTTGTTGTTCTACCCATGCATAGTCGCCAGAAAGAACCATAAGACGACGCATACCAACTATATGCAGTTGTTCTATAATGACAGGAAGTAATTTCACCATCGTAATACTATGATTTACCAATTAATAGTGACAAAATCCCAGCAGCAATTAAGGGCCCCACTGGTACACCACGGAATAAAGCAACACCAATGACGGTTCCAACCAGTAAGCCTGCTACCGTAGACGGTTGATGGGACATTAATGTGACGCCTCGGCTACCTAACCAAGAAACCGCGATCCCAATAACAATTGCCAGAATCGACTTCCAATTCAAAAATGAGCTTAATACCTCATTAGCCGTTATTTTACCACTCGCAATTGGCGCCATAACACCGATTGTTAAGATAAGTATCCCAATGGTTAAGCCATATTTTTCAATCCATGGAAAATAATTATTTAATGGTGTTATTCTGACCACCAATAAAAATAGCATCGCAAGGGTGACTGTCATATTATGACTAATGATACCTAACCCGGCTAAGACCAGTAAAATGATTAATGTTGGATCAACATGACTCATAGATTTGTCCCTGTAAAACGCACAATTATAATTTATTAGCAGCAACTAGGCTGATTTAAAAACATGTTATTGGCTCATCATCAAAGAAGCAAATATTAACGCCAACTCTTTTTATTTTTACGGCGACGATATTTTTAATTAATAAAAAATCTCACTATCTCCACACAATTAATTAACTAAAATGCGACATTTTAGCTGTTCTTTATTATCTATTTAATACTTTTTAAAAGATGTATTCTCAGCATATTTCACGGTAACAAGCTTAATTGTACAAAAATTAGCATGGCAATACAGATAATCCCCACCACCAGCAAAACTTAAGCTAAATATTCGGAATATTCATCACTGTTTATTTTTTTATTTCTGCGTTTTTCTTATATTTATCATGATAAAAACCAACTTATAGTGCCTTTTGCTGAAGATAGGTCTAAATATCTTTACAACCAGACAATCCATTTCAATTGCGTATAATAATCACAGATAATTAATACAGAAAAATCATAACTTAGCATTATTTATAATTTTAATGATTTAAATGGTTGTGCGACGCTCTGCATAAGCACAATTATTAGGATTAAGAATATGAACCAATCTTTATCGCCCTATTCAAACGCGCGTTTTATTGCTATTCGTTTAATCCCTGGCGAAGACGCACTTTTAACATTAAGACATAAAATTGAGCAACATGGCCTACAAGCTGCGTTCATTGCTAGCAGTGTCGGCAGCTTAACTGACGTTGCACTACGTTTTGCAGGCCAAGAAGAGACCTTTCACACAACAGGTAAATTTGAAATTATTTCATTAATTGGCACTTTAGATGCTAAAGGCGAACACCTGCATTTAGCTGTCTCTGATGAGCAAGGGCAAGTCCTCGGTGGTCATATGATGCCAGGTTGTACGGTCAGAACAACACTAGAGCTGATTATTGGGGAACTGGAAAAGGTAAATTTCATTCGTGAGCCTTGCCCGTTATCAGGTTATGAAGAACTTATCATCACTTCTCGCTAATTTTATTATTCCATTACTGTAAGGAATGACTTTGCCATGGGTAAAACGTCGATTATTTCTAGTCGTACACTGACTTTAATTGTTTTTTCTATTGCCATTAATATGGTTATTGGCCAATTAAGTTCAATGCTAAAACTGCCTATTTTTCTGGATTCTATAGGAACGTTAATTTGTGCGTTATTAGCAGGCCCTTGGGTTGCGTTATTAAGTGGTTTATTAACTAATTTATTATGGGGTTTACTCAGTGGGCCAATTGCCGCTGCATTTGCACCTGTTGCGATGATGATTGGACTCAGCGCTGGGTTATTAGCTCGCGCAGGTGGTTTTCGCACCTTACCAAGAGTGGTTTTATCCGGTGTAGTGATTACTTTTGCATTAATGATAGTTGCTGTTCCTATTCGTACATACTTATTTGCAGGAACAACCGGTAGCGGAGCAGACTTTTTTGTCGCGTATTTCCATGCTGTTGGCGATAACTTATTAGAATCAGTGGCAATTACGGTATTAGGCGCGAATATTGCGGACAAAGTTGCATCTGCCATTATTGCTTGGCTACTCGTTCGACAATTACCAGAACGTGTCCAACGTAATTATCCAAATATGGCGAAGGTCAGTTAAATGCATCCATTCACCTCGCTGACAATTTGGTTTTGGCTCAGTGTAAGTTCGCTTTTCTTACCTCTGAACTGGCTATTAATTGTGCTAGGTTGCAGTATTTTCGCTGCTTTATTGTTTTGGCGACCTGCACGTCATCGTTGGCGCATTGTTGCATGGATTATGCTCCCCATGGCGGCAGGGCTTTGGTTAATTCACGGGGGTTGGCTAGCTCAACAATTAACCGGGGATGCCTTAAAAAATAGCCGTCCTGAATTTGCACTAGCATTGTGGTTTAAGTTATTAACAATTATTAGCGCTTCTCAGCTTTGGTTGCAATATGTACCGACTGAACGCTTTATTCGTGCGTTGTTTGCTAGCCGTTTACCTGCTAGTTTTGCATATCTACTCGCGGGTCCGTTATTGCTTGCAGAACAATTTCGTCAGCAATTAAACACCATCCGTGAGGCACAATTGGCAAGAGGCGTCCCTCTTGACGGGCGCTTTTGGCAACGTGTTACATCATTACCGGCCCTATTATTTCCACTTGCCAGTAATACTCTTAGTGATCTGAGTATTCGTGGAGCCGCATTAGATATGCGTGGTTTTCGCTATTGCGCTAAACGCACGACATTGAACCCACCTACGGATAGTTCATTCCAAGCCCTACTTAGGTATGGGCTAGTTTTGTTAATTTTTATTGAAGGTGGTCTCTCTCTATGGTGGTGAATCTACAACAAATGCGCTTCATTCCACAAAGCGCGGAGCTGTCCTTATTAGGACCGATAGATCTTCAGCTTAATGCAGGCCAATGGCTATGTGTATTTGGCGGTAATGGCAGCGGGAAAAGCACACTAGCGCAAATACTTGCAGGTTGGCATAGTGACCTTATTCAAGGGAAAATAGAAGGAACCGCTGAGGTATTACAAGCCCCCTTGGCTGACAGCTCTGTGGTTCAGGTATCTATATCGCGCCAGCTTGTTCAGCAATCCCCTCAATTACAACTCTCAGGTTGCGCGTTTACCGTTGAACAGGAAATTGCGTTTGGACCTGAAAACCTTGGCTTATCACCCAGTGAAATTAGTCAACGAGTTGAACACGCGATTGCGCTCACGTTTTGTGAAGCTCTACGTACGCGCCATCCTGCGACATTATCGGGTGGCGAAGCACAACGCGTCGTGTTAGCAAGTGCATTAGCGATGCAACCTAAACTTCTCTTGCTCGATGAAGCCTTTAGTCGGCTAACACCCAGTGCAACACAACGTATTTTAGTGCAATTGCAACACTATACAGAACACACAAACTGCAGCATTATTTTTTTTGAACGCAATTTATTACCTGCCATCAGTTTCTGTGATTCATTCCTTTTGTTGAGTACTGGCAAAGCCTTTTTAGAATCTGGGAAAGTGGTTGCTATAGGCTGTTTGGATGATGTTTTTCTTGATGCTATTGAAACAATCAATATGCCAGAGGCTTGGCGTGCTATAGGTGAACTGGTCAAATTAGGGCATTGGCGAGACACAATTCCCCACAATGAAGCGCAATTGCTACAGATGTTTAAGGAGCGGCATGTTACAGCTTAAAAACCTGAGCTATCGTTGGCCAAGCTCTACTATTGATAATATACAATCTTTATCGCTATCTATTCACCCTGGTGAATGGGTCGCTTTAGTTGGGGATAATGGCGCAGGTAAATCAACATTATTACGCCTGCTCGCAGGGTTATTGCGCCCTACACAAGGTGATATTCAGCTTGATAGCCAGCCGCTTAACCTTCTTTCCTCACCACAAAGAGCCAACCATATCGGTATTTTATTCCAAGAAGCTGAGAAACAAATTTTTCATAGTTGTGTGCGTGATGAGATTGCTTTTGGTTTAAAACGCCAAAGATATCATAAACGTGATATTCACGCGCGAGTACAGCAAGCACTTGAAATTTGTCACTTAGTCGATGTAGCAGATAAACACCCTTTAGATTTACATGCAGGCCAACGCAGGATGGTTGCTGTTGCCTGTTTAGAGGCCGTTTCACCTAAGTTATTGCTGCTTGATGAACCAAGCCGTGACTTCGACGCTTTTTGGCTGCGTAAATTTGAACATTGGCTAACCTTGCAACGCGAAAAAGGGGTAACCGTCGTTTCTATTAGCCACGACCTTGATTTTGTTGCCCGCCATTTTCAACGCGTATTGCATTTATCAAATGGCCAACTCATCGCTGACGGTCAGCCAACGGAAATATTAAGCCATCCAGAGTTACAAGTCGAAAGCCCATTGCCCGCGCCTACGTTGACGTCACTTAGTCAACAACTACAAATAAAGACTACTGATACCGCTCTCTCATCATGGATTACACATTTTATTAGCCAACAATCACCCTCGATTAGCGACTAAAAAATAGCCTGCAATGCAGGCTAAAATCTCATTCAAATTATAGGAAATTGATTAATCTAGCTGTACGCCAATACGGCGTGCGACTTCTTCGTAAGCTTCGATTAAGCCACCAAGGCTCTGACGAAAACGGTCTTTATCCATTTTATTGAGCGTTTCTTTATCCCATAAACGGCTACCGTCTGGCGAAAACTCATCGCCTAATACCACTTGGCCTTTATACAAGCCAAACTCCAGTTTAAAATCGACTAAGATTAACCCTGCATCCGCAAAAATTTTACTGAGTACTTCATTGGCTTTGTAGCTTAGCTCACGCATTTTTGCCAAGTTTTCTTTGCTCACCCAACCAAAGGTTTCACAGTACGATTCATTCACCATTGGGTCGTGTTTGGCATCGTCCTTTAAAAATAAGTCAAATAGTGGCGGATTTAACACCATGCCTTCTTCAACACCTAAGCGTTTTACTAGTGAACCTGCGGCACGGTTACGGATCACACACTCAACAGGCACCATATCTAACTTTTTCACCAGGGCTTCTGTGTCAGACAATAATGCTTCCATTTGTGTTGGAATACCGGCTGCTTCTAATTTGCTCATAATGAAATGGTTAAATTTGTTATTTACCATACCTTTACGGTCAAACTGCTCGATACGCTCACCATCGAGTGCTGATGTATCATTACGGAACTCCAGAACCAGTAGATCAGGATCCTCTGTGGTATAGACTGTTTTTGCCTTACCACGATACAACTCAGCTTTCTTTTGCATCTTACACACTCCAGGGATGTGATTAAACTAAACAAAAATCAACCTGCACAGCAGATTCAGATAAGTAACAGAAGAACAAAAACCAATTAAATGGCCTATTCATTGTTAATTTTCTGCTCTGTTTCAGTCAGTTACTGAAATTCACCATGTGAAACGCTAACTAGCTGATATTCAATATTTTATAATTCACTGTTAATCATGATAATAAAATTCCCGAGCAGACGCAAACGATTACTTAACCATAAACACTGATTTTTTGTCCATTTGTTTTAGGTGAAAACATGAAAGATAAAATTAGCCTACCAGAGAAGGAAAATTCAAATTGATGAAATGCTATTTAATAACTAACTAAGTATATAGATTACGAGTAGCATGAAATAAACAAAATACAGAGCTGATAACCACCAGCCTATGCGTATGAAGCTTAATATCTTTACCCCAATACAAACCCATCCAATTTAAATAAAAAAACCGCAGCTTGTATTTAAGCTACGGTTTAATTAGTCATCTCAAAATGTTGAATTATTACTTTTTGGCAGGTGCTTTACTAAATGCTGCTTTCAGCGCTGCAACCATTTCATCATTTTGTTTTTGTGTTAAAGGTACACCTTTGGTGGTGATAAATTGCAGTGTACTACGGTTATTTAAGTCACCAACCTGCACTTTATAATCTGCTTCTGGCACAGTTGGGTCATCAATACCCAAAGCCTGCCATTCTGAGCTGCTTAAACCTTTGTAAGTTACCATCACAGAACCACTTGAGCGCGTACGGTCACCCACTTTCATACCAACACTTTCTAAGGTGTGAGGTAAACGTTCCCATACTGCATCAAATGGCGCACGAACCACAACTAAAGGTAAGCCAGTATCATCACTACCGGTTTGAACATCAATGATACCGTAGGCATTTTGGATACTATTTTTGTTTGAAGTATCACGTAACGTATATAAGTTATCGGTTAATTCATTCAATAACAGCTTGTTATAACGTTGAGTTTCGACAACATCGGTAATTGTCTCTCCCCCTTGACGTAAACCTAAGCTAGTTACCGTTAATGCCATCATACCGTTTTCTGGCTGCACTGTAACTTTATGGCGACTCTCAATCGGTACGTTTTCATCTGCGCGATCCCATTTCACCCAATCGGTTTCAATTGAGCGAGAGCCATCGTCTTTAGATGAAACTGGAATCCCTCTTTGCTCTAAGATCATCGTAACTTGTGACCAAAGTGCACTATTTTCAGGTGTATTTTCTAGCAACAAACGACTTGCTTGAGCGCTATCCTCTGTACGAGAACCCGCTAATTGCGAAATTGTCAGTACTGGTGGACGAATGTCTAACGCTTTTCCTATTGCCCCTGTTGATGTGGCTTTAGGGATATCATACTCACCATTTTGTTCTGGTAATGTAAGCCCCTGTGGCACATTCAACACTTTCAATGGCGCAGCATTGAGATATTCCTCATCACCACTGACCTGACGTTTATAGCGCTGATCGCTGGAGCAGGCTGCCAGTAACACAACAAGTGACAGGCCAGCAACCTTCATAACCTTCGATTTTTGCAATAATGTTGCCATTAAAATTCCCTAAATTTTACAGTAATCCAGCGAGTTTCAAGGCTTCCTCAACTTTTTGCTGGCCCGAGGTGGTTAACGGTGTCATTGGCAACCGTAATGTCCCATCTGCAATCAGACCTAAGCGATGACAGCCCCACTTCGCTGGAATTGGATTTGGTTCAACAAATAACTGAAGATGAAGCCCCATCAGTTTTTTATTTAATTCACGCGCCTCAGTATATTTGCCTGCAAGCGCTAAGTCACACATTTTTACCATCTGTGCGGCCGCAACGTTAGATGTGACCGAAATAACGCCTTTACCACCTAGTTGCATGAAATCAAGCGCCGTTGCGTCATCACCTGTTAACAGTACAAAATCATCATCAACCAGTTCTTTGATTTGATGAACCCTAGCTAAGTTCCCTGTTGCCTCTTTAATTGCAACAATATTCGCCAGTTTTGCTAAACGCCCCACAGTTTCAGGCAACATATCACAGCCAGTCCGTGATGGTACATTATAAAGAATCTGTGGCAAGCTCGTGTTTTCTGAAATTGCTTTAAAGTGTTGATATAACCCTTCCTGAGAAGGTCTATTATAATAAGGTGTTACCGTCAGGCAAGCAACTACACCACTGTTTTCAAACTCATTTGTCAGCGAAATAGCTTCAGCGGTAGCATTTGCACCGGCTCCTGCAATAATAGGAATACGGCCATCCGCTAATTCAAGTGTCGCTTTCACGACATCCACATGTTCTTTGTGCGTTAAGGTTGCTGATTCGCCAGTTGTACCAACAGAAACAATCGCAGTTGTTCCACTTTCAACATGATAATCCACCAACTTCTTCAAGCTCGCTTTATCTAAACGCCCTGCCGAATCCATTGGTGTAATAACTGCAACAATGCTTCCCGTTAAAAAATCTTTATAATTTGCGTTTCCATTAGCCATAGCGATACCCCCTTAATAATTGAACTACCATGTTACTTTTTCATTTCAAAGAAGAAAACCACCCAATAGCAAGAATTTAATGAATTTTGTTAATGCCGAGGACATTAACTTAAATAGAAGTAATAATTCACTGATATTTCTCGCAAGAGTCTATTTACCCCCTTGGCAGATTACCTTTTTTATGGTTTCCTTACCCTCATAGTCAGTCAGTTGTTAGCGCTAGAATTTTACTGCTATATTCTAATTAAATGTTTAACTGACATAATTAAAATACTAAGGAATAGACTTTGCCTAAGACTGAACAGCAATTTCTTGTCATTACTGCGCTGGGAACAGATCGTCCGGGCATTGTGAATACCATTACACGTCTCGTCAGCGAGTGTGATTGTAATATTGAAGATAGTCGCTTAGCGATGTTTGGCAAGGAATTCACCTTCATTATGATGCTCTCCGGCAGTTGGAATGCTATCACCCTTTTAGAAGCGACATTACCACCTAAAGGCGCCGAGCTCGACTTGCTTATCGTAATGAAAAGAACTCAGAGTGTGCAAACAACCTATTACCCATCGACAGTAACAGTGAATGTTGTTGTCGACGATGCACCTCGTATTGTCGAGCAATTCACAAATTTATTCACAACTTCGCAGTGTAATATCGCAGAGCTTGTTTCTAAAACACAACCAGCCAATAATGATATGCCCGCTCAACTGGAAATTCAGATTACTGCACACGATCCGTTGGACGATAATGGCATAATTATAAAAAATAAATTTCAACAACTATGTACAATGCTAAATGCTAAAGGCAACATAAGTATTGTTAACAACCCCAACATGCAAAGTTAACGGAGATATATGTAATGAACCCATTGAAAGCCGGTGATAAGGCGCCTCACTTTAGCCTTCCTGACCAAGATGGTGAGCTCATCAATCTTTCTGATTATCAGGGTCAGCGCGTATTAGTTTACTTTTATCCTAAAGCGATGACTCCTGGCTGTACTGTTCAAGCGTGTGGTCTACGTGATGAAATGGATACACTTAAAGCGAAAGGTGTCGAAGTATTAGGTATTAGCACAGACAAACCAGAGAAACTATCTCGTTTCGCTGAAAAAGAGATGTTGAACTTCACTTTGTTATCAGATGAAGACCACCAAGTATGTGAGCAATTTGGGGTTTGGGGTGAAAAACAATTCATGGGGAAAACCTATGATGGGATTCATCGCATTAGCTTCCTTATTGACCCTACTGGGAAAATAGAGTACGTCTTTGATAATTTTAAAACCAGTAACCACCACGAAATCGTGCTTGATTACATCAATACACACGCTTAATCGTTACTTCTTAGTGCTGTATGCCCTCATACAGCACTATTACTAACCTAGTTCGTTGACTCCGTTGGCTCTTCCGGCCAGACATGAATAACCGCTTTAATCAGTGTTGCTAAAGGTATTGCAAAAAACACGCCCCAAAAGCCCCATAACCCACCAAACACCACAACAGATAAAATAATCACTAGTGGATGTAAATTCACGGCTTCAGAAAACAATAAAGGCACCACAACGTTGCTATCCAAACCTTGAATAACTAAATAAAACAACATTAAGTACCAAAATTCACTACCAATACCGTACTGAAAGAGCGCAACAATAACCACGGGGATCGTGGCTGCGACCGCACCAATGTAAGGGATTAATACCGCTACCCCGACAAGAACCGACAGCAATACGGAATAGCGCAAGTCAAAGTAAGCAAAACATAAATATGTTGCCACCCCAACAATCACCATTTCAGTAACTTTTCCTCGCAAATAATTGGTGATTTGTTCATTCATTTCGACCCAAACTTTACCCACTAACAAACGATTTTTCGGTAACAGCTTGAGGAAGCTTTTGCTAATACGCTCTTTATCTTTTAAAAGAAAGAATGTCATCAACGGCACTAGAACTAAGTAAACTGCTAAAGTAAAAATACCTATTAATGAAGCAACTGACGCTTTAACCACAGAGTCTGCAATACCCGACATACGGCTACGCAGGTTATCTGCCATCATATCGATAATGCCTACATCCACTAGTGCTGGATATTGCTCTGGCAGTTTTTGTGCAAATTCATTGAAACGGTTAACCATATTTGGCAGATCGGCCATCAAATTAATCCCTTGCTGCCATGCGGTTGGTGCAATAATTAAAATAACCATTGCACTTATTCCGGCGAATAAGGTCAAAATAATACCGACAGCAACTGAACGGGATAACCCTATGCGTTGCAATAAATTGGTTGGCCATTCAAGCAAATAAGCTAAAGCAATTGCCGCCAGCAATGGAGCCAGTATACTGCTGAAAAAGAAGATGATCACAAACCCTGATACGAGTAATGTAAAAAGGGCTATGGCTTGTGGGTCAGCAAAACGCCGACGATACCACTGTAAAAACAATTCCAGCATTTATTGCTCCTAGGGAATAACACAAAGGACAGTTCCTAAAGTAACGAAAATTATACCGAAGAACAGATTTTACGATAGCTTTTGCTATCATGTGTTTTAAACTTTTCGTATTTTTAAGTGCCTTACTTAAAGCACACCCGAAATAAAGTCGGTACTTACCCTAAATTAAAATGTTGTATGGGATACTCACGTTTCATGAAGAAAAATTTAAAATATCCATTATTGGCTTTCATGATCGCTGCGCTAATGAACGGTGCAGTTTTACCTGCTTATAGTGCAATTGAAGATACCTTACCCGATATAGGAACCACAGCAGGAGGCACACTTAGCATCAACCAAGAAATTATTATGGGAGATGCTATTACACGCCAAATACGTGCCAGCACCCCTCTTATTTATGACCCATTGTTAACCCAATATGTTAACAAACTTGGCATGCGGTTAGTGAAAAATGCCGACTCAGTTAAAACACCGTTTAAGTTCTATTTAGTCAACAACCCCAATATTAACGCATACGCCTATTTTGGGGGTAATGTAGTGCTACACTCCGCATTGTTCCGATACAGCCAGAATGAAAGTCAACTAGCATCCGTCATGGCGCACGAAATATCCCACGTTACGCAAAGGCACCTTGCGCGAATGATGGAAGACCAAAAAAGCACCACTCCTCTCGCGATTGCAGGGACGATTGGTTCTTTGCTGTTAGTGATGGCGAATCCTCAAGCCGGTTTTGCCGCTTTAACAGGCACAATGGCAGGGGTTCAGCAAGGTATGATCAGCTTTACCCAAGCCAATGAACAAGAGGCTGACCGTATTGGTTTACAGACATTAAGGCGCTCTGGCTTTGACCCGCATGCGATGGCTGATTTTATGCAAACAATGTCAGACCAAACTCGCTATATGTCAAAGCCCCCTGAAATTCTATTAACGCACCCCTTGCCGGATAGCCGTTTAGCTGATGCCAGAAACCGATCGAACCAATACCCTAAAGTGAGTGTGCCATCATCACTGGACTTTATGTTAGCCCGAGTTCGTATTTTAGCTATGTATAGTACCGAGCAAAAACATGCTTTAGACCAAATCATTGAAAACTATGGTAAAGGTTCTGCACAAGAACAAATTGCAGCGCAATACGGTAAAGCGCTACTGCTTTCTCAAGACAAAAAGTACGCAGAAGCAGGAAAAATCCTGACAGAGCTATTAGCGAAACAACCCGATAACCCTTGGTTTATCGATAGCATGACTGATGTCGACATTGAACAACATCAAGTCTCTAGAGCAGTCTCTCGTTTACAGAATGCTTTGAAAAAATCACCGAAAAATACCGTATTTATTGTCAACCTAGCTAACGCATTAATTAATAATCATCAATATAAAGAAGCAACAACCTTGCTGAATAAATATACGTTTGATTACCCTGATGACCCGATTGGTTGGGATTTACTGGCAGAAGCGTCCGCAAAACAAGGTAAGCGTACCGAAGAACTTGCTGCCTACGCAGAAGGGATGGCGTTACGGGGTAACTATGACACTGCAATTAATTATCTCAGCGATGCTAGCCGTCAAAGCCGTTTAGGCAGTTACGAACAGCAGCGTTATGACGCTCGCATTGATGCGCTTAGAAAACTACAATTACGTGACAAAAATGCAAAACCGTAAGGAGTTATAATAATGACGGATTCGATGAAGATTTACCACAACCCACGCTGTTCTAAAAGCCGTGAAACCTTAGCCCTTTTAACTGATAAGGGTATCTCCCCCACGGTGGTCGAGTATTTAAAAACGCCCCCAACGGTCGCTGAAATCAAAAAACTCCTTAAAATGTTAGGCTTTAAAGATGCTCGTCAATTAATGCGCACCAAAGAAGAGTTGTATAAGGAATTGAATTTAAACGATGACAGCTTAACTCAGGATCAACTCATTAAAGCAATGCATGAAAATCCTAAATTGATTGAACGCCCTATCGTTGTTAATGGTGATAAAGCACGTTTAGGTCGTCCGCCTGAGCAGGTTTGTGAAATCTTATAAACTCTATTTTGGCAGCTATATGGCTGCCAACTCATTTAATCAACTAGAGTTTTAAAATATCTTTTACGAAAGGAATCGTTAATTTTCGCTGAGCGACAATTGATGCGTGGTCAAGTTTGTTTAAGATATCAAACAACGTTCCCATTTTTCTATCTAGACGTTTTAATACGAAACGACAAACATCTTCCGGTAATTCAAAACCACGAATACGAGCGCGTAATTGCAGTGCCCAAATCTTATCTTCGTCACTCAGTGGGTGCAGTTTATAAATTTGCCCCCAATCAAGGCGAGAGGCTAAATCGGGTAATTTCAGTTCGATTTGCCGAGGAGGCCTGTCCCCAGTAATTAATAGACAAGTGCGACCAATTTCCAAAATACGGTTATACAAATTGAAAATCGCCATTTCCCACTCTTCATCACCCGCGATGCACTGAATATTATCAATACAAACGAGTGATAAATGTTCCATACCGTCTAGTACTTCAGGAACAAAATACGCACGTTTATCCAAAGGAACATAACCGACTGCAATGCCTTGTTCAGACAGCTCTGCACAAGCTGCGTGCAGTAAATGGCTTTTCCCGCCGCCTTCACGCGACCAATAATAGATATAACTGCCATGGGGTTGATTAATAGCAGACTGAATAGCAGACAGCAACGCCCCATTTTCCCCTGCATAAAAGCTCGCAAAGGTTTCATCATCTGGCAGATATAGTGGTAATGAAAGCTGTGATGGTGTGTTCAGAAGCGCCTCTGGCTGTACAAATCAATTTTCATCTAGCAGTTTACCATAAAAAACACGGATAGATGAATAAGAACGGTGACCAAATGCCGTTCAAACAATTGAACGGCAATATGGAAAATTGTGTGGCTTATTTTTTATTGCTATCAAGCTCTTGGACTTCAGATGTCACAAACTGCTTTTCAGGCCTAACAAACGTTATAAAACGGAATAATAATGCCATAAAGATCCCAACTATTGTTGCTAGCGCCATACCTTTGAGTTCAGCTTGACCAATATGGATAACGGCTCCGCTCACACCAATAATTAAAATCACTGAGGTTAAAATCAAATTTTGTGGCTTGTTATAATCGACTTTTGAATCAATCAACACTCGAATACCTGATGCACCAATTACCCCGTACAATAAGAGTGAAACCCCGCCCATCACAGGAACTGGTACTAATTGGATAGCAGCCGCTAATTTACCAACACAAGATAATAAAATAGCAATAATTGCGGCTCCGCCAATTACCCAAGTGCTGTATACCTTGGTAATAGCCATGACCCCAATGTTTTCACCATAAGTCGTATTTGGTGTCGAGCCAAAGAAACCGGAAATCACCGTAGAAAACCCATTAGCAAACATTGAACGATGTAAACCTGGTGATTTCATTAAGTCACGTTCAACAATATTCGCAGTGACGACCAAGTGCCCTACGTGCTCAGCGATAACCACTAATGCAGCGGGCAAAATAGTTAAAATAGCAAACCATTCGAAGCGTGGAGTATAAAATGTAGGAATAGCAAACCACGGCGCTTCAATAACCGGGGTAAAGTCCACAATACCCATAAAATAGGACAATGCATAACCCGCTAAAAAGCCAATCAAAATTGGAATAATAGATAAAAACCCACGGAAAACGACCGCGCAGAGAATAGTGACTGACAACGTGGTCAGGGAAATAATTAACGTGTTCGAATCAACCACTGCGCCATCTTTAGGTAATAGCCCAGCCATACCTGCAGCCGTTTGAGCTAATTCTAAACCAATTACGGCTACGATTGCCCCCATTGCTGCTGGGGGGAACATGACGTTTATCCACCCTCTTCCTGCAACTTTAACAATCAGTGCAACAATACAGAACAGCACGCCACAGATAATGAAGCCGCCAAGTGCCAGCTCATAACCTAATGGTAATAAAATCAGCACTGGGGAAATAAATGCAAAACTTGAGCCTAAATAAGCAGGAATTTGCCCTTTACAAATAAACAGATACAGCAGCGTTCCGATCCCATTAAACAGCAAAATTGTAGCGGGGTTTACACCAAACAGAATCGGTACGATAACGGTTGCGCCAAACATAGCAAATAGGTGTTGAAGGCTCAGTGGTATAGTTTGTAATAATGGTGGTCTTTCTTCAACACTGATGGTGCGACGTGTCATGTGGCTTTATCCTCTTTTAGCGAAATGGCTAATCACTGAATAAGCAGTGAGTCTCTACAATTAATCAAAAAAAAGCCGACTTCTCAGTCGGCTTATCATTATTTAGTACCAAATATCTTGTCGCCCGCATCACCGAGACCCGGAACGATATATCCCTCTTCATTTAAATACTCATCAATTGAAGCGGTATATAATTCAACATCTGGATGCGCAGCTTCCAACGCTTTTAAACCTTCAGGCGCTGCAACAAGAACTAAGATTTTAATCGAGGTACAACCCGCATTTTTTAATAAATCAATGGTAGCAATCATTGAGCCACCCGTCGCTAACATTGGGTCGACCACTAATGCCATACGTTCTTCAATGTTAGAGGCGAGTTTTTGGAAATAAGGGACAGGCTGCAGTGTTTCTTCATCACGATAAACACCTACCACACTGATACGTGCACTTGGAATGCTATCTAATACACCGTTCATCATACCAATACCCGCACGAAGAATTGGTACTACAGTGATTTTCTTACCTTTAATTTGTTCTATTTCTACAGGACCACACCAACCATCGATAGTCACTTTTTCAGTTTCAAGGTCAGCAGTTGCTTCATAAGTCAGTAGGCTACCAACCTCTGAGGCCAGTTCACGAAAGCGCTTTGTGCTTATATCATGATCTCGCATCAGGCCGAGTTTATGTTTAACGAGAGGGTGTTTTACCTCAACGATCTTCATGGGTTTCTCCTACTATTTAAGACGGCGGCGGACAAAAAAATCGCCGGATTATACCTCTTTTAGCTTTGGTTGCCACTAGATAACGCTTGATTTTGGTCAAAACAACAACGATTAACGCCATTTTTTAAAAATTATACCTCATCTCAGTTAAGTTGAAATTGGCAAAACCGCAAATTTGATTTAAATAAATACATTTCTTATTTTGCTATACAACTTCTATAACGTTCTACCATTCTTCGATTATACGTACCCAAAAATTTCCAACACAAAGCTATCGCAAACGTTTGCCTAGCCTGTTAGAATAATGTCAATGATGTTATTTTTCTCAAAAATGTAATTGCCTTGGGGGCCGTAGTGACTGATAAAACCTCTCTCAGCTATAAAGATGCCGGTGTTGATATTGATGCGGGTAACGCCTTGGTTGAACGTATTAAAGGTGTCGTAAAAGAAACCCGCCGCCCAGAAGTCATGGGAGGTCTTGGGGGATTCGGTGCATTATGTTCCCTACCGCAGAAATACCGTGAGCCTGTTTTAGTTTCAGGCACTGACGGTGTCGGTACCAAATTACGCTTAGCAATGGATTTAAAACGTCATGACTCCATTGGGATTGACCTTGTGGCTATGTGTGTCAATGACTTGATTGTTCAAGGCGCAGAGCCTCTGTTCTTCCTTGATTATTACGCGACCGGTAAACTAGATGTCGATACCGCGGCGAGTGTGATTACGGGTATTGCAGAAGGTTGTAAACAGTCAGGTTGTGCGTTAGTAGGTGGTGAAACCGCGGAAATGCCGGGAATGTACCATGGTGAAGACTACGATGTGGCTGGTTTCTGTGTGGGTGTTGTTGAACGCTCAGAAATCATCGATGGTAGCAAAGTGAGTGCTGGAGACGCCTTAATTGCTTTAGCCTCTAGCGGCCCGCATTCAAATGGTTACTCGCTGGTTCGCAAGATCCTCGAAGTGAGCCAAACCAACCCAGAAGAAACTCAATTAGATGGGAAGCCTTTAGCTGACCACTTATTAGAACCAACACGCATTTACGTTAAAAATGTATTAGAGCTGATCGCAAACAGCGATATCCATGCAATTGCCCACATTACTGGTGGTGGTTTCTGGGAAAATATTCCTCGCGTACTGCCTGACAACACACAAGCAATTATTGACGGTAGCAGCTGGCAATGGCCTGCTGTCTTTAACTGGCTGCAGCAAGCTGGTGATGTGAGCACTCATGAAATGTACCGTACCTTCAACTGTGGTGTGGGGATTATTATTGCTCTACCACAACAGGAAGTTGAAAATGCACTTGTTCTGTTGAACAAGCTTGGCGAAAACGCATGGCAAATCGGTACAATTGGCGCATTACCAGCGGGTGAAGAGCAGGTTGTGATCCGCTAATGAAAAAAATTGTTGTCCTCATTTCTGGCAGCGGTAGTAATTTGCAATCATTAATTGATAGCTGCCGCACTGGGGCAATTGGCGCTCACATTGTTGCTGTCATTAGCAACCAAGCCAATGCTTATGGGCTTGTTCGGGCACAACAGGCTGGAATACCAGCCTGTTTTTTAGATGCCAAACAGTATACTGACCGCCAAGCATATGATGCTGCATTACTCGCACAAGTCGACCAATATCAGCCTGATTTAGTCGTATTAGCGGGTTTTATGCGTATCTTATCAGCCCAATTCGTCAACCACTTTGCGGGTAAATTACTCAATATCCATCCTTCTTTGTTACCGAAATACCCCGGTTTACACACGCATCGTAAAGCGCTAGAAAATGGGGATAAAGAACATGGCACATCCGTTCATTTCGTTACCGAAGAACTGGATGGCGGGCCAGTTATTTTGCAAGCTAAAGTGCCTATCTTTGAACAGGATAACGAAGACGATATTATCGAGCGGGTAAAAGCCCAAGAACATACGATTTACCCATTAGTTGTTGAGTGGTTCATTAGTGGCCGATTAACAATGCAAAAAGGTAACGCTGTGTTAGATAACCGAATTTTACCGCAACAAGGTTACGCTAACGAATAATATTCGTGATGAGCAACACGTCATTTCAAGGGTGGGTATCCACCCTTTTTCTTCGCATTCACATAAAAACACGATCGCAAGCTATTACATAAAAACATTAGCGTTGGGTAAAATGAATTATTTTTCAACAAGGTGATAATCTCTCTGTGCTGTGTCATTATTTTATCGCAAATAAATGTTATCCTTATACTCGAAGAACAAAACCATTTTCCTAACTAAATAGAGGTATTTTTATGACAACCGGGCAAGTTCATCCGTTTAGGTTGCGCCCACTTGAACGTGAAGATTTAGCATTTATTCACCAGCTTGATAACAATGCCAGTGTTATGCGTTATTGGTTTGAAGAACCTTATGAAGCTTTCGTTGAATTAAGCGATCTTTACGATAAACATATTCATGACCAGTCTGAACGCCGCTTTATCGTTGAAAATGACAGTGAGAAAGTTGGCTTAGTCGAATTGGTAGAAATTGATTATGTTCACCGACGCTCTGAGTTTCAAATTATCATTGCACCGAGCCATCAAGGCCATGGCTATGCGAGTCGCGCTGCGAAATTAGCAATGGACTACGCGTTTTCCGTACTAAACTTATATAAACTTTATCTTATTGTTGATAAAGAAAATGTTAAAGCTATCCATATTTATAATAAACTAGGCTTCCATACTGAAGGCGAACTGATCGACGAATTCTTTGTCAATGGTCGCTATCACACCGCTATCCGTATGTGTATTTTTCAGCAACAATATTTTACGATGAAGCAACAATCTGCTAATCCAGAAAGTGTTATTACCCAAGATAAAGCAATTAAACAACACATTTAGCTAACTGACTGGTATCATAGCCATAAAGTAACAAGAGTCTAATACGGAGTTAGAATGTCCCAAGAACGTCTCTATCATGAAAAAGAGTTAAGCTGGCTGTCTTTTAACGAGCGTGTTTTACAAGAAGCAGCCGACAAGCGTAACCCTCTTATTGAGCGAATGCGTTTTTTGGGAATTTATTCCAATAATCTAGACGAGTTTTATAAAGTCCGCTTCGCCGACGTTAAACGCCGTATTTTAATTAATGAAGAACGCGGCTCGGCAAGCGGTGCTCGCCACTTGTTAAAGAGAATTCAGTCAAGAGTTGCCAAACAAGAACAAGAATTCGACATTCTCTATAATGACTTATTATTGGAAATGGCGCGCAATCAAATATTCTTGATTAACGAACGTCAAATTTCGCCTCGCCAACAGATATGGTTACGTCAGTATTTCCGCCAGAATCTGCGCCAGCATATTACGCCAATATTAATTAATCCTGATACCAATCTCGTTGAATTTCTAAAAGATGACTACACTTATCTTGCAGTTGAAATCATCAATGGCAATCAGACTCAATATGCACTATTGGAAATTCCATCCGATAAAGTCCCGCGATTTGTTAACCTGCCTCCAGAAATGCCAAAGCGTCGCAAGTCAATGATCCTAATTGATAATATCCTTCGCTATACGCTCGATGAAATTTTCAAAGGTTTTTTTGATTACGATAAGCTCAATGCCTATTCGATGAAAATGACGCGTGATGCAGAGTACGACATCGCAACAGAGATGGAATCGAGCTTGCTCGAAATAATGTCATCTACATTAAAACAACGTTTAACCGCAGAACCCGTCCGTTTTGTCTATCAGCGTGATATGCCTGACGAAATGGTTGCTCTTTTACGTGAAAAACTGGGGCTATCCAGCGATGACTCCGTGATTGCCGGTGGCCGCTACCACAATTTTAAAGACTTTATTAATTTCCCTAATGAAGGAAATAAAAACCTATTAAACAAGCCATTACCAAGGCTGCGTCACCGCTGGTTTGATAACTTCCGTAACGGTTTCGATGCCATTCGCGAGCGCGATGTACTGTTATATTATCCCTACTATACCTTTGAACATACTTTAGAATTATTGCGCCAAGCGTCTTTTGACCCGAATGTATTATCGATTAAAATTAATATTTACCGTGTCGCGAAAGACTCACGCATTATCGATTCTGTCATTCATGCCGCTCATAATGGAAAAAAAGTCACAGTGGTCGTTGAGTTACAAGCACGATTTGATGAGGCCGCTAATATTCATTGGGCAAAACGATTAACTGAAGCGGGCGTGCATGTTATTTTCTCCGCGCCCGGGCTTAAAATCCATGCAAAATTATTTATTATCTCACGCATGGAAGAAGGCCAAATCGTGCGTTATGCCCATATCGGTACGGGAAATTTTAACGAAAAAACCGCTCGGCTTTATACTGATTACTCCCTACTCACTGCAAATGAACTGATCACCAACGAAGTTCGTCGGGTATTTAGTTTTATTGAAAATCCTTATCGCCCAGTGACTTTCGATAATCTAATGGTGTCACCACAAAATACACGTATTCGTTTGATGGCCTTAATTGACCAAGAAATCGAAAATGCGCTCGCTGAACGGCCCAGTGGCATTACATTAAAAATTAACAACTTAGTCGACAAAGAATTGACTGACAAACTGTACGATGCCTCCAATGCAGGTGTCAAAATTCGTTTATTAGTCAGAGGGATGTGCTCTTTAGTCGCCGGCCAAGTCGGCTACAGTGAAAATATTCAGGTAACCAGTATTGTTGACCGCTTTCTTGAACATGACCGTGTTTATGTTTTCACCAATGCGGGGGACGAAAAAGTCTTTATTTCTTCTGCTGACTGGATGACCCGCAACATTGATTACCGCATTGAAGTCGCCGTTAGCTTAGTCGACCCGCATTTAAAACAACGGGTATTGGATATTTTAGAGTTGCAATTTAGCGATACTGTTAAAGCACGTTATGTTGACAAAGATTTAAGTAATCATTATGTTCCCCGCGGAAATAAACGTAAAATTCAGGCCCAGCTTGCTGTGTATGATTATTTAAAATCAATCGAAACACCGGATACAAGAGCTTAAAAATATGCCAATAACCAACGCCTCAACACCGAGACCACAAGAAATTGCGGCTATAGATTTAGGCTCAAACAGTTTTCACATGGTCATTGCTCGCATTGTTAATGGTGCATTGCAAGTTCTCACACGGTTAAAAAAACGTGTTCACCTAGCTGATGGTCTAAGTGATACCAATGAATTAAGTGAAGAAGCCATGGAACGTGGGCTTGCCTGCCTCGCGTTGTTTGCCGAACGGTTACAAGGCTTTCCCCCTGAAAACGTATGCATTGTTGGCACTCATTCATTACGTGTAGCAACGAATGTAAAACTGTTTTTGCAGCGCGCTAAAGAAATCATGCCTTACCCTATTGAAATCATTTCAGGTCAAGAAGAGGCACGGTTAATTTTTATGGGCGTTGAGCACACTCAACCCGAAAAAGGCCGTAAATTAGTACTCGATATCGGTGGTGGTTCGACAGAGTTAGTTATTGGTGAAAAATTTGAGCCGCTTTTGATTGAAAGCCGCCGTATGGGCTGTGTTAGCTTTGCCCGTACTTACTTTCCAAATGAAGAAATTACCCCTGAATATTTCAATCGAGCCTACCTAGGGGCTTGCTTAAAATTAGAAAGCACCGCGATTTTATTTAAGAAACAAACTTGGGACGTTGCGATGGGCGCCTCGGGCACCATCAAAGCTGCCCATAGTGTGATACAAGAATTAGGCTATAAAGACGGTATTATTACACGGGAACGTCTTATCGAAATCAAGCAAATGGCGTTGAAATATAAGTCATTTAGCACCCTGAATATATTAGGCCTATCGAATGAACGTAAACACGTATTTGTTCCTGGCTTAGCGATTTTACTTGCCGTATTTGATTCATTAGAAATTAAAGAGTTACGTTTATCTGACGGTGCATTGCGTGAAGGTGTTTTATATGAAATGGAAGGCCGTTTCCGCCACCAAGATATCCGCCAGCGTACTGCTTTAAGCCTTGCTGAGCATTATAATATCGATAGAGAGCAAGCTAAACGCGTATTAAAAACCATGGAAGAACTCTATTTCCAGTGGGGACAACAAAACCCCAAGCAACTTAACCCACAACTGGAATCCATTTTAATATGGGCAGTTATGCTCCATGAGGTTGGGTTAAGTATTAATCATAGTGGTATGCACCGCCATTCTGCTTATATTTTGCAAAATACCAACTTACCGGGCTTCAACCAAGAACAGCAACTATTACTGGCAACATTAGTACGTAATCATCGTAGGGCTATTAAGTATGACGATATCCCTAAATTTAATTTATTTAAAAGAAAACAATTTATGCCGCTTATTCAAATTTTGCGGCTAGCCATTTTGTTAAATAATCAACGCCAATCTACCACAATCCCCTCTTCGTTACGGATAGAAACGGATGATGGGCACTGGACTCTCTATTTACCATCTGAATATCTCGTGCAAAATACATTGATGATATTGGATTTAGAAAAAGAAAGTGGCTATTGGGAAGATGTCCCCGGTTGGTCGTTAACTATTTGTGCAGAAAATGAGTGATTTGCGGCCATTATTGTAGTGATTTATGCTTATTCTTCATCACTGATGACTTTGAAATCACCGCTTATTTGACTCAACTATTTGATATATTATTTAAATAGGCGACAATAATGATAATAAATTTCGTCCGCTCGCAGACGAATTCATAAAAAGCGCTTTTGCGCTGCTATTGCTTTAAGGATTAAAATGTCACAACCTGCTTTTTCAATCGATGCGGTGCCAACAGTCAACCCGCACTCTCAAAAACTGGCACATATTCGCCAGCAAATCCTGACGCTATTTTTAGATGACGAAGAGTTCGTCCATGCGCTTGTTGAAAATGATCAACACGTCAGTATTGATGACAAAGCAATTAGTGAAAAAATTAGTCTTGTAAAAGAATTGCTACTTGATTTACACACTGCGGATATCGCCGATATCTTAGAAATGCTCCCTTATGATGAGCGTCTCGCGTTATGGCGTCTTGTTGATAATAACGAACGTGGTGAAGTCTTAGTTGAGGCCTCCGTATCTGTTTGGGATAGCCTAATTAAGGATATGTCTGACAGAGAACTGCTTCGCGCCGTTGCTAATTTGCATGTTGACGAACAAGCTTATATTGCTGAGCATTTACCTCGTGACACCATGCGCCGGCTCCTCACCTATTTAGAACCTAGCCTACGTAGCCGCATTCGCGAAGTTTTACAATATGCGAAAGATAGCGTCGGGCAAATGATGGATTTTGAATTCGTCACCGTACGCCCAAATGTGACGCTAAAAACGGTTCAACGTTATTTACGCCAACGAGGCAAGATCCCAGAAGCCACCGATAAAATTTTTGTTGTCGATAACAATAATTATCTGCAAGGTGAATTACCACTAACCACTATTTTGACGCAATCCCCTGAAAAAATAGTGGCCGATGTCATGAAAACTGACACTGTGACCTTCTTGCCCGATGAAAAAGGCGAAGACGCCGCTAGTGCGTTCGAACGTTATGACTTAATCTCTGCTGCGGTTGTTGATAACAGCGGCCTTCTGATGGGCCGCCTGACGGTTGAAGATATCGTTGATAACATCAGTGAAGAAAACGATAACAGTATTCGTCGTATGGGGGGGTTAAGCCCTGAAGAAGACGTTTTCGCCCCTGTTGGCCAAGCCGTTAAAACCCGTTGGACATGGTTAGCCATTAACCTATGTACCGCTTTTGTCGCTTCTCGTGTTATTGGCGTCTTTGAAGATACCATTTCCCAATTAGTCGCGTTAGCCACATTAATGCCAATTGTAGCAGGAATTGGGGGAAATACGGGAAACCAAACCATCACCATGATTGTTCGTGCCATTGCCCTGCACCAGATACAAAATAATAGTTTCTCTTTCTTAATGTTAAGGGAGCTTGGCGTCGCCTTTATTAATGGCGTTGTTTGGGGCGGAATTATGGGTGTCGTTACCTATTTCCTGTATGGCGATATCGCTATGGGCGCAGTAATGACATTAGCGATGATTTTGAACCTACTGATGGCAGCGATTATGGGGGTGCTTATTCCACTCATTATGCTGAAAATGGGCAAAGACCCTGCTATCGGCTCTAGCGTGATGATTACCGCTATCACCGATACAGGTGGGTTCTTTATTTTCCTTGGCTTAGCCACGCTATTCCTCGTTTAAATTTACTTTGCACGCGTCCTGTTTCTTGGTGGGCGTGTGCATTTTACAAAACACTCCCTGCGCTAACAAAATCCCATCAAAATCCCAAGATTTCGCAAGTAAGCTTATTATTTATCTATTAGTTAAATGCTTTTATAGTTATTTAGTTTATCGAGATTAATAAAGTTAATTATAGCGAAAAATAATTAGGTAATATTTGTTTACTATATTTCAGGAAGAATTTATTAAATTAAATATAATTAACACTGTAACTGACTAATTTAAATATACGATATTCTGCAAAATTCATATTATTAACATCATATAAGGTTATTTATCATCACACCAAATCAATAATCCAGATAAACAAAACTAATTGGAATGTTATTCTTGTTTTTAGGGTTGAGGTTTACAGAATATAGAATTTCCTGCTATAAATATACGCATGCAAAAAAGATACTGTGTATTAAACTAAGTTATACCCATCCAACGTTTTATACCTCTTATCTGCACCAATAAAAATGATTAGCTCATTATTATGAGCCAATGCTTATTATTTTGAATTTATGCAATTTAGTATTTCAGGTAGTTAGAAGGAAACTATAATGACACCGCAAACAGCCAGCCAGCCCTCTGCGAGGCCTTTGGGCAAAGAAGACTATAAAACATTAGGCTTATCCTCTTTAGGGGGTACCCTTGAGTTTTACGACTTCGTTATCTTTGTTTTTTACGCAAAAATTATTTCCCAACTATTTTTTCCAGGGGATAACGAATTTCTCGCGCTAATGGCAACACTGGGCCTATTTGCAGCAGGTTATCTTGCTCGTCCTCTTGGTGGCATTATTATGGCTCACTTTGGAGATAAAATTGGCCGCAAGAAAATGTTTACCTTAAGTATTTTCTTAATGGCATTCCCAACATTTGTGATTGGTTTTTTACCGACTTTTGAAACCATTGGTGCTGCAGCCCCATTACTGCTGCTGTTAATGCGTATTATGCAAGGTGCCGCGATTGGTGGTGAAATGCCAGGAGCATGGGTATTTATTGCAGAGCATACACCAAAGCAACGCTATGGCTTAGGTGTTGGTACACTGACTTCTGGGATCACTGGCGGTATTTTATTAGGCTCTATCGTCGCTATTATTATTGAACGCTCTTATACCACAACTGAAATTCATGATTTCGCATGGCGTATTCCATTTATTCTTGGTGGTATTTTTGGGTTTATTTCTGTGTATTTACGCCGTTTTTTACAAGAAACCCCAATATTCAAAGAACTGGCCGCTAAAAAAGCTTTGTCACAAGAATTACCCGTCAAAACTGTGATTAAATCTCATAAGCAAGCCTGTATGATCACGGCAGCACTGACGTGGTCATTATCAACCGCTATCGTTGTCACTATTTTGATGACGCCAGATGTGGTGTTAAAAGGGATCTATAACATTGACCGAAATATTGCATTGCAAGCTAACTGTGCCGCAACATTAACCTTAACATTAGGCTGTATCTTCTGGGGTTGGTTAGGTGATAAAACAGGAACACGTACCTCAATGACTTTATCCTGGGGTGGATTGGCCGTAACGGCAATTTACTTCTATTCGTCATTATCCAGTGATATTGCGGCGAGTACATTGATTTTTAACTATGGCTTGATGGGCTTCTTTGTTGGCGCGATTGCAACGACACCAATTATCAGTACACGCGCATTTCCACCTGAAATTCGCTATTCTGGCCTGTCATTCGCTTACAATGTGGCTTATGCAATTTTTGGTGGTTTAACACCAATATTAACTGGTGCTTGGTTGCAGCAGTCTCACATGGCACCTGCCTATTATGTTGCTGGCGTCTCATTATTAGCGGTTGCTGTAGCCTTTATTCCTCTATCTTGGAAGGGTTGGACAGTCAATTCTGAATCCTCAAACGAAAAATCTGCGGTTCTAAACGCTTCTAGCTTATAACATTTCTTGCACCCTATTTATTAGGGTGCAATTCTTATTGAGAAAAATTAATTTCCCCCACGCCCTCCTTTACACACACCGCAGCATACAAGTACAGAAATTGACACTTATTCATATTTCCTCCATTTTTCTTTGTACCTATCACGTTAAACTACTAATATGTCTAACTGACTCTTTTTTGTTAGTTTTTTAGTATACAGCCTGACGGATCTCATCCACTTTTTTGAGTTAAGCGAATTACCCAAAATGAATAAACAAAAACAACGTAAACCTTTTATTCGCTCTGCCATTCTTATTGCCATTATTGCGGCAGCTGGCGCTTCTTGGTATTTTTATCATCAAGAAAAACAATCAGATACACAATCTACTGACGCCGTAGCAAAACCAAACTCACAGCGAAGTGCAATGGGCCGCCCACCACGTGTTTTAGCCCCTGTACAATTTGCCGTCGCAGAACAAAAAGTCGTTCCGCGCTTTTTATCGGGATTAGGCACAGTCCAAGCCGCGAATGTTGTCACTGTAACCAGCCGTGTTGAAGGCCAGTTAATGCAGCTGTATTTTACCGAAGGGCAATACGTCAATAAGGGAGATTTATTGGCACAGATTGACCCTCGCCCATTTGAAGTTCAGCTATCACAAGCAGAGGGGCAATTGGCAAAAGACAAAGCAACATTAGCAAATGCACAATTAGATTTAGCTCGTTATCAAAAGCTTGCTGGTACTAAAGTGATTTCGCAACAAGAGTTAGATAACCAAAAAGCGGCGGTATTACAGGCGCAAGGCAGTATTAAAGTCGACCAAGCGGCTGTTGATAATGCCAAACTGCAATTAACCTACAGTAAAATTACTGCGCCTATCTCAGGACGCGTGGGTTTAAAACAAGTGGATGTTGGAAACTTTATCTCTTCCGGAACCTCAACTCCTCTTGTCGTCATCACGCAAACTCAACCTGCAGATGTCCTTTTTGCGTTACCTGAGGGCGATATTCCCGCGATCCAGCAGGCACAATCCTCTGGTGAGAAAGTATTGATTGAAGCTTGGGATAGAAACAATATCGCGCTAATCGCAAGTGGTGAGCTACTCAGTACTGATAACCAAATTGATGCTGCGACCGGCACGCTGAAAATAAAAGCGCGCTTTACCAATGAAGAAGAAAAACTTTTTCCTAATCAATTTGTTAACGTAAAAATGCAAGTTGAAACGCTGCAAAATGCCGTGGTGATCCCAACCGCTGCACTGCAAATGGGCAATGAAGGCCATTATGTTTGGATACTGAGTGATGATAATAAAGTCAGTAAACACAATGTAACCGTGGGTATGCAAGATAGCCAACAAGTGGTTATTGAAAGTGGGCTCGCGGCAAATACCAAAGTCATCACGGATGGTGTTGATAAACTCACCGATGGCACAACAGTCGAAGTTGTTACCCCTGAAGGCATCGCTAAAAAAGAGCCCCGCAAAGGTAAACCTAATAGCGCGGAGAAAGCGTAATGCGGCCTGAAATGTTAAAAGGCGGTGGGCCTTCTCGTTTATTTATTTTGCGCCCTGTAGCAACCACATTATTCATGGTGGCTATATTACTCGCAGGGATCATCGGTTATCGCTTCTTACCTGTTTCTGCCCTGCCTGAAGTCGATTACCCAACGATTCAAGTTGTTACCCTTTACCCAGGCGCCAGCCCTGATGTGATGACCTCGGCAGTGACAGCACCACTGGAAACCCAGTTCGGTCAAATGTCAGGGCTTAAACAGATGTCATCGCAAAGTTCAGGAGGGGCATCCGTTATCACGCTGATGTTCCAATTAACCTTGCCTCTAGAGGTTGCCGAACAAGAAGTTCAAGCAGCGATTAATTCTGCCAGTAGCTTACTACCTTCGGATTTACCCTATCCTCCAATTTATAATAAGGTAAACCCTGCTGATCCACCTGTACTCACCTTAGCGGTCACCTCTGATGCAATGCCGTTAACGCAAGTACAGGATATTATTGAAACGCGAATTGCCCAGAAGATATCCCAAGTAAATGGAGTGGGCTTAGTGACGTTAGCCGGCGGCCAACGTCCTGCTGTTCGTGTGAATATCAACCCACAAGCCATGGCTGCTAAAGGGCTAGATAGCGAAACAATTCGCCTTGCCATTAATAATGCGAACGTTAACTCCGCAAAAGGGAGTTTCGATGGCCCTACGCGCGCGGTAACGCTGTCTGCTAACGACCAAATGAAGTCACTTGACGACTATCGTCAACTTATTGTGGCCTTCCAAAATGGTGCGCCGGTACGTTTAGGTGATATTGCAACCATTGCACAAGGTGCTGAAAATGCCTATTTAGGTGCATGGGCGAATAATGAGCAAGCGATTGTGATCAATGTTCAGCGACAGCCCGGCGCTAACGTGATTGAAACCACTGATACCATTCGTACGCTATTGCCCGAATTGATTGAAAGCTTACCTAAATCGGTTAATGTCGAAATTTTAACCGATAGAACCAGTACCATTCGTGCATCCGTTAATGATGTCCAATTTGAATTAATGCTAGCCATCGCCCTCGTAGTGATGGTGATTTACTTATTTTTACGCAATGGAATTGCCACCTTAATACCGGGTATTGCCGTACCGTTGTCACTTGTTGGCACCTTTGCAGTGATGTATTTCTGTGGTTTTTCTGTCAATAACCTCACCCTAATGGCTTTAACCATCGCCACCGGTTTTGTGGTCGATGATGCGATAGTGGTGATTGAAAATATTTCTCGCTACTTGGAGCAAGGCGATAAGCCGCTGGTCGCCGCACTCAAAGGGGCTGGTGAAATCGGATTTACCATTATTTCCCTCACCTTTTCCTTGGTTGCAGTATTAATCCCACTGTTATTTATGGGGGATATTGTCGGCCGGTTATTCCGCGAGTTTGCCATTACCCTAGCCGTGGCTATTTTGATCTCTGCTGTCGTCTCATTGACGCTAACGCCAATGATGTGTGCGCGTTTATTAAAACCGGAGTCGCAGCATAAACATAACCGTTTTGAACTAGCGTGTGAGCGCTTCTTTGACCGTATGGTTGCTGGATACGCAATTTGGTTAAAACGTATTCTTAACCACCAATGGTTAACCCTTTCTGTGGCGCTAGGTACCATGGTGCTGACTGTTTTACTGTATCTGTGGATCCCAAAAGGGTTTTTCCCTTTGCAAGACAGTGGAATTATTCAGGGCTCAATTGAAAGCCGCCAATCTATTTCATTTGCAGCCATGGCGCAAAAGCAGCAAGAAGTCGCGTCAAAATTATTAGCAGATCCTGCAGTCGACAATGTCACCACCTATGTGGGTGTTGATGGCAGCAACCCGACATTAAACAATGCGCGTCTCCAAATTACATTAAAGCCTCTTGATGAGCGTGAAGACAGAGTGATGGCGATTATTGATCGTCTCCAGCAATCCGTTGATAACATTGCTGGAGTGAATCTCTATCTGCAACCCATGCAAGATCTCACCATCGATACGCAAGTAGCGCGCACACAGTATCAATTTACTTTACAGGCTGGTTCATTAGAAGAATTAACCACTTGGGTTCCACGCTTGTTAGATGCCCTAGAACAACAACCTGAACTCACCGATGTCAGTAGTGATTGGCAAAATAAAGGGTTAGTTGCCTATGTGAATGTTAATCGTGATACGGCAAGCCGTTTTGGTATCACGATGTCGGCTATTGATAACGCCTTATATAATGCGTTTGGGCAGCGAATGATTTCGACTATCTATACGCAGTCAAATCAATATCGTGTGATATTAGAACATGACACACAAACCCGTGATGGTATGGATGCGCTGAATGATATCCGTCTAAAAGGGACTGATGGTGCCATTGTACCACTGAGTACTTTAGTGAACATTCAAGAAGGTAATGGGCCATTAGCCATTAATCACCTAGACCAATTTCCCGCGGTGACTTTTTCGTTTAATGTAGCGGATGGCGCTTCTCTAGAGTCAGCTGTCAATGCAGTGAAATTGGCCGAATCTCAAATTGCGATGCCAAAATCTATTACAACGCAATTCCAAGGAGCGACTTTAGCCTTTGAAGCGGCACTGAGCAGTACTATTTGGTTAATTGCAGCTGCCATTGTGGCGATGTATATCGTATTGGGCATTTTATATGAGAGTTTTATCCACCCGATTACGATTTTATCTACCCTACCGACAGCCGGGGTTGGTGCATTACTTGCTTTAATGATGGCAGGGAAAGACCTTGATGTCATCGCGGTCATCGGCATCATCTTACTAATTGGCATTGTGAAAAAGAATGCCATTATGATGATTGACTTTGCCCTTGCCGCGGAGCGTGAACAGGGAATGTCCCCTTATGATGCCATCTATCAAGCTTGCTTGCTGCGTTTTCGCCCAATTCTAATGACCACCATGGCAGCCTTGCTGGGTGCTTTACCATTGATGCTGAGTACTGGTGTAGGTGCAGAATTACGTCAACCATTAGGGATTTGTATGGTTGGTGGCTTAATTATGAGCCAAATCCTCACTTTATTTACCACACCGGTTATTTACTTATTGTTCGACCGTCTTTCTCATTACTTTAAAGACCGTCGCCAAGCGAAGAAGGCACAGGTGTCATAATGAAGCGCTTTTTTGCTCTGTTTATTAGCCGACCGGTAGCAACGACGCTTATCAGCGTTGCGATTACTTTGTGTGGTGCCCTGAGCTTTCTGTTTTTACCCGTTTCTCCGTTGCCTCAAGTGGACTACCCTGTGATTAACGTGACAGCGTCACTTCCAGGGGCATCACCCGAAACTATGGCGTCCTCCGTTGCGACGCCACTTGAACGCTCTTTAGGCAGTATTGCTGGGATCAGTGAAATGACCTCAAGCAGTGCGCTTGGGCGAACCACCATTACACTAGAGTTCAATCTCGACAAAGACATTAATAACGCTGCACGCGAAGTTCAAGCCGCAATTAATGCCGCACAGAACCTGCTACCCAGCGGTATGCCAAGCCGTCCACGTTATTACAAGTCAAACCCGTCTGATGCGCCAATTATGATTTTGACCATGACCTCAGACACCCTAAATACTGGCGAAATTTATGATATTGCTTCGACGCGTTTAGCCCAACGAATTGCCCAAATTGAAGGGGTTAGCGAAGTTTCTGTGGGGGGAGGCTCGCTCCCTGCCGTACGCGTTGAACTCAACCCAACCGCCCTATTTAACCAAGGGGTTTCCCTTGATGCCGTGCGCTCAGCCATCAGCAATGCTAACGTTCGCCAACCGCAAGGCTATATCAATGATGACGAAAAACGTTATCAGGTACAGACCAATGATGAACTAAAAAAAGCCGCAGATTATCGACCCATTATTGTTCATTATAGCCAAGGTAATGCCGTTAAACTCAGCGATGTCGCCAATGTTAAAGATTCCATTGAAAACGTGCGTGCGGCAGGTATGGCAGACGGTAAACCGGCTATTTTGATTGTCATTCGTCGTGAAGCGGGTGCCAATATCATTGAAACGGTTAACCGTATTCGTGATGAATTACCCGAATTCAATGATATGATCCCCGCCGCCATTGAGTTAAAAGTAGCACAAGATAGGACACCGACCATCCGCGCGTCTTTAGCGGAAGTCGAGCGCGCCCTACTGATTGCCGTTGCCTTGGTGATCCTCGTGGTGTTGCTATTCTTACGTTCAGGTCGCGCTACTTTGATCCCTGCTGTTGCCGTCCCCGTCTCATTGATTGGAACTTTTACGGCCATGTATTTATGTGGCTTTAGTTTAAATAACTTGTCATTGATGGCATTAACGGTTGCGACTGGCTTTGTGGTCGATGATGCGATTGTGGTATTAGAAAATATCTCACGTCATATCGAAAATGGCACAAAACCGTTTATTGCCGCGGTTAAAGGCGTGCATGAAGTCGGCTTTACTGTCGTTTCCATGAGCATTTCCTTAGTGGCTGTTTTTATTCCCCTATTGCTAATGGATGGGCTAGTCGGGCGCTTATTTCGCGAATTTGCTATTACCCTTGCAACCGCTATCGGTATTTCATTGGTGATTTCGCTAACGCTCACCCCCATGATGTGTGCTTATTTACTGAAGAAACGTCCTCGCAACGTCAAAGCCAAACATCGTGTGTTTGGACGTGTGTTACTGCGTTTGCAAGAAAGCTATGGTGTCGCTTTAAATTGGGTGCTCGGACATCGCCGGAGTGTTCTCGCGGTGCTATTTGCCACAATCGGCTTAAATGTTTACCTGTATATCACTGTTCCGAAAACTTTCTTTCCTGAACAAGATACTGGCCGAGTGCTGGGCTTTGTGCGCGCAGACCAAAGCATTTCATTTCAGTCAATGAAAGAAAAAATGACCCGTTTTATGCAGCAAGTTAAAGCCGACCCAGCGACGGATAATGTCACCGGTTTTACTGGCGGTAGCCGAGTAAACAGCGGTTTTATGTATATCTCATTAAAACCACTGGGTGAACGTACTGAAAGTTCAGCTGAAGTCATTAATCGGTTACGCATGAAATTAGCCAATGAGCCTGGGGCTAACCTGTTTATGATGCCAGTACAAGATATTCGTGTGGGAGGTCGACAGGCCAATGCCAGTTACCAGTTTACCCTGCTTGCAGATGAACTTTCAGCATTGCGTGACTGGGAACCCGCTATTCGTAAAGCACTCGGTGAATTGCCACAGCTAACAGATGTGAACTCGGATAAGGAAGACAAAGGCGCGGAAATGGCGATCACCTACGATAGGGACTTAATGGCCCAGCTAGGTATCGATGTCCGTGAAGCTAACAGTCTGCTTAACAACGCATTTGGCCAACGCCAAGTTTCCACTATTTATGAGGCGATGAACCAATATAAAGTCGTGATGGAAGTTGCTCCTGAATATACGCAAGATGTCAGTGCTCTCGACAAAATGTTTGTCATCAACAAAGATGGAGACGCTATCCCACTGTCTTATTTTGCACGTTGGCAACCCGCAAATGCACCGCTAAGTGTGAATCACCAAGGGCTATCTGCTTCATCCACTATCGCGTTTAATGTTGCGGACGGCTATACCTTAAATGATGCCATTGTCGAAATTGAAAAAACCATGACTGCACTTGGCGTACCATCGACGGTGAGAGGCACTTTTGCAGGAACGGCACAAATATTCCAAGAAACCTTACAGTCACAATTGTTTTTAATTTTAGCCGCCATTGTGACCGTTTATTTGGTTCTGGGTATATTATATGAAAGTTATATTCACCCACTGACTATTTTATCAACCCTACCCTCTGCAGGTGTCGGGGCATTATTAGCTCTTGAATTATTTGATACGCCATTTAGTTTAATCGCCTTAATTGGCATCATGCTATTAATTGGGATCGTCAAGAAGAACGCGATTATTATGGTGGATTTTGCCATTCAAGCCCAGAGAACGGCGGGTTTAACCGCCCGAGAAGCCATCTTTCGTGCCAGTTTATTACGTTTTCGCCCTATTTTGATGACAACACTCGCGGCTATTTTTGGTGCATTACCGTTAATGTTGGGTAGTGGTGATGGCGCAGAACTCCGTCAACCTCTCGGGATCACCATTGTCGGTGGCTTAATAATGAGCCAATTGCTAACCTTATTTACCACCCCTGTTGTGTATTTAAGTTTTGATAGCTTGAGACAACGTTGGCAGCGCAAGAAATCAGTAACGCAGCAAATTGCGGAGGATACCCATGAAGCTTAGGTTGAATAGCGTGAGTACTCGGCTTTTTCTGGCTATTTTTGCGACATGCTTGTTGTTAGTGCTGATTATGCACCAAGGCGTACGCATGAGTTTCCAGCACGGCTTTATTGATTATATTAAAGAAAATGATCAACAACGCGTTGAGCTGGTTTCTTCTGCCCTTGCGGAACAATATGAAGAAATGGGCAATTGGCGGTTTTTGATTGGCAATGATCGCATTTTCTTTCGCATTTTGCGTTCTGTAGAACATCAACAACATCGTGGCCCGATGCGCCAACGCTGGCGAACCATTTTTTGGGTTTATGATACGCAAGACCGACTCATTTTCGGGCAAGACTCGCCCTTGCCGAGTAAAGTTCTTCGTGAACCTATTGTTACTAGCAATGGCGATACCGTCGGCTGGCTCGTTGCCAGTTATGAAACAGGAATTAGCAGCGCCCTTGACCGCCGTTTTGATACCAAGCAAATGTATACCAGTTGGATCATCGCTGGGCTGTCTTTGTTTGTGGCTCTGATTGCCACATTGTTCCTTGCTCGTAGCTTTTTAAAACCGATTAAGCGGTTACTCGAGGGCACTAACCGGCTCGCCAATGGTGACTTTGCCACACGAGTTCCTGAATCTGGCCGCGATGAACTAGGGCAACTGGCTAAAGATTTTAACCATCTGGCCTCGACTCTCGAAAAAAACGAACAAATGCGTCGTGACTATATGGCGGATATTTCCCATGAACTCCGCACACCATTATCAGTTCTGCGAGGCGAATTAGAAGCAGTGCAAGATGGCGTCCGGCAAGCCACTCCCGAAACAATCAATTCTCTACTCAATGAAACCCAAACTTTAATTAAGCTAGTTAATGACCTCCACCAGCTCTCATTATCGGATAGAGGTTCATTGGTCTACCGTATGCAACTTACCGATATTATCCCTTTAATTGAAATGGCAATAGGCCAAGCCCGCTGGCGGTTAGAAGACCAACAACTTTCAGTTGAACGGAAATTTATTGCAGAAGGCTACGTGTTTGCAGACCCAGATCGCATCACCCAGTTGTTCTATAATTTAATGGAAAACAGCTTACGCTATACGGATCCACAAGGTAAAATTGCCATCCAAATCACACAAGACCAAGACCAGCTCTGTATAATTTGGCAAGATAGCGCCCCGGGGCTTACAGCTGAGCAATGCCAACATTTATTTGAGCGTTTTTATCGCGCTGAAGGCTCACGTAATCGCGCCAGTGGTGGTTCCGGTTTAGGACTGGCCATTTGCTATAATATTGTTGAGGCTCATCATGGTACAATTTCTGCAGCACCGTCATCATTAGGAGGTGTCAAAATTACCATCAATTTGCCGATTCAATTAAAAGATAAAGGGTTATGATCATGGCTGAACAGAGCAATACCCCTATTTTGGTTGTGGAGGATGAACCCAAACTAGGCCAACTGCTGTTTGATTACTTACAAGCTGCAAACTACCAACCTGCGTTAATTGCACGTGGCGACGAAGTCATTGAGTATGTGAAACAACACCAACCTGCGCTCATTTTATTAGATTTAATGTTACCGGGTCTGGACGGTATTTCAGTGTGTCGTGAACTGCGAAAATTCAGTGATGTTCCCATTATTATGGTGACGGCAAAAACTGAAGAGATTGATCGTTTGTTAGGGTTAGAAATCGGCGCTGATGACTATATTTGTAAACCATTTAGCCCACGAGAAGTTGTGGCTCGAGTCAAAACGATTTTACGTCGTTGCCAACCAAACATAACGACTAGCAATAATCAAACCAAACTTATTATCGATGAAAATGCCTTCCAAGTACGCTATGGCTCTCAGCTACTTGAACTCACACCTGCTGAGTTTCGGTTGCTTAAATTTATGTCTGATAATGCAGGTATGGTATTTTCTCGCGACCAGTTACTGGATATCTTGTATGACGACCACCGCGTGGTAACAGACCGCACAATTGATAGCCACGTCAAAAATTTACGCCGTAAATTAGAGTCCCTCGATAACGAAAAAACTTTTATTCGTTCAATCTATGGCCTTGGCTACCGTTGGGATGAATGCTAAGTAATCAATAGACATACTATTCTTGTGGGATATTTGGTTTTTTAAGCAAATAGGAGTAAAATCCCCATCCCTTAAAAACACTCTCTCATATGAATGAGTGCTGACTTGACATCAGATAGAGAATAACCATGTTTACACCAGAGCTTTTATCCCCTGCCGGTTCGTTGAAAAATATGCGCTACGCTTTTGCGTATGGCGCAGACGCCGTTTATGCAGGCCAGCCTCGTTACAGCTTACGCGTACGAAATAACGAATTTAATCACGAAAACTTAGCCAAAGGCATTCAAGAAGCCCATGAGCTGGGTAAAAAGTTTTATGTGGTCGTGAATATTGCCCCTCATAATGCGAAATTAAAAACCTTTATTCGTGATTTAACCCCCGTCATTGAAATGGGACCAGATGCACTGATTATGTCTGATCCTGGCCTTATTATGATGGTTCGTGAAGCGTTTCCTGAGATGGATATTCATTTATCTGTGCAGGCCAATGCGGTTAACTGGGCATCGGTGAAGTTCTGGAAACAAATGGGCTTAACACGCGTGATCTTATCGCGCGAATTATCCCTCGACGAAATTGCTGAAATTCGCCAACAAGTACCGGAAATTGAGCTTGAAGTTTTTGTCCATGGTGCCCTTTGCATGGCCTATTCCGGCCGTTGTTTACTTTCCGGTTATATTAATAAACGCGACCCTAATCAAGGGACTTGCACTAATGCTTGCCGCTGGGAATATAACGTACAAGAAGGTAAAGAAGACGATGTGGGTAACATTGTCCATATTCATGAGCCCATCCCAGTACAAAATGTGACGCCAACCTTAGGTGCGGGTGCGCCAACAGATAAAGTCTTTATGATAGAAGAAGCCAAACGACCTGGCGAGTATATGACCGCCTTTGAAGATGAACATGGCACTTATATCATGAACTCAAAGGATTTACGCGCAATCGAGCACGTAGAAAATTTAACAAAAATGGGTGTTCACTCATTAAAAATTGAAGGCCGTACAAAATCGTTTTATTACTGTGCTCGTACTGCGCAAGTCTATAGACGTGCAATTGACGATGCTGTCGCTGGAAAACCCTTTGACCCAACGTTACTCTCCACTTTAGAAGGATTAGCGCACCGTGGTTATACTGAAGGCTTCTTACGTCGCCACACCCACGATGCCTATCAAACCTATGAATATGGCTACTCTGTTTCTGAAACTCAGCAATTTGTGGGTGAATTTACCGGCAAACGTGTCAATGGTATGGCAGAGGTTGATGTAAAAAATAAATTTAGCGTTGGAGATAGCTTAGAGATGATGACACCTGCGGGTAATATTGTCTTTACCTTAGACGCCTTAACAAACCGCAAAGGTGAAACGATTGATGTTGCACCAGGCAACGGCCATGTGGTTTATCTGCCAATCCCTGAAGATGTTGATGTCAATTTTGGTTTGTTGATCCGTAACCTAGCAGGAACAACCACCCGAGCACCTCATCAAGCTCAGCCAGCAGAGCAAATTGCAGGCTAATCACCACTTAGTTATTTTTAAATAGCTTGTTCACTATAAGCCAAAACATCATCGTTTAATACTTTGATATTTTGGCTTTTTTTAATATATAAAACGATATTATTTCACTTTATATGCTTTTTTCTTATATGATAATCATTCGCGTTATTGACATTTCCATTAAAAAATGCGCTGAATATCCAATTTTATGCAACAGATCACATCAATTGGTTATTCAATATCGTATAGTCACTCTCGAAAACGAAGAACTAGAAAGTCATAAAATAAGACTAGGAACCACCTCCTTGGCTGGCTCAATCTCCCTTGAGCTAGCCATTTCTTTTATCTGCTACTTTATTTCATTTCTCTTGTTAACTCTATTTCTGTAAAAAAACTAAAAAAAGCTCATCAATATTTTATTAATCCATTTATACTCATTTTAACGAATATTTGACATACGTTAAGCCAAATGGATGGGTATTTATGAATCAATATCAGTCAGCCATGGTTATTCTTAATGGTAAACAAGCAAATCACATTGAGCTGCGAAAAGCCATTACTCACCTGCGTAAAGAAGGCCATAAAATTCAAGTCCGTATTCCTTGGGAGCTGGATGATACGCATTATTTTATTTCTCAGGCGATAAAACACGGTGTTGATACCATTATTGCCGCCGGAGGTGATGGCACAGTGAATGCGGTTGCCAGCACCCTGATGAAGTTCCCTAGCGAGTCTCGTCCTGCTTTAGGGGTCCTTCCGATGGGTACAGCAAATGATTTTGCCACTAGCGCGAATATCCCAATGGATATTGAATCTGCCCTAGCACTCTCATTAAAAGGCAAGGCTGTGCCTATTGATATTGCGCAAGTCAATGAGCAATATTATTTCCTCAATATGGCCACTGGCGGCTTTGGGACACGTATTACCACCGAAACACCAGAAGCACTAAAGTCAGCATTAGGGGGAGCGGCTTACGTGATAAATGGCTTACTGCGTCCTGACACACTAAAAACGGACATTTGCCATATTGAAGGGGAAAATTTTAGTTGGGAGGGAGAAACGTTAGTCATTGCTGTCGGAAACGGCCGACAAGCAGGTGGAGGTCAGCAATTGACACCACAAGCACTCATTAATGACGGTGCATTAAATTTACTGATTATTCCTGCAAGGGATGTGATACCCGCATTTTTATCGAATTTATTTTCAGCTGATAAAAACGAACACTTAGTTGAAAAGCAATTATCGTGGGTAAAAATTTCATCTCCTCACGATATGATCTTAAACCTTGATGGTGAGCCACTCTCGGGAGATACCTTTACGTTCTCAGTGCAGCCAAACGCCATTCAGTGCCGGTTACCTCCTCAATGCAACTTATTAACCTAAAACATAATATGAAAGCCCAAGTATTTGGGCTTTCAATCTTTTAAGGTTACCACCATGCATGGAAGTGATGCACAGGACCAATTCCCTTTCCAACCTCTAAGCTATCTGCTTGTTCTAACGCAGCTTGTAAATACGCTTTAGCCTGCGTAACCGCTTCTTGCCAATCAGCGCAACGAGGCCGCAATGCAGCTAAAGCTGCTGACAAAGTACACCCTGTACCATGGGTATTTTTAGTATTTATACGAACTGACGTAAAACGCCATTCACCTTCTGGTGTGATTAACCAATCTGGGCTTTCAGCATCACTTAGATGACCACCTTTCATCAATACCGCTTGGCAACCTTTCTCAAGCAATTTATACCCTTGAGTCAGCATTTGGCTTTCTGTTTGTGCGACTTTTTCGTCTAACAATACCGCGGCTTCGGGTAGATTTGGTGTAATAATAGAAACGAGGGGTAATAACTGTTGACGTAGCGCATCAACCGCATCTGGTAATAGCAACGGGTCGCCACTTTTAGCCACCATTACAGTGTCCAATACCACATACGGAATAGGATATTGTTTCAGCGCATTCGCCACAACTGCGACATTACTTTGGTTAAACAGCATACCGATTTTTGCGCTATCAATTCGCACATCACTGAGAACCGAGTCTAATTGTGCCGCTACAAATTCAGGGGGTAAGTCTTGAACAGATTGCACTCCTCGGGTATTTTGAGCCACCAATGCTGTCATCACACTCGTACCATAAGCCTCTAATGCAGAGAACGTTTTTAAATCTGCCTGAATACCCGCCCCACCCGATGGGTCTGTTCCGGCTATGGTTAACGCATTGATCCTCATGTGTGATTCCCCTTTTCGTCGGCTAAAGCAATTGAATAGATTGATAAGCAAGGTTTACTGACATCATTTTAAACCAAACAATAAAACCGCCTTAATTGTCTCATAACATTTAACAAATACCAGCGGTTAGTGAATGAATTTTAATGAGTTAGATAAAAAGAGAGGATATCTCACACAGGAAAAATTGACATGATTTATAAGTACACATTAGGCAAATGAATATAACCAACGCCTCGTTGTCGTAATAGTTGAGCGAATGCCTCCACTTCTGTTTGGGTTGCCGCAGGCCAGCTAGCTGCTTCATTTTTTACGCCATGTTGTTGAAAGGCGTTAATCTTTATCCGTGTGTTTGTAGGCAATTGATTTAGGAAATCAGCAAGTTTATCAATATGCTCTAAGTAATCTGTTTGCTGAGGAATATACAATAAACGCAATTCATACAATTTCCCCACTTGCGCCAAATATTGAATTGATTGAAAAACACGCTGGTTATCTTTTCCTGTTAGCCTTAAAGCACACTCATCACTCCATGATTTCAGGTCAATCATCACGCCATCCGTATACTCAATCACTTTATTCCAACCCGCAGAAGCCAGATGCCCATTACTGTCAATAAAGCAGGTTAAATGCTTGAGCTCCGGTGTAGCCTTAATTGCTTTAAATAATTCAATAATAAAAGGTAATTGTGTTGTTGCTTCCCCACCACTGATCGTTACTCCATTCAGGAAAACAACATTTTTTTTCAAGTCATTGATGGCGTCATTAACACTTAATGGCACCGTCATCGGGCTTGAATTTTTAGTGCAAGTTTGTAAACAGGTATCACAAAGCTGGCAGGCATCGCTATCCCAGATAACCTGACCATCTACAAACGATAACCCATTGTGAGGACAGGTAAAAACACAGTCCCCACAATGGTCACAAAGCGCCATGGTATATGGATTATGGCAATTCAAACACCGTAAATTGCAACCTTGCAAAAAGATAACATGCCGATTACCCGGCCCATCTACACAGGAAAAAGGAATAACCTTATTCAGCGTAGCGCATCGATTGCTCATGACTAATTACTCGTTGCTGACGGGCTGTAATTTTACAGTTCTTAGTCGCTTCCTCCCCTAACCAGGTAGTGTTACTTCTAGAACCTTGTTCTTTGTATTTTTCGATATCCGACAGACGTACCATGTAGCCAGTAACACGGACTAAATCATTACTCGCCACGTTTGCAGTAAACTCACGCATTCCACAGTTAAATGCCCCTTTGCATAATTGCATTAGTGCTTGCGGGTTTTGTTTAATCGTTTCATCGATGGTTAAAATGTCACTGATCCCAGATAAATAGTGTTTGTGATGAGGAGCTACGGCTTGGATATGCGAAACAGGATCCGGCTCTTCACCGTATGGAATGCGAGCCCCCGGTGTAGTTCCTATATCCGAACTGATCCCAGATTGAGCATGGAGCATGGCTCGGTTTTTATAACCATATTTAACAGGTGTGGTTTCGACAAAGTCTGCCAACTGTTCACTGATTTGATAAGACAGTGGTAAGGCGGGTGAATTTGCTTGATATGCGCCTTTCGCTCCGTCTTTTTCCATGAGGATATTCACGGCTTCGGCTAAACCATAAATACCAAACATCGGGGCAAAGCGTTCTGGTTCTATTAACCCTTCTTGAACAAGAAAACTGGTTTGGAAGAAGTTTGATTCCTCAAATAAAAATGCGCTACGTGTTTCAATGAGTTCCATTTGTAACTCACAATACTTTTTCAATTGCACATTTAAAAAATCAGCTGAATTTTGACTGCGTAACGCAACCTCACGCAAATTAATACGGACTAAAGTGCTTCCTCCGCCTGCAACAGGCAATGCATTATAACAGCTAACAATGCCGTAACCTTGTTCATCAAATTCAGCACGATGAATGATATCATTCGCAATATGCGGTTTGCTGCATTCACAAATATTTTCAATCGCTTGTAAGAAAAGTGATTCAGGTGTGCGCTGTGGGTGATAAACAAATGTCAGGTTAGGTGCTACTTGTTTCAGTTCTGCATCAATACGTAAAATCAAACGGCAAATCACGTTGTCATCCGGCCCAATATTGGCATGCATAAAGGCATCAGGTAGAGTTCGGTCTAATTGTATCCAAAATCTTTTTAATTTTGTATACAATTGTTCTTCTGTCAATTCACCTACATATGGCATGAGTACTTTATCTAAGTACCCTAAAAATACAGGGAAATTGGTTACCGACGGAACGTGATGATACAAAATCATCAGATGATTAAGCGCATCATCAAAGTCCTCTGCAGGGGCTAATTCTAAGTATGTTGAACCTTGATTGAGGTATTTTACATAGTCAGGCAACACATAGCGCGGCTTATATGGTGCATTTCCTTCATACATATCACAAATAACACGTTCACTTAACGCCTCTGCGAGGGGTTCGCTCACCGCAAGATAGGGAATGTGGCTATCCGCTTCTACCGCTAAAAAATTGGCTTTTTGTTTTGGTGATAATATTTTATCTGTGGCGATAGCCAAGCATTTAGCTTGGTATTCAGTCAGTGGTTCTTGGCGTTTCATCATGGTGATGTTCCTTTTTTAGTTAGAAGCTAATGTTGCTTACAGCAATGTATCTGCCATAAACTTTCAAAAATTAGCTCCTAGCCGTGTTGACATGCAGCAACTTATAACCGCCGCCTATGTCCTCCATTTCATCCCATTGAGACAAGTCATTATTTGACGTGCGTCATACTTTTTGGATTTGTTTGCACGCTATTTTTCATAAATGTCTGCTCTATCAACATTATTAGTCCTTATCACCTAAATAATACGAAATATCTCTTTATTACAGAAAGTTAGCCACAGCTATAATGAGTGATACATTAGTTTTTCTTATCTTTTTTTAACTCAATTCAGCTCATTTATTTTCATCAAGTAATCACATTATCTAATTTAAAAATGGAGTATTTTGTCAATTATTGGTTTTTAGGAGAATTAACCTATTCAATAACCAATTTGATGAGCTAATATCCCTTTCTACTGTCGGTTATCCCCCTTAAAAATAGGCAAAATTAAACAGTTCTAATATGACCAGCGAGTTATTATCCTTAACTATGTAATTAATACTGTTATATTCTGTACATCTTAATTAAAATAATTGAGCTCAAAATTATAATAATAATGCTAATCTGATAATCATTAGCGAGCTAATCATCATTTTTATATCTGCGATACAGAACTGGATTTACAATGAGAGTTTATAAAAACATACAGTTGGCTGTAGGTGCTTCGCTACTCATGAGCGCCTCAATCTGCATATCATCGCCTGCCGTTGCGCAAGAACAATCGGCAAATTTATGGGATAAATTTAAAAATAATGTCAGTACCACATGGGACTCTGACAAATATGAGTTATATGTTCCAGCGGTGACTTGGCACAACCGTGCAATGTACGACAAGAAAAAAACGGATGAGTATAACGAGCGACCTTGGGGTTTTGGCCTTGGTAAATATCGTTATGATGAAGACAATGACTGGCATGCTATCTATGCAATGGCATTTAAAGATTCACATAATGATTGGGAGCCAATTGGTGGTTATGCATTCCAAAAAATGTGGATCCCAGGGGACATTGATGGTTTTCGCATGGGAGCAGGTTTCACTCTGAGTGTCACTGCCCGTAGGGATATGTACTATATTCCAATCCCAGCACCGCTCCCGCTAGTATCAGTGGAATATGACAAGCTTTCGCTGCAAGCCACTTATATTCCAGGGACTTATAATAACGGTAACGTATTATTTGCTTGGCTACGTTGGCAATGGTGACCTAACGACTTCATCGCAGTATAAAAAGACCGGTCGGGTATTCCCACCGGTCTTTTTATTATAAGAAAAAACCAAATCTAACTTAATTGTTGGCTTTTGGCTAGGTCTTGTTTTTTAGCCCCTGAGAATTGGTATCCAACCCATAGAACTGCTATCCATAATGGCATAATTAATACTGAAATGCGCAAACCGTCCATTGTTAGGATGATCCCTAAAATCAGCAGTAAAAATGCTAAGCACAGATAGTTCCCAAATGGATACCAAATGCTTTTAAATTTCGTTTCAACACCTTGTTTGTTCATTGCTGCTCTGAACTTCAAATTTGAAACACAAATCATAATCCAGTTTAGAACTAACGTTGTCACGACCAATGACATTAACAATTCGAAAGCTTTACCTTCCATCACAAAGTTAATTAAAATCCCGCCAGAAGTCGCAATACCTGAAACCAATAAAGCCATGACGGGAACGCCACCTTTATTCACTTTCGCAAGAAATTTAGGTGCGTTACTTTGTTGTGCCAAGCCATATAACATACGGCTTGTCGCGTAAGCCCCACTGTTATACACCGACAACGCAGCGATTAGAATGACAACGTTCAATGAATTAGCAACCAGTAAGTCCCCTAATTCATGGAAAATTAATACAAATGGGCTTGTTTTGCCATCAAGGTCAACCCAAGGATATAATGCGAGTAATACCGCTAACGAGCCAATATAAAAAATTAAGATACGGTATACAACTTGGTTAATCGCTTTTGGAATGCTTTTATCTGGGTCTTCTGCCTCTGCGGCGGTAATACCGACAAGCTCTAATCCCCCAAATGAAAACATAATAATTGCCAAAGCCATTATTAGCCCATTAAAGCCATTAGCAAAGAAACCACCATATTCCCATAAGTTACTGACTTTCGCTTGTGGGCCGCCATGACCGCTGAGCAGTAAGTAGCAACCAAAAATAATCATAGCAACCACTGCAATGACTTTGATTAATGCAAACCAGAATTCCGTTTCCCCATAAGAGCGCACATTGACCAAGTTAACCGCATTCACAGCAATAAAAAATACCGCAGCAGAAACCCATATCGGGAGCTCAGGCCACCAATGTTGCATATATTTACCTGCGGCGGTGAGTTCTGTCATCCCAACAAGGATAAACATGACCCAGTAGTTCCACCCTGAGAGAAAACCCGCAAAGCCACCCCAATACTTAAATGCAAAATGACTAAACGAACCCGCGACAGGTTCCTGAACAATCATTTCTCCCAACTGGCGCATAATAAGAAAAGCAATAACCCCACACAGTGCGTAGCCAAGTAAAACCGATGGCCCTGCCATTTGTATGGTTGTTGCTATTCCAAGGAATAACCCTGTACCAACAGCGCCTCCCAAAGCAATCAATTGGATATGCCTGTTTTTTAATCCCCGCTTTAGCGTCTGTTGCTGTTGCGCCATAACTTTACCCTTTCGTCCTCTTACTTGCTTTTTATCGTCCAAAATAATGATAATGACACAAGTTTATTTGAATTTTCTTATTAACACTACATTCTTCTGGCGCTGTTTTTACCATATCTTACGGCCCAAAAGCAGGTGCTATTAGTTATTTTTTTTCATCACATAACAAAATGATACAGCGGGATAGCTACCCCAACTCAATATCATGGATTGTGCATTAAAAAGCAAATTCAAAATGGTAACAAGTCAGTTACACGACAAATACCAAAAATAAAGTTTTCTCCTCCCTGATCACACAGGTTGTCCATCGCTAAGAGATAGAAAAAAAGACACGCTAAAACAGCACTTACAGCAATAATTAATTTACGACCAAACACCGACAATTCCTTCATATTTCTATGATGATTTTATTTTTCAAATGATTACAATATTAAGGTACTGCCATTTTATGATAGATATCATTTATGGCATTGCACGTAATGCGTTTATAGAATAAATGGTACTCTAATTTAGAGCGTCAAATTTGAGGAAAATATGCAATTAACCTCTTTTTACAAAAATTCCGCTCATTTTAGGTGCTATTGGCCAGTAACTTATTCTGATTGTGCTTTTTTTACCCTAAAAATGGGAAATACCGCACAAGCAGCCTTTGTCATCATGAAATGAAGTTGTGTATACTTCTGCTACCGTAAAACTAGAAAACATTTGAGATGCCACAAGATAACCACTTAGCACTTGTTTATGCTTTGAGTAAATGGATAGAAGAACACTTAGGGCGCGTGATCCACTTAGAAGAGCTCGCGGCTTATTCAGGCTATTCACTTTGGCATATGCAAAAAATCTTTAAAGAAGTCACAGGGATTTCACTGGGTAAATATATCCGTCAACGCCGTCTTGCTGGTGCGGTTAACTTACTGCGCAATAGCAGTAAATCTATTTTCGATATCGCTCTGGATTTTGGTTTTGGGTCACAATCCCACTTTACCTATATGTTCCGTAAAGAATATGGCATTACGCCATTTGATTTTAGACAGAATGACCAAATTCAATTAGATGTGAAGCAACCGCTTCATTTGATTCATAATTATGTGTGAGAATATTTTAGCCGCATTAATCTATTGATTCACATGCTAATGCTATAAAACATTGTCATTTCAAGCTTCGACTATTGAACAGAGTTCCTGCCTTGTATTCTGTTCAATTTCAAATCAAATACCCATTATTCTATTGTGAATAAAATTATAACTATTTGTATAATTTACATTCTGAATAATTGGAGTAAGGTATTGGCAGAAAGCACGCATTTTAGGAGGCATTGGATGTCAATCAAACTGGTCGCCATTGATTTAGATGGCACATTACTTAACTCCCAACACCAAATATCTCCCGCAGTAAAAGAGGCTGTCACTCAAGCCAAACAAAAAGGTGTACATATTATTTTAGCCTCAGGTAGGCCATTTTCGGGGATCTCCCCTTACCTACGGGAATTAGGTTTAAATACCGCAGATAACTATTGTATCAGTAATAATGGTAGTGTCATTCACCAAGCCAATGATGGCAGTCATCTGGCAGAGAATTTGTTAGATTTCGCTGACTTCCAATATTTTGAGGAACTGGCTAGAAATGTCGGGGTTCACATGCATGCTCTTGCGGATAACAGCATGTTCACGGCAAACCGCCATATTAGTCACTATACAGTTGCAGATGCTTATTTAACTCACACTCCGCTTATCTATTGCCCCGTTAATGAAATGGACTCTTCTTTGGAATTTACTAAATTTATGATGATTGACCATCCAGAGAAATTAGATATTGGTATCAGTTATCTTCCAGAGAATGTCTTCGATAATTACGCTTTAACCCGAACAAGCCCGTATTTCCTAGAGGTATCAAATAAAACCTCAAGTAAAGGCGCGGCATTGCAATGTATCTGTGAAAAACTGGGTATTACACCTGACAAAGTCATGAGTATTGGTGACCAAAATAATGATATCCAAATGCTACAATACGCCAGTGTTTCTGTCGCAATGGGCAATGCTTTAGAGCCAATTCGCCAAATGGTTAAATTTGTGACCACAACTAATGATGAAGATGGCGTTGCCGTCGCCATTAATAAATTTATTAATGTATAAGCCCGCAAAAATTCACTTCAGTATATTTTCTGTTGCAGCGCTTATCTGGGACGCGCTGCACCTTTTAACCGCGTATTGGTTTTTGCCTCGTCGCTAAAAAGCAAATCACCGACCCCATTGTCACCATTAACACACCTTGCCAAAAACTTAACGTTAATGCCGTGCTTAATAACATAGACGCGAATGCAGTTGATATAACTGGGGTAAAATAAGAGAGTGTCCCTAAAAAAGCCACATTGCCCTTGATAACCGCAAATGTCCATAATGCATTCGCACCGCCAGTCGCAATTGAGGCCACCACTAATAATAACAGGCTTTCTTTATTGATAATAAACGGTGTTGGAGTACTGAAAAAATACAATATCCATAACCCAATAGAGGTCATGATAAAGAATAGTACCATACCATTGTAACCTCCAGAAATACGCTTAGTGACATTGCTGTAAAACGACCAAACAATAGCCCCAATAAAGGCTAAAAAATAACACAGTGGATTACTTTGAATATTTGCCCAAATACTTTGCACCGACAATGGTTGATTTCCTGAAATTACCCAGATCAACCCCATAAATGCTAAAACTAAACCTAATCCTAATAATAAAGTGAAACGTTGACGGTTAAAAAATACAGCCAGTGCGATAGTAAAACTTGGCCACAAATAATTCACCATACCAAGTTCAATAGCTTGCTGCCGGCTATTGGCTAAGCCTAACGCTAATACAAAACAGATTTCATAGCTAACAAACAGTACCGTTCCCCAAAGCAAGTAGCGTTTGGGATACTTCGTTATTTTAGGCACCCCCATGGCAAGTACTAACACAAGGGAACCGACTGTATAAACTAATGCTGCACCACCAACAGGCCCAAAATTTTCACTTACACTGCGGATCAGTCCTACCATTGTGCTCCACAACAAGATTGAAATAACTCCATACAGCGTTGCGGCGTACTGATTCAATTTCATAACTCTCTCGGCTATTTAAATTAGAAAATGATATATATTGTGATAATACATTTATTTCACCATCTTAAAAAACCTTATAGCTCAAAGAATTATAAAACAAGCGTTTATTCTTATTAAACCTTGATAATATTTCATAAAAAAATTCTCAGGCTTTCACCTAAGAATTTTATGCTTTACGTTTTTTATATTAGCGAGATGTTTCTTTCTCAACCCACTTATCGACTTCTTCTTTTTCCCATATCCCCTCCTCAAACTGTTTCTTTAATTCAGGGTGCTGATTAATATCAAAAGTCGGTATTTTACCTGCAACCAATTGCTGGTTATAATCTTTAGCGAGTTTGAAAGCGATACCCGATAATAAAAGGATCGCGATTAGATTTGTTATTGCCATTAACCCCATGGATAAATCAGCAAGTTTCCAAATAAATGGCATTTCAGCAAGTGCACCAAACATCACCATCCCTAATGCAGCTAAACGGAAAATAAATAAACCCGCTGTATGGTTATTCTCTAGAAAAATCATATTGCTTTCAGCGTATGCATAATTAGCGATGATTGACGTAAACGCAAAAAAGAAGATAGCAATCGCAATAAAAGTACTTCCCCAGCTACCAACGGCAGAAGATAGCGCAAGTTGTGTCAACTCAATGCCATTAATGTTATTCATCCCACTTTCTAGAACACCAGATGACAAAATAATAATTGCGGTCGCACTACAAATAACAATGGTATCCATAAAAACACCAAGCATCTGCACATATCCTTGAGATGCAGGATGAGGTGGATAAGGCGCTGCGGATGCCGCTGCATTTGGTGCTGACCCCATCCCTGCCTCGTTAGAGAATAGCCCTCGCTGAATACCTTGTGTCATAGCCTGAGCAACACCATAACCAACAGCACCACCCGCTGCCTCTTGCAAACCAAATGCATTTCGGATTATCAGCATAAAAACTTCAGGTAATCGTTCAATATGGTGCCCAACAACCCAAAATGCCAATAACAAATAGGCTAACGCCATAACAGGAACAACTAATTCAGCAACCCTCGCAATGGATTTCAATCCACCAAAAATAATAATCCCACTTAATAAAACTAAGCCAATGCCAACATAAATTGGATTGAAATCAAAGGCGACTGCGGTTGCTTGAGCAATAGAATTAGCTTGTACTGCATTAAATACTAAACCAAAGGCAATAATCAGAAATATTGAAAACAACACCCCCATCCAGCGTTGGTTTAAGCCTTTTTGCATATAATATGAAGGCCCACCGCGATAATTTCCTTTATCATCTTTGGTTTTGTATAACTGTGCTAAAGTACATTCAATAAAAGATGTTGCCATTCCGAGTATAGCAACGACCCACATCCAAAAAATAGCACCGGGTCCGCCAGCTGTTAGCGCAATTGCGACCCCGGTTAAGTTTCCTGTACCGACCCTAGCGGCTAAACTTGTACATAGTGCCTGAAAAGATGAAATACCTGCGCTATCAGATTGTTTACTGTTTTTTAAGACACTAAACATATGGCCAAAATGCCTAATTTGAATAAACCCTGATCGAAGCGTAAAATACAGGCCTGCCCCCAGTAATAAATAAATAAGTAACGAACCCCAAATAATATTAGTTAGTGAGTTTATAAATTCTATCAAATTACACTCCTTTTTTATTAGAACGATTAATATTGAATTAATCGAAAATCAACCCTCACATTTAAAACATAACTCCAAAAAAAGGAGTTTAGCTTACCAAAGCCAAATCATCTTAATATGATTATCAGAAATTATATTTTTTTCTCTTTAATGTAAATTAATTTCCGATTCGTCTACCGTTAACTACATTACGTTTTAATTAAAACGAGTTAGATGTTCACAAACAAATACATATAACACCTTGAAAAACCTAACCAAGAAAAAATCCTTTATAATTAAGCAAGAAACAAATCAAATGATTGATTTGCAGTATTTATTTTAACCAGTAAGTTACTTGAATAAATAAAAAATCGTTATTCATTTCATCGCTTCAATCTTAATTAACTTATTTCTCAACAAAAATATTTATAATATTTTTTTTGTTTAATTCAATTATTACTTGGAATATCTAGTCAATGAATGAGGTTAATTTATAATCAAAAAGCCTATCACGTTACAATCGTCACAATTAGATAGTTGCTTATACTTTCACTTAACAATAAACTGAGCCTAATTAAATTTTATAGACAAGAGGTTAACGTATGGAAATTAATATCAAGTTATCTGATGACCCACTTTCTCAGCTCCCTGAAAAATCATATGAATCCTTCATTGCTGAGCTAAAAGCACGTGTTTTAGAAGTCTACCCTGGCAGCTATCTTTTGATTACTCATGATAATGGCCCAACAACCTTTCAAACTAAAGGCTTTCATGATGATAACGAAGCACATATTGTCTTACATGAACTTGTCGAAGATGTCTTAAAACATGGCCATTGGTTAAAACAGTAATCTCCTTGTTAGGTTACATGAACAAAACCAGCTATGAGTCTACCTGACCTCTAGCTGGTTATTTTTTATTTCTCCCATATTTCGATAACACGCCTCTAATATGGGTTCAAACTCTGATCAAGATCATACTTAATCTTAACTTTCACCAAAACAAGTTAAAATCGCTTTACCTCACACCGTTATATGATACTGTATATAACGTAATTTTCATTTACATTGCTTTTGCTAATTATAGCGGCCAGTATTTATACTGGCTCTTTTTTATGAAATCATGCTAAAACCCTCTTTGTCATCCCCCATTTTAGGCCTAATCTGCTATAGTATTTTTCTAGTACCAGATAGAGTTATTATTCATTGTGTGCAAAATAGAGGTATGACTATGAAGCGTTTGTTACTGGCTTTTTGCCTGGCTCCAGCCCTTGTTATGGCTGATAATGCCCCATTAAATATTAGTGAAATAGCCAAAGATTATTGTGAGATCACTGGTCAAGCACTAAGTGAAGCATACAGCACTGACAAAACTAGCAGTGAATTAACCCAATCAACCATTGCTAAATTGAAAAGTGAAAATGTCGACCTCAAGCAATTAGCTACTGTAGAGTCAGACCTCCGCGAAAATCTAACATCAGCGATTGACGCCGTACGTAGCAATAAATCTAAGTTTGCTAATGAAGCTGACTTCAATAAATCATTAAATGACTCCATTTCAGCTTGTAAGATTCAAACTGAACTGCTTTTGAATAAATCTTAATCATTTGATTTTAAAAAAAAGAAAAAGCGCTCAAACTAAAATTTGAGCGCTTTGTTATTAATTGGTTTGTTTTTTAATACACAACTGTTCAATCGAAAATTGTAATTCAGGAGTTTCACTAATAATCAATTGCCCATGCTCAGAAAAACGCCCTTCTTTAATGCTGACATTTGCAACAAATGGTAGCGAGCTATCTTGGGTCGATAAGCGGTATAAGCCGCAAACCCGATAACTTTCTCCTTCCTTAAACTCACTTTTTTGTACTATATCCACATCACTGAACTCAATCGCTGATGCGTTTCCTAGCTTTTTTTCCACCATGCTTTGCGCTTCATTTTTAACATCTGAGTCACCAATACTGGTATAAGAATGGTATGCAAATACGCCTAAAGCCAATAGCAATACAATTAATAATTTTGTTTTTATACGTTTCAACGCATCACCCTTTCTATTTTATGATAACTCAACCTAGTATAAATGTATTATATCAATTTGAGTAAACAATTTGAGCTTTTGCCTTACGCATTTACGTTTGTCCTAACCAGTTGACACTACTTTATAAAAATTAGTTTTTTAAATTGAAAACATTACCAATGTCCTTCCTGTTATTATTGATTCAATCTATATCTATTAAATTAACATTAATAAAAAAAACATTTTTTATTTATTTATTTAGTTTTATACTGGCCTATATACTACCTGACTGATTTAATATATTTTTATGAAAGAAAAAATCGTTAAAAACCTTGTTAGCCTAACTCATGGTACCAACAATGATGTTAAAATAGCGGCGATAAATGCATTAGGCGATTATATTTGTTCTATTGAACAAGAAGATGCTATCGATAGACTATTAGCTTTATGTGAGGATTATAATAAAGATATTGCTGTAGCATCAATTGTATCAATTAGCAAACTAGCTAAATTCTTCCATGAAACCCAACAAAACAAAACCAATTAAAAAAATAACGATTTAACGTAAAATTCATTTATTTAACAAATGATTTGCATTATGAGAAAATAAAGGAAGAAACATGACTGAATTATGGTTTATTCATTTAGATAAGTAAATTCAATTGAATTAATTAATTCCAATGGCAGAATAATAATCAATAAATATCTAAAGGAGATATAACATGAATATATTAAAACCATTAATTCTCAGTGCAAGTTTAATCGCGATTAGTTTTTCAACATTCGCTTACCCAGGAGATGGTAATGGTTCATGGCACCGCGGAGGGTACCAAAACCAACAGCAATATAATGATAGGCCTTGCGATAATTACCGCCACTCTAATCATGCAAATCGTCACCGTGGTATGATGCAGTATTCAACATCAATTCAAACTACTCAACCAGATGAAACACTGAAAAAAATTGCTGCAGATGCTCCTAAAGGAGAAAATGGTAAACAATATATGGTTAAAGTTGCGGTTGTAGAAATTACACCTAACTTTCCAGTACAAGGCCAATAATTTTTACCAAGGGTAGAATAAACTACCCTTTTTTGTTTATATGACTTCAATGGTTATACCCCCCAATAATTGATCCCCCTTACTTTGCTATCTTGGCATGACATGTTTCTTTTCTTATTTACCGTAGATAAATTTGCAATAGTTCAGAAACCAACCAGATGAATAAGTAATCATAAAAAGTAAATAATTATTTACTTTGGAACTATTTTGAGTAATCTAATACTTTCAAAGATAATAATTTCAGGGAATAACTATGGATCGCCGTTCGTTTCTTAAATCCACATCACTAGTTGCAGGTGGAATTGCACTTAACTCACTTTTTAATCAAGCCATTGCGCAAACAAACAACATAAATATACCAAGTGAAAAACAACCTCTCTTGCTGAATTTTAATGAAAATTCATTAGGGATGTCACCGAGTGCAAAAGAGGCCATTATCAAAGCGTTACCTAATGCATTTCGTTATCCGGATGACGCCCGTGCTGAATTACAGCATAACATTGGTGAGCTCTACAGTTTATCTAATAAGCACATTAGTATGGGTAATGGATCATCTGAAACGATTCAAGCTGTTGTCGCTATGTTGGCAAATAAAGCAAACAAACTCGGTAAAAAAATTCAACTAGTCACCCCTGACCCGACATTCAATTATGCAGAACTTTATTCTCTGCCATTGGGTATTACGATAACGAAAATTCCTTTAAAAACTGATTTATCATTTGATCTAGAAGGAATGGAAAAAGCTGCTAATGATTTTGACGGTTTATCAATGGTCTATATTTGTAACCCAAATAATCCGACAGCAATGATCACGCCTTATAGCCAGTTGGTAAAATGGATGAGTAAAGAGTCTGACAACTCATTTTTTATCGTTGATGAAGCTTACGCCGAATTTGCTGAAGACCCAAACTTTACGAGTGCTATTGAATTAGTCAAAAAAGGCCAAAATAACCTGATTGTCACACGTACTTTCTCAAAAATTTTCGCCTTAGCAGGTTTAAGAGTTGGCTATGGCGTTGCGACTCCCGAAATTATTGCTGCTGTAGACGAATTTTTATCTATTGATAATACCAATACAGCGGGAGCAGTCGCTGCAATAGCGTCTCTAAAGGATAAATCATTTATTGAATACAGCCTAAAATCTAACAATATTTCGAGAAAAATCGTAGAAAAAGCATTAAATGAGATTGGGTTAGAATATGCCCCATCACAGGCTAATTTTATTTTCCATAAAGTTAAAGGTGATGTAAAAACCTATCAACAACGTATGGCTGAAGCTCATGTTATGGTTGGCCGTGAATTCCCACCAGCCATTGGCTGGAGTAGACTCACACTAGGAACCCCCGAAGAAATGCAGCAATTTGTTGTGATATTAAAGCAGTTTCATGAAAAAGGATGGGTATAAATTAAGTTCCCCCCCAAAAGAGCAGTTCAAGCTGCTCTTTTTACATTAAAATGGCCCCTTAAAGATAAAAAAGGCGCCTGCAAAAATAAGAATAAAACCAATCAAATGGTTAATGGTAAAACTTTCACCTAAATATAATACCGAAAAAAGAACAAAAACACAGAGTGTTATCACCTCTTGCATTGTTTTTAATTCAGCCGCACTGTAATACTGATGCCCTAACCGATTAGCTGGCACTGCAAAACAGTATTCAACCAATGCAATTAACCAGCTAAAGAAAATAACAACATACAACGGCTTTGTTGTGAACTTTAAATGGCCGTACCAAGCAAACATCATAAATACATTTGAAATAATAAGTAAGAATACTGGATAAAATTTAGTTAACATACTGATTCAATAGACAAACAATAAATAACCGATATTATGAGGTTAGAATTAACACACGACAATGTGCTCCCATAAATACCCCTGCGCTTCATATCATAAATTTAAACGTATTTAGCAATCATTACGAGGTAATAATGAATATTAAATATGAATTAATGACACAACCAGATTGTCCTGCTGTTGCTCAATTATTGCAATCTAATTCTGAATCTCAACAAGGTGGATTACTCGGTGAATACCCTCAAGCCAAAGTCAATGCAATGTTTGCAGGAAGTCTGACTACAGTTGTAGCTCGAGATGGAAATAAAATTATCGCTGTCGTATTTAGCTTTGACCCTAATTCCTCATCCCTACCCCCTATAGCACATTTGATCATTAAACAGCATGCAGAAATTGTACAAGGCAACTGGTTCTATGGTCCTGTTTGTATCGATAGTGATTATCGAGGGAGAAATATTCTCAAATCACTTTTTGATAAAATTTGTTCGTACAACCAAGGAAAGCCTATTGCCTTTATTAATGCAGACAATCTCAGATCGCTTATGGCGCATCAAAAAATAGGCATGAGCAATGCCACTAACTTTGAATTTAATGGCGTCACATATCATCTAATGGTAGGGAGCTAATTGTGTACTAATTGGTACATTTTCATTTTAATTTGCTTATTTTTTGCTACACTGTGACAAATTATTGTATACAGGAGTCATTTTATGACAGATTTCATTAGTGCAAATCAAAAAGCATGGGATAAACAAGCTGAATCACAACTTGCTTGGTCAACCCCCGTTGATTCCAAAACTATCAATGATGCCAAACAGGGAAAATGGCAAGTTCATTTAACACCAACTCCTGTTGATGATACTTGGTTAGGGAATGTAAAAGATAAAAAAATTCTTTGCTTAGCTTCTGCGGGGGGGCAGCAAGCTCCGGTACTCGCGGCAGCAGGAGCAAATGTGACTGTTTTTGATTTTTCTCAGAAACAGCTTGATCAAGACAAAATGGTGGCAGAAAGAGATAATTTAACCTTAGAGATTGTTCAAGGTGACATGCGATCATTACACATGTTTGCTAATGAAACATTTGATATTATATTTCATCCTATTTCTAATCTGTATATTCCGGATGTTAACCCTGTCTGGCAAGAATGCTACCGTGTTTTAAAACCAAATGGACGGCTGTTATCCAGTTTTTTTAATCCTGTTGTTTTTATTGGGGAACGAGATAAGCAATATGACGAACAAGATATAATAAAACCAAGTTACACTATGCCTTACTCCGAACTATCTACTTTATCAGCAAAGCAAATAGCACAAAAGCAGGCAAAGCAAGAAGCTTTTGTATTTGGTCATTCACTGACAGATCTCATTGGTGGGCAAATAAAGGTAGGTTTTCATATCACAGGCTTTAAAGAGGACTGGCAACCTAATCCACGCTTTGTCGTTGATAATTATCTACCCACATTCCTAGCGACGATGGCAGTTAAATCAAATTAATATTAGTGACGCTCGTTTTGCTAGCAACTCAACGAGCTATCATTAATTTAGCTTCTTTTACAATATCTATCCCACACAGCTTCAAATTGTTCTGCGGGAATAATATCATCTGTTTTTTCTACAAAAGGAATGGATATCATTACTTTTCCAGCTCTATTTTTATGAAGCCTAACGATAAATCTTTTATAGCCATGGGGTAACTCATTTTCAAAACCAAAGACTTCACCGCAATAATAGCCCGTTTCATCCCCTTCTTCATTTTTCGTCAATACATAATATTGAACATTTTTATAATTTGCAGCCGAAGGGTAAGCAAGAAAATCTTCGACAGAACTTTTCACTCGGCTTTCGGTATCTAACTCAGCATCAAGTTTAACTTCAGTCATAATTCCTGCAATATACGCACAGCCAGTAACTAACAGTAATACCAGGGTTCTTAATAACATTTTAATGGTACAGCTCAATAGAAAACATTGCTTATCATTATAGTTAATACTTAAATTTTTACGACTATAGCCAACCATGTTTAAGCCGTCAGCATATCGAGAGAGTTTAGTTTTATGATGTTTTATAGCTAATTATTTTACTCTATGTTATTTATTGAGTGAGTTGCCATATATAAACTAATATTGCCGCTGTTATTATCCAAATAGCGGTTGCCATACTTAAACTTCCCCAAGCGGTCATTTTCGTTGCTAATAAATATACCGTTAGTAAATACATTGCATAAGGAATGAGAGACCAGAGCCCAAACAGTGCAGTTTTTCTGAGAGCTTCTGTTCCTTGTTCTTGAACGACGATAACATGAGCAATTAATGCAAATGTAGGAAATAACGGAACTAAACCTGCAATATAGTAAATTTTACTACGTGAAAATAGTGCAATAATCAATACGGCTAAAGCACCTAAAAGGCATTTAAAGAATAAAGAAAGCATACCGCACTCTAGACTCAAATTTTAAACGTTGACTATTATTATCACAAATCACTCGTAAATTAACTCTCTTGTAGGTAGCAATCTACAACAATTATTTCCTCTTATTCCCTCGTTATCAGTAAAAGTTGCCTAATCCCTTTCAATTTTATGAGCTAAGTCAAATTGTTGAATATAAAGTATCCAGAATTAGTGCCGATACATTTACTTAGTCCCTACGCCTGATGCTTTCGCGTGACTACATATAACTTTTTAGCTATCGGACAGCTTCGATTTGCTCATGGTTAATAACGTTATGTTTAGAAGTCGTTCTTAGTATGCGTACAAACATACTACTCGATGGTATGAAAGGAAATAATCAATGATGTCTGGTAATTTAAAAAAAATTAATTTTAGTTCGGCTAAATTCTCTTTTTCTGGTTTTAAGACAACAACCCTAGTCTGGTTTATTTCAGGCCTGCTTATCGCCCTTCTTCTTTCAACCTGTTGGTTTTTCTTTAGTTCTTTAAAACAATATCAAGAAACATTAAACAAGCTCGATACTATCTATAACGAACAAACACAGTTGAATAATACATGGCAGTCTTTATTACAGGCACGAAATACTTTAAATCGTGCTAGCTCTCGCCATTTGTTGATTATCAATAAGATGAAAACTTCAAATACTGACATAGATAGCCTTATCGAGTTTTATCATAAAAAAATGGCAGAAACAGGTAATTATTGGGATGCATTCACTGCCACCTCACTCTACAAAAACAGCGATAAATTTGCTGAGTTAGAAAAATCATATAAAGCGTTATATGCTGCATTGAATGAACTTTCAGTCTTTCTAGTTCAAGGAAAAACATATGACTTTTTAAACCAGCCGACTCAAGGATTTCAGGATACATTTGAGAAAAACTACGTAAGTTATCATCAACAATTAAATAGTAGTTATCATGATATTGCTCTTGCAAGTGAGCAACTGTATAAACAAAGTTTGATTGGTTTAATCATTACTATCTCAATAGTTATCCTCTTAGCTCTATTTATTCGATTTATTCTACAACTTTTCTTTATTCGCCCACTAAACCAAGTTATTGATGGTATTGAAAAAGTTAGCCAAGGCGTTTTATATCACAGCTTTGATAATAAAGGGTTATATGAGATCAAGTTACTTAAACAGCATGTGTCTAATATGCAAAGTAAATTGATTGATATCGTCAAAAATATTTATGACAACACTCACCATATAAAAGTTGAACTTGGTGACATCACTCAAATGAATCACGACCTTTCTATTCGAGCAGATCAACAGGCCGCAGCCATTGTTGAAACAGCAGCCAGTGTCGAAGAGCTCGATTCCTCTTTTAAATTAAATACGGCCCACACTAACCAATCGTGTCAATTGATGTCCGAGACGAGTGTAACGATTGATAAAAGTAATGAACTTATTTCTGATGTTGTAGAAAACATGGATGATATTGTCGATTTTTCCAAAGAAATCAGTAAAATCACCTCCACCATCGATAACATTGCTTTTCAAACTAATTTATTAGCATTGAATGCCGCTGTAGAAGCTGCCAGAGTGGGTGAACATGGCAAAGGCTTTGCGGTTGTCGCAAATGAAGTACGCGAATTATCAATTAGTTGTACTCAGGCATCCAAAGAAATTAAGCTATTAATTAATAATTCAAACGATAAAATTAATCACTGTTTCCAATTAGCTGCGGATGCAAATGATAATATCGTTTCAATTGCACAAGACACATCTAATATCAATGAAATGATCCAAAGTGTTGCCCTTGCTTCGAATGAGCAAACCCATGAGGTAAGCCAAATACACTTAGCAATTAATGAGTTAGATAATACCACACAAGCGAATGCAGCAATGACTCGCGAATTGCAATCATCCTTAAAAGCGTTAGAATCTCAATCAGATTTATTAGAAGATATTATTTCTATTTTTCACACTGAACCGAAAACTGACCATGAAGTTGACAGTGATATTCACCACGAAGTGAAAAAAGTAAAACAATTTGTCTAATCATGTATTATTTTGTATGCAGTTTATTTAGGAGGTTGGCTTTCGATGGTCGCCTCCGATAATTTTCTCATGTCCCTCTCATTCCTCCAATTTTTGTTACTATGTTTTATCGCCATTTAATAACTTTTTACAGTTTATCTGATATAACTGATTACGATTACTTCTATTAAACATGAGTTCATGATGACAATAAAAATTACTGTTCTTGTAGATAATAATACCCTGATTGATAGTTATTTTTGCGGTGAACCCGGTGTTTGCTACTATATCGAAGCTGATAATAAAAAAATATTATTCGATACAGGCTATTCAGATATATTTATTGATAATGCACATATCTTAAATATTGACCTTGCTGATATCACTGATCTGGTTCTTTCTCACGGCCACAATGATCACACATGGGGCTTAGGTCACTTAATTCAACATTTTGACCGCCGTAACATTGAAATACAAGAAGCTAAGCACCTGATATACCATCCAGATGCCTTAATTCCAAAAAAATTTCAATCTAAAGTCATCGGGGCGAATACACCTAAAGAGTTTTTAGCTTCTTATTTTCATTGTATTGAAACGACTAAGCCATATTATCTTTCTGAAAATATTATATTTTTAGGCCAAATTCCTAGAGCCAATAGCTTTGAAGGAAAAGAACCCATTGGTACTACCCTCGACTTCAACCATAATATCGTTGACGACTATGTCTTTGATGACTCTGCACTTGCCATTAAAACATCGGAAGGCCTAATTGTGATAACGGGTTGCTCTCATTCTGGAATTTGCAATATTACTGAATATGCAAAGCATGTAACTGGCATCAATAACATTGTGACTGTGATAGGCGGGTTTCATTTGCAGCAAGCCTCAGAAGAAGTTTTAGAACAAACAGGTAATTACTTTCGCCAGCAAGATTTAAAATTTATACACCCATGTCACTGTACCGATCTTAACGCCAAAATACATTTAGCGAAATTTGCGCCCGTACAAGAAGTTGGCACAGGGTTGCAGTTAACTTACTCAAGTTAATATAAAACCAGTTAACAAAAATAGAATAAGGTAAAACCTAGTGTTACATTAGGTTTTACCTACACCAGTAATATTAAGCCCTTACAAAAACAATCAAAATTTAGGTTCTTGAACCCAAATCTTCATCCGTATTACTGCCTTTAATCATTCTTGTCATTTCTTCGCAACGGATAATTTTCCCATCTTCTATTTGAAAACAAGCAAATACCTCAAATTCACTTATTGAACCATCTTTTTTAGTCGCTTTTGCCAGATGCTGAGTATGAACACAGCCATCCCCTTCTGCGATCGATTTTATAGTAATAACGATTGATTCAGTGGCTTCTTTCAATACCTGCAAATGGGCAATAAACTCATTAAAATTAATTTGTTTTCCATCAACAACTTGGATATATTTATCTGAAAAATATTGCTTAGCCACAGACAACGAACCTATATCCTCGCCCAATACCACATTTAATGCTTGTGTTACCCACTGCGCGTTAGTCATATTTTATCCCTTATTATAAAAACAGCTTTCATAATTGTTATGGGAGTATTATTTTGTATTTCAAGTCAAAAACCAATTTATTATCTTTTTAATTTTATTCTTATACTATATTTCAATAATTTCTTATTTGTCCGTAATTTAATCTACAAAATACCACTTAATTTACCATTTTTATGATTACTCTGATTTGGATTAAGCACTAATCACTGGTATTATCTAATGGTCTATCTAAGCAATAGACACCTTATAACAATAACTATAAATATACATTTCCATTAGATACCCCTGCATGCAGGGGCTTTTTTTATTAAATAATTTCATTCCCCAAAAAACCATTATTGATAACCTGTGACTTTTTCCTCATTTTACGACTCTCCTAATTGCTAACATCATACTCCAATCCCATACTTTTTAAGCATTGTGAAAATATCTTAGCTAACCACCTAAAGAGGTTAATCATGAAGTTACTTTTGTTAGGATGCATACTTACTGCTTCTTTTTCTTTGCAAGCAATTGCCGCTACTGAAATGCCGATCCGGCTAGTTATCCACGGTGGTGCAGGTACTATTACGAAAAACACAATCACGCCTGAACAAGAAAAAGCATACCAAGATAAACTAAATGAAGCGCTAAAAGCAGGTTATAACGTATTGAATAAAGGAGGTTCTAGCCTTGATGCAGTACAAGCTTCCATTAATGTAATGGAAGATTCGCCTTTATTTAATGCAGGCAAAGGTGCGGTATTCACTCACGATGGAAAAAATGAAATGGATGCCTCAATTATGGATGGTAGTAACCTGAAAGCAGGCGCCGTTGCTGGTGTTACCAATATCAAAAACCCAATCAATGCCGCCTATGCTGTTATGACAAAAAGCCCTCACGTGATGATGGTTTCTAAAGGTGCTGAGCAATTTGCTGCAGAGCAAGGCATTGAAATTGTTGATCCATCTTATTTCCGTACTGATTTTCGCTGGGAACAATTGCAAAAAGCGAAAGAAAAAGAAAAAATCGTATTAGATCATGATGGGAAAACAGCTGCACTATTTGTAGACCCTATGTTATACGATTATAAATATGGCACTGTTGGAGCTGTTGCTTTAGACAAACAAGGTAATCTTGCAGCTGGTACATCAACAGGGGGTATGACAAACAAACGGTATGGTCGCGTTGGCGACTCCCCTATTATTGGTGCAGGAAATTATGCAGATAATAATACCGTAGCTGTTTCCGCAACAGGCTCTGGAGAAATGTTTATTCGTACAGCAACGGCTCATAATATTGCAGCACAGGTAAAATATAATAAAGCCAGCCTTTCTGATGCATCTCGTAATGCACTCGATGACGTTAAAGCTATCGGAGGCAGTGGCGGTGTAATTGTATTGGATAAATCTGGCAATTACGCAATGGAATTTAATTCAGAAGGTATGTACCGTGGAACTATAGGTGATGACGGTATCCCCCATGTATCTATTTATAAAGAATAAACTTTAAATAAACAACAATCCCTCAGACTTAATTAATAAGTATTGAGGGATTTTTATTTCTATTATGACAATATTAAGATGAATGTCAGTTACAATCTTTAACTATTTGTAAAAGAAATAAACATGCAACTAGAGTAGGTTAATTAATAATTATAACTTTTATAAAAGGTATTTTTATGCGATTTAATCTAACTCAAGTAAATATATTAGAAGAAAACACAAAAGTTATAGGGTTACATATAACTTTACTCGGTGATGATAGTTCTGTTTATACACTTAAAATGGATATAAAAGGTTTAGATACCATGAATATGAGCTTAAGAGATATAGAAAAGTATGCCATTAAACAACTTAAACATAACTTTGAACATTGTTCTAATGGTTAAATTTTACGATTACTTCTAGGCAATAATAAAATTTATTGCCATATAAATAAAATTTTTACTCTTCATCAGGATTTTTAAGCACTTTATATATTTCTTCTTTTAATCGTAGTTTCTGTTTTTTTAACTCAACCACCTCATCGCCATACCCTCTTCGGTCTGAATGTTCCAATCTTGCAATTTCATGGTCTAACTGATTATGTTTTTCAAAAAGAGCACGAAAATGTGGGTTTGATTGGCGAAGTTGAGAAATTAAATCGCGATACTCTGGAAACATAAGTTATTTCTCCTGCGTTAGTTTTATCAGCACATAATCTAGTCATTTTCACCTAAATCAAGAATAATATCATCCACCTTATATCAAATTTACAACCGACTTCAACTAAATTCCATGTCATTTTGAGTTAAGCATCATCACTATGTTAGCTTAAGCAAGTTATTAATACTTTATTTATGGGTTCATTAAGTTATCAATAAAAGACAGCATCATAATGACTCTATTACACAATGCGTTAATGTTAATATAGCGTTTCTACCTCTCATGAAATTTAAGCCAATGAGTAAGGTACACTCGAAAATTTAAGATATCTATTTAGAACTCGGGAAAATAAATGCAAATTAAAAATACCGGCGAAATTGAGCAAGAGATTCAGGTATACCTTGTGAATTCTTTCACACAAAATAATACTGGTGGTAACCCTGCTGGTGTTGTTCTCAACCCGCCAGCACTTAGCACCTCACAAAAAACAGCTATTGCGCAACAAGTCGGTTTTTCAGAAACAGCATTTGTCTATACTGGCGAAGAAACTGATTTTGAAGTAGATTTCTACACCGCTGAAGGTGAAGTCGATTTTTGTGGTCATGCCACATTAGCGGTGTTTTTCACTTTAGCGTCACTTAAGCTGATTTCCTCTGGGTGTTACACCCAAAAAACCAAGGCCGGTATTCTAAGTGTGTCTGTTAGCCCGAACAATATCGTTATGGAGCAAGCGCTACCCACCCTGCGAGATGGACCTAATATCAATGAAGTTGCAGCAGCCCTTGGCATAACGAGTGACATTATCACTGAAACAAGCTTACCTATCATGATAATTTCAACTGGGTTACCCGACATTATTATTCCCGTAAAAACAGGTTATTTAGATTTACTACAGCCTAACTATGAAACAATAGCGAAACTAAGCCGTGAATTCAATACGATCGGCTTCCATGTATTTGAGTTAAGTAACACTCTTCCTATCACAGCGCATTGTCGAAATTTCGCACCGCTCTATGGAATAAATGAGGAATCGGCAACAGGCAGCGCTAGCGGAGCGCTTGGCTGCTATTTGGTCAATTATGTCTTACCAAATGAAACTCAATTTCTATTTGAGCAAGGTCGTGCCATGGGATGCACCTCATCGATTCAAGTAAATATTCACTCACAAGCGAAAAAGATTACTCAAGTGAAAGTTGGCGGCCAAGCCACCATGATGGGAACTCGATTAATACATATTTAACTAGAAACACAATATGTTAGGCCATAAATTATGATTTAATTATTCAATAAAACAATGAGGCTAGCACATGCAAGATTGGAACCCTGATTTGTATCTGCAATTTAAACAGGAAAGAACTCGCCCATCATATGACTTAATCAGCCATATTCATGCCGATAACGCATGTAATTTAACCGATTTAGGTTGTGGTCCAGGTAATTCAACTCAAATACTTCGTGAAATGTACCCATTAGCAAGAATAATTGGGGTCGATAACTCTCCGGCCATGCTAGTTGAAGCGAAAAAGAACCTTCCTGACTGCCAGTTTATAAATGCAAACATTGAAACCTGGGTTCCTGAAATCAAACAGGACCTTATATTTGCTAATGCTTCGCTACAATGGTTACCTGATCACAACCTATTATTTCCTCATCTAGTTAACCAATTAAAAAGTAACGGTATTTTAGCCATTCAGATGCCAAACAATTGGAATGAACCCACACATGCTTTAATGCGCAAGGTGGCCAATGAGCAAACTATTTCTGCTGTCAATAGAACAGCACTTTTATCAATAGCTGAATATTATGATTTGCTTTCAACAACCCATTGTTCTGTTGATATATGGCAAACAACTTATTATCACGTCATGCCATCGATTGATTCAATCATTGATTGGTTAAGCGCAACAGGATTAAGACCTTACCTTGAAAACCTAGGTAAAAAACAAACCAAACAATTTCTCGCTCGTTACCATGAATTATTAACAGAAGCTTACCCAACACAAGACAATGGTCATGTTTTAATGCCATTTCCTCGATTGTTTATCATCGCAAGAAAGCTTAACTAATTAGTATGGAAACTTTTCCCACGGATGGGATAGTCTAGCAATATAATGCTATGCTGTTAATCTATAACTATCTTCTATTAACTCCTTAAGTTCATCATCAGTAAGGCGCCCGGGCAACTTTATTGTAATCCAATGCTCTTTATTCATGTGATACGCTGGATAAATATCATCTTTTAACCGCAATGAACCAATGAGTTCAGGAGGCGCTTTAAGGTTGATAATATTAATTACCTCCTCATTTTTATTTATTTCTAATTTTTTAGATGAAATACACATAATAATTGCAAACCATTTTGCGTTATTTTTTCGCCTAAAAACAATATATTCAGGATACTTCATCCATGGACTTTCAGGCTCCACGCCATAATTATACTGAATATAATCAATCAATTCACTTCTGTTCATTTTATCATTCCATCTCATCAATGATGATTAAATAAAATTACTTACCTACAGAATTATACGCCTTCTCGCTCACTCTGTAACAATATCTTTATTAATGCGGTTATGCTCAAAGGAGCTTTCTTTTACTATAATTCTTATGGCAACATGAATATCAGCAGTGAATCTTCTAGAGGAACTATCGCACCGATATTTATTTTTCAAACGATAAATTAACAAAGAATAGTTACTAAATAGAAATCACTTTAATGCTCCCAAGCAACCACAACACCATTGTAGTGAATAATGTGCTTAATTACTGACATCGATTATCCCAAATCTTCTGAAAATCCGGCTCAGGGATCATTTCCCCCTCGAAATCAAATAAAGGAATAGAAAACACGCACTGGCCTTCATGATTAGCAGCAACTTCAACAATAAACCGTTTATACTTATATGGTAAATCATCTTTAAATGTAAACACTTCACCACATACATCCCCAACAACCTTATGACCCATCATTGAACCATGTGAATAGAATTTAACATTCCTCATATCAGCAGCTTTCGGTTGGTGCATAAAATCCACTACTGTTTGTTTAGCGCCATCAATAAGGGTTGGTTTTTTACTAAAGTTTATTGAAACACCTATGATAAAGGCTAATAATATCAACAATAAAACACATAGAACTCGCAAAATTTTGGTGTACACAACAAGTTACCACTCCTGAAATTAATTACTTGTAATGTATTCCTAATATACGTTTAGGGCAATCATAACCCTCATTTAGCGTGTGATTTGCTTAAGTCCTTTGAAGAAAACCATATCTGTTTTGCGCTTACATGACCCCTTTTCTGTTAAAACTCGCTATTATCATTCGATATTGTATCTATCATGGCAAATAAAATCTGATACAAAAATTACAACTGATAAAACATCAATTATGTGTATTTAATCAATCTCGAATATATATTTATCCATTGTTTTATAAGAAAATTAATATTTGAGAGTGCTATTTTTACATTTAGTTAAATACACACCAATTTAATTAACATAGATAATGATTATTTAAATAATATAACAATAAATACTAAAAACAATCTTTACCTTTGGAAATATGAATAGCTATACTGTTTTATTTTTCAGCAGTAAATAAATAATAAACGCATGGTTCCATATTGAAACGAGACATGAAAATTTCACCCTTCACAATTAATTTACTCAAGTATATAAAACCACTGCCGATACTCTAAATAATCACGACTAGATTTAATATAGATCCGTTATTACTCATAGTAAAATCAGTACATAATAAAATTCCCTGGACTGATTTATTATTATCCAATCAATTAATTTGTAACAAAACATTTCAATTGGTAATATTTTATTACTAATATGATACAGCATTGTAAATAAGGATATTTATATATGTATAAATTAAATAGAAATATAGAATAAAAAAATAGAATAAATAAAATACTAAACAATAAGCATAATTTAATCATTAAAATTAATATTCAATGTATCATATAAAAATGAAATCGCAAATACTCTTTATGCGAGTAAATGCAATTGTCAATTCATTTATCTCGCAATATTGGAAAAATAGCAAAAACTGATTTAATTGCTATTTATCAATATGTTGTTACAAGCTGAAAATTATAATCAAACGATTGACTTTTCTCTTTCAATCGATTACGCCTATGAAAAATATATCATTAAGCGTTTTAAACGATTGTACTTAATATTATTATTTGATTAATTTTTATCTCAGAAAATTCTTACTCACTATAGGGGTTAATATGGATCGTGCTATTTTAAATAGCAAAGTAAACATCTTAATTGGAAATTATTTAAGGCAGAAACGTATCGAAAATGATCTGACAGGAGAAGATATAAGCAAATTACTTCATGTCAGTCAACAACAGGTTTCACGCTACGAAAATGGTGTTAATACTATATCATTCAGTCTAATTTTAATGTTTTTAATACAATTAAACATTAGCGTAGAATCCTTCTTCGTTTCTTTATTAAAAGAATTGGAGAGCGAAGGTGAAATTATTGATTTGGGTTTAAATTTATATTCAAATTCATTACCCAACAGAAAACAATATCTTTATTTATAATAACATTCATTATCAACAAAAATACTGCACCAACACCAATATGCTAGAAAAAGAAATAATAAAGAAAGAAATCACACAAAGGAATAAGAACCTTGGTGAATATATAAAAATTATAAGAGTGAAAAATAAAATATCAACTCATGAAATGGCAATTAATTTGGATATTACAGAAAGTCATTATATAGAGTATGAGCATGGAGGCACCTCAATTTATGCAGATCATTTAATAACCATATCTAAAATTTTTAATATAAATATAAATGTATTCTTAAATGTATATATGAAAAACTAGATATTACCACCTGTGTTAAAAGGCTTGGCTGCTGCTAGCCTTTTAACCTTTTCCCCCTGATTTGTCTACATGCTTAAACTTGAAACTAAGCCATCGAGTTGGGCAAAAACCTATGTTATGACCGAAGAATTTTTCTAAATGCACAAACGGGAGTTTTAAGCTCTCGTTTTTCATCTCATAATACCAAGACTATGTAATGCACTACCCTTAGGGTTTATTAACAATTTATTGAATTGACAATGATTATTATTCAGTGCTAATTATGATTATAATCACTAAGTTTGAACATTTTTCTTTACGCAAGATTAGTAAGTTAACCAAATACCCTGTAGGGCGTAACATGAATAATTACTGCTTTTTTATCAAGTCGGAAAAAACCTAAATCAAGCGAACAAGAAATACAAAAGCTGCTGGCTATATACAGCAATTTGAAGAGGTTGAAGCCCCTTCAAGCAAGAAAACACTTGAACGTTTTGCCGATACTCGCAGTGAAGAAGTTAAAAATATCTATGCCTTTGCTGGTGCTGATATCCTTTTAGGCATCGTTGGCGCTGTCGCAATGGTGTTTAAATAGCGTAGGCTGAAGATTACAAAAGTAGATGCTGAGAATATATGCATTCAATTTCCTCATAGCGTGTTTGCTTCTATCCTGATAAGTTTACTAGGTTGTTAGTCCGTATCTGATTCATTATATCCACACGAATTTTCAAGCAAATCGTGGTGAACAAATAACTACAAATATAATAACAACAAACTTTAAAAATGCGCTAAATAAGTCCGGTTCTGATTGTGGAGAAAAAACGCCAACTTTATTCTATGAGCGACGCTCTTTATCAGAAGGCTATATCTCGAATAGAGAATTGATACATTAAACTCAAATCAATCCTCTCCATGATATCGACTCGTTCTTATTGGAAAACCTAACCACTTAAAATAGATAAAAAGGAATGTCTTAATGTTGTCTAAAGTCACTCGATTATTCCCATTATGGGCTCTACTCTTATCCATATTTGCTTATTATACACCAAACTCATTTACAGGGATCTCCCCGTTTATTAGCTACTTACTGATGCTAATTATGTTTACTATGGGAGTAACACTTAGAATTAGCGATTTTAAACGCGTCGTGACAAGACCCGCCCCAGTGATTATTTGTACCTTTATTCATTACTTGATTATGCCCCTAGCAGCTTGGCTTTTGGCTAAAGCTTTTGATATGCCAGCTGATCTTGCCGTTGGAATGATATTAGTGGGTAGCGTGGCGAGTGGAACGGCTTCAAACGTGATGATCTATTTAGCGCGCGGGGATGTGGCATTATCTGTTACGATTTCATCGGTATCTACCTTGGTTGGCGTATTTGCAACACCTTTATTGACTCTGTTATATGCAGATACATCAATTAGTGTAAATGTCATGGGTATGTTGCTGTCTATCTTACAAATCGTAATTATCCCTATCATTGCAGGGTTAGTCATTCATCATCTTTTCAGTGAAATAGTGAAAAAAATTGAACCATTTTTACCTTCTTTATCAATGATTTGTATATTAGCAATAATCAGTGCTGTCGTTGCAGGTAGCCAAAGCCATATTGCTTCTGTTGGATTTATGGTCGCTATTGCTGTTGTATTACATAATGGAATCGGTTTAATTGGTGGCTATTGGGGCGGGCGTTTATTTGGTTTTGATGAGTCAACTTGCCGAACTTTGGCAATTGAAGTTGGCATGCAAAACTCAGGGTTAGCAGCAACTTTAGGAGCGCAATACTTTGGTGCTATGGCTGCTCTTCCAGGCGCATTGTTTTCTGTTTGGCATAACTTATCGGGCTCTTTACTCGCCGGATATTGGCAAGGAAAACCAACTAAATAGATACTGTTTGAATACTTAATATCCCCATTAAAAAATTGAGCTACCCAATAATTTGGGTAGTTCCAGTAAAAAGACCATTCCTTGTCATATAGAGGACTAAAGATTTAATATAATGAAAGGTACTCCGCAATAATTTGCCCTTGATGCATTAAAATAATGTGATCAGCAAAGCGAGCCGTAAGGTTTAAATCGCGTAATACACAACACACATTTATTTTTCGTGTATTGACTAGATGCCGTAACAAACGAAAAAGATGTTGTTGGTGGTGAATATCGAGTACTGATGTCGGTTTATTCAAAAATAACCATTTAGATACAGGTTCATCTCCCCAAAGCTGAGCCAATAATATTGCCAACACCCTGCCCACCAGTGCTAAAAACTAACCATCTTGCCATTAATTATTCTCTTTAAGTTGCTTAACTAATAAACGAAAAGCTTCAAGTTGTTCCTGTAATAATTGACGGTGTTCATCACGCCCTAAGAAAATTTTAAACATGGCATCTCCTGATTGATTAAAAAATAAAATCGAGGCGGTATCCATTCCCATAAACTTTCGTTCAATTAGTGCAATATATGTACAATTTTCAGCTTTGATATGCCCTGCCATGCCTTTTTTGCCACGTAAATTAAAATAACCATGGCGATGAAAACCTGAAGGCAACTCACCTGAAAATTCTAGAATAACATCCTGAGTATGAACTAGCGTGGTGACATTACCCCATGTGTGGACAGCATCCCAAATCAAGTCAAAATGTTTTCCTATCGTCAAAGCCATATCGGGCAAATGTCTTACTACATCCAATAAGGTGGTATCATATTGTTTTGCAATAGTTTCTAATGTTCCATCGGGCTCTGTTTTCAAAAAATCAGCTAACGCTACATTACTCATTAAATGTTCCTTTACGATATTTTTTCTTGCGTGAATTGGATAGAATTAAGATTCACGATAATCTCTTGAAGTGATTGAAGAATATTACTTGCCCAAAAACGGCCTTCATTCGTTAGTCTTAAATCAGTCGAAGTATCTTGTGTTAATCCTGACTGATACCACTGCTGTAAGAGTGGAGACAGCATTTGTGCATGAGGGGTAAATTGTTCAAGTACAACTCGCGCTGTTTCAATACCAGCCTGTAAGCGATGGCGCCATTGATACTGCGGATCGGTCGTCTGCATCATCATCATGAGCGGTTTTCTTTTCGCATTAATTGCTTCATAATACGAGGTCAGATTCCTCTCCCCCATCCATGAATATCCATTGATAGAGCCCCCGGCACCAGAGCCAAACGCCAAGCAATCAGCCCCTTGTTTAATCAACAAATTATATAAATTGCGCTCCCGTGTTGTCCGCGCCCAGTGGCTATTACTGATGCAGTGCCAGCCTTGTTTATCCATAAATTCGCAGCCTTGTAAATACAAGTCACGACGCTTGGCAGGATCAGGAACTGTGACTCGATTATTTTCAACCGCTTTACCAAGTGGCGTACTTGGGATCAAATTAAGTGCATAAAGGTCGACACCATCTAGGCCAATCTCACTTGCAATTCTCAGGTCTTCACCCCAAAACTCGGTTGTCTGCTCAGGTAAACCAAATAACAAATCACAAACCACCGCCGCTCTATCTCGATGGCACAATTTTTCCATAAATTTCCGAGCTTCCTCACCATTTGATGTCCGGGCCATTTTTTTACGAATTTTGCTATTAAATGACTGAATACCAATTGAAAAACGATTTGCTCCTGCATCTAAGCATGCATCAATACGTGCATCATCAAAATTAAGAACTCTCCCTTCAATGGTTATTTCACAATCAGGAGCTAATGGTAAACGAAGGCGTAACACATTAATAATACGCGCTAAATCATTAGCAGAAAGTGCAGAGGGTGTTCCACCGCCAAAATAAACAGCATGGATCGGGGCAGACTGGTGTAATACGTTGTCGGCTTCCGTTTCAATCTCCCGGATCAAATACTCTGTATAAATATGGCTTTCAGAGGCATCATAGCGATTTTGGTAGAAACCACAGAAAGTACAATGTGTTGCACAAAAAGGAATATGTAGGTATACCAATCGCTTACGTGGTTCGAACGTCGAATTGATTAATTTCTGCCATGTGTCTTGTCGTTTATCAGCACTAATTGGTACCGCCCCGCGCCAAGGCATTGTTGCATGCCTATCTTTAAATGGTTGATGGCCTTCTAATGCAAAATAAGGCGATAAATCAATATCATATTTCATATTATCACTCACTATCGGTTTCATCTGGCCAAATATTGTGGTGTAAAATCTCAACGGCATCCGCAATTCGAGGCCCCATACCTAAAATGAGTGCCTGATCGATACTCACAATGCGTTTATTTTTCCAAGCAGAAGTTCGGGTAAGTCCGGGAACTTGTTCTAGCTGGTTAAGGCCCTTTTCTACCATCTGGCTGGTTACAATGATCACTTCAGGGTTTGCCGCAATCAAACCTTCTGCGCTATAACTTCTGTATTGTGTGTGTTGCGCAAGATTGTTCGCACCAGCCAGTGTCAAAATGATATCGGCAACGCTACCTTTCCCTGCAATTTGTGGCGCACTACTACCCGCGGAAAGAATAAATAGCACATTGATTTTTTTGCCTTTCTTTTCATTTATTTGAGCAATATTATCCAATCGGCTACGTAACTGATTAACCAACGCATTCCCCTGTTCCGGTTTATGTAACACCTCCGATAAGGTATGAATATTGAGATACATTTGTTCAACCGTAGCTGGTATTCGAGGTAACGTTAATACACTAACTTTTTGCAGTTTTAGCTGATCAAAAACCAATTGAGGGCTTGCATCTTGCCAAGTGACAAACAACGTTGGATGCAAAGATAAAATTCCTTCGGCACTTAACTGTTTCCAATAACCAATATGAGGTAATTTTGCTGTTTCCACTGGCCAACTTGTTGTTTCATCAACACCAATCACTTGGTTTCCAGCGCCTAAAGCGTAAACTAACTCTGTGAGAGAGCCTCCTGCCACAACAATTCTTTCACTCGCAGCACTCACTATTGAAAAACTGAGTACAAATAGTGCAGCTATCATTTTTTTCATTTTTAGAATTTCCATACAAAGCCTGTTGCAGCGCTAAAACCAGAAGCAGGGATTGATTCGTGGGCAGTTTGGTATTTTTTATTGGTTAAGTTATTTAACGATAAGTTAATTTGGTACTGATCGTCTGAGCCAAATTCTGTATTAAACGCAAGGTTAAGAGTGGCCCAGCCTGCTGTGCTCGTTGGCTTTTCACCCGTTTTATCCTGTGCTTTTGCAGCAGCTCGAAGATATAAATCTGAGGTTAAGTTCACTTGGTCTAGAATCAATTGATGTTTAGCTCCAAAGCGCCCACTAACATTAGGCTCTCCGGTATCCCAAGTTTTTATATTCACACCATCAAATTGACGACGTAAATAATTCCCTGTGGCATAAGGAGTGATATCCCATCCTTGGTATTCGACGGTCATTTCTAGCCCGTATGTTTTCGCACGATTGATATTGTCATAATAGTGATATCCTGTTCGTGAAGAATTACTGTTTCCACTGCATATTGACTGCCCTGAACATGTGACTAAAGCGATATAATCCTTCGCTTCAGAATAATATAAAGCGCTATCGATATACCATTGATTACCGTTATAACGCGCACCGATTTCATAGTTGTTAGAACGCTCTGCTTTTAGTCCCTCATTTCCATAATTGATACTTCCCCCCGCTGAGGTTTGCATAAATAATTGGCTCAATGTTGGAAATACATAACCTTGAGCGAATGCGATACGCAGCTCTGTATTCTCAAACCCTGAATACCGTAAGCTTGTTGATGTAATAAATTGATTATCATGCGTTTTTGAGCTTTTAAGGTTATGATAAGTGTTCCCCGTTGTTGAGTGATTTGTATTTTCAAAACCACTTAACAACTCCGAACTTAACCAATATTGCCGCGCCCCTAATGTCCACTTCCAATCATCTGCAAAAGCATATTGATTTTGAGCGAATATCGACCAGTTTGTTTGCTCTGTTCGATTATGTGAATCACTGGTTTTTGTATAATTGACGGCAGGAGGGAACTGCGTTGAGCTTTGGGACTCTGTTGAACTTTTTGAAGACTGCTTTACACGGTCGCGCTGAAGCTGAGCTCCCACAACCAGTTGATTATTCGCGGGTAGTGTAATATCTGTTTGTAGTGTGATCCCTTGAGTATATTGTTTGTCATTCGATTGAGTCTGATTAGCTACTCGTAAATCGCCAATCATTGGGCTCCCTGTTGGTGTCACAACCGCCAGCTTATTTTCAAAATCACGCTCAATAGTTTGTTCATAAGCATCTAAATGAATATTTTTAATATATTCACCATCCGCTTGATAATCATAAAAAAGACCAATTTTTTCACGAGTTAAATCAGGAATTTTGACACTGAAGTGTTCATAGCTTGGGTCTTCATGCCATGTTTGTGTCGACAATTTATATCTATCAAGGGAAAGACCAAATTTATGTTTACCTTCGGTGTAACCTAACCACATACCTTGGCTATTATTGCGATGGTTCGTATTTTTTAGGCGCCCCTCGGGAGTATCTCTGTCACCTTGATCGGAGTAACTTCCGTTGAGCCGATAATCAAACTTACCTATGCTCCCCCATGCCGCTGCTGACTCTTCCCACCCTGTCGTTGCGGAGTTATATACCGCCTTAACAGTGCCTCCCAATGGCTTATTGCCACCTTTTTTGGTTATGAAATTAACGATACCACCAATAGCTTGAGAGCCGTAAAGTACTGAATAGGGGCCTTTCACCACTTCAATGCGTTCCAATGCGGATTCATCAATAAGCAGCCCAGCACCATAATCTTGCCCTGCCCGTTGATAAGTGACTTCTTGCCCATCAATTAAGATCAATACTCGAGAAGATGCTTCCCCACGAATGCGAATTTGTTTACGTCCCGCTAAGGCATTATCGGTAATTTCAACACCTGGAATATCGCGTAAATCATCTGCTAGCGCTATGTTTGTCGAACTATCAAGCTGTTGCTTATCAATGACTTGCATTGTTACTGGGCTATTCCATAAACTACTTTCACTTCGAGTTGATGTGACAACCATCGTTTCACTGGCATCAATATGGGCACGCGGTGGAGGCGTTGATGCAGAGAAGGCTCCTTGACTAACAAAAAGCGCTAATGAGCTGAGTAAAAATGTTCCATTAATATCCGTACGCATAGTTAACCTTTATGATAATAATAATCAGTATCATTACCATTTATAATTTAGGGACTAATTAATGGTCAATTAATAAATTGCAAATAGCATGCAACTTTGATTTAAATCAAAAAAGCATAACGAAAATTATAAGTCCACCCTCCAGCAATCCGCTGCTGCAGTGCGCCGAACTTATTCACCCATAAAACTGGAAGGGGAAATATTGCTCAAGGTTGCCCCTGTTCCTGAAAGAAAGGTCGTCAAATTCTCGCTGGAGCTTATTAAGTTCATAGAGGTTATGATTATCACAAGCTGTAATTTCTTAAGCTTTATGACAAAATTCGGGATGGCAATTGCGAATAATTATTTATGTAAATAATAAAATTAAAGCACTAAACTGTACCATCAATATCTTCAATGCTACATCGCACACATTTGAGGACTAGAATATGAGTACCTTTTACCAATTAACGGCTAGAAGTCTTAGTGGCCAGCTTGTCTCTATGGCAGACTACGCAGGTAAGGTGGTTCTAGTCGTTAATACAGCCAGTCATTGCGGTTTTACACCACAATACGGTGGACTTGAATCTCTCTACAAGAAATACGCCGCCCAAGGTTTGGTGGTGCTTGGTTTCCCCTGCAATCAGTTTGGGAAACAGGAACCTGGCAACGCTGATGAAATCGCACGGACCTGCTATATTAACTATGGTGTGAGTTTCCCGATGTTCGAGAAAATAGAAGTCAATGGAGCCGCTACACATCCAGTGTTTCGCTATCTTAAGAACGAACTGCCCGGTTTGCTAGGTAAGAGAATTAAGTGGAATTTTACTAAGTTTTTGATTGGTCGTGACGGCACCCCGCTCAAGCGCTTTGCACCCAATACTACCCCTGAAAAAATGGAAACGGCAATCTTTGCAGCACTTTCGAAAGAACAATCATAATTAAATATCTACATCACAGGAGATTGATTATATCTGTTATCTTGAAATAGCGAGAAACGGAATCCTTTTCTACCTGTAGTCTTCCCAAGAGTTTTCTTTGACGCCAAACTCAATATTCGCTTCCAATCCTTTTATCTTCTTGATTATAAGTGGGATAAATTGTGATATACATCGCGAATAATAAATTTTCTATCGCCGATATTTTCCTTTTCCAAACAACTCAATAGGCTTTGAATTTAGAATTCAAAATACCTCAAAATATTATTAACCATCATGATAATTTAAAATCGAGTCCCGCTTACCTGAATGCAATTACGAAACAAAACGAAGCAATGAAAGCAGTCATAGGTAGTTAATCTGGTATACCAAATTCTACAAATACTACTCAATGCATAGCATTTGTAGAATTAAATAAAAACAATCTCGAAGTATTCTAATGAGGGAAAACACCGAAGTTATAAGCACTGTAGATAAAGTAAGGATTAACCAATAATCCAAAGTAAGGAGTTTTTGACAGGCATACCACTTGAAGTTACCTTATTGTTATAGAAAACAAAAACCACACAGCACAACCTCATGGATTTCTTTGCGCTTTGTACTTAACCTTTGTAGCCTCAGAATACCCCCTTTAAAACAGGATAGACAGTATGCATAAAAACAAAGCTATATTAGTATGTTTTGTTATCGCTTTAGTAACAGCTTGTTCACCAAACACTAAACCCCAAACTAAGTCAGATACTTGCGAGATAAAAATGGATACTCCCGAAGGTAACTTACCTGGGAAAATAGAGCAGTCCAGTGGAAATAGTCCCGAATGTAAAGCGATTGAAAGAGCAATAGATAAAGCTATCTAACATACGAATTAGACAGAAGCTAGCAAGCGGAGTTTTCATTACAGAAAAGCCCCAATCATGGGGCTCATTAAAGATTTACGACTATTTATTGATAATAGTTACTCGCTTCACATCAACTTCTAATGAAGCCCACTCTTTATCAATTTCACCATCTAAACGAACTTTTGTTTCAGGCGTCACAACCTGTCCACGCCAGCGTCTATCATCAATATCTACAGCGATTGAGCCAGTACTATCTTTAAATTCGTAAAGCTCTTTACCAATCTGTTTAACAATATGACCTTCAAGTGAAACCCATGCATCATCAGGAAGCTCTTTCGCTTGAACGACAGTTGTCACTGCTTGAGCCGTTGCAACAAACCCACCTTTTGGACCAACAGAACCATCATTCGAAACAAATCCACCTGCATGGTTGTTAGCTAACACGCCAAATGAAGCTGCTGATAATACGAGCGCAATAATTGCCTTATTCATAATAATTCCTTTTGTCTGTTAATTTTTTATAGTTTATCGATTAAATCTTAACAGAACCTTAAGGCAAATAATTAACACTTTAGATCGGTTATTGCATATAACTACACATATAACCCTGACCAATCGTGACGATAAATCTTATGTTTATTTTAACTATAAAAAAGACCGCCTAAGCGATCTTTTATGGATAACTGATATAGCGCAGACGAATCGTTTAAATTAGGGGTGCTCAAATATCCAAGCACTGTGCGCTTGGTTCTCTCAATAAAACTTACATCATCTTTATAGAAAATAGTCAGATTCAGCGCAAAACCAGAAATTAACGAAAATAATTAGATGGTAATAATAAATATTCCACTTGTGATATGAGCTGACTCTTAAAAAAGAAAACCCGCCATTGCTGACGGGTCATAAATTATAACTCTATGATTTTATATCTTTATTTTCAATAGCTATAACTCGAGGTTTTTCTTCATCTGGGATTTCGTATTCAATGTCCAAAGTGAGTAAACCACTAGATAACTCAGCGCTTTCAATCTTTACATTCTTACCGAGATTAAATTCAAGCGAAAATTTATTTTGAGTGATTCCTTGATGGATCCATTTCTCTGAGTCATTAACTAATTCAGCTGATTGCTCACCTTGAACATACAATTTCCCACCTTTTAAGGATACGCTTAAATCATCTTCCTTATAACCTGGAACACTAATAGTTAATTGATAACTCGTTTCATTTATTTGTTTTAAATTATACGGATGTTCTGAAGTTAAAGGCCTATTACCTGTAAGTTGACTAAACAGACGATCCATTTGGTCAAATCTGTTAGAAAGTAAGCTATCCGATAATGTTGGGAATAATGAAAAAGATCTAATGTTAGACATAATTTCTCCTTCAATATTTTATATATCAAATTAAACACATACTACTCATGCACCATTAATTATGCACTTAGTGTAGAATAATGTTTTATCTTGGTGCACTTCTTATATAGTGTCTCTAACTAGAATTTCAAGCTTGTAATTACATTTCTTTACAAATTAATGGTCATAGAATAAAAGACACATCATTGCTGACAGGTCTACACCGTAATCCTAAGGTACTAATCGATATCTTCGAGAGATATAAAGGTAACAGATGAGCAACATATCGACGGTTACAATAGATAATGCCATAAGCGATTAGAAGCTCGTTAATGATACCATCAAATTTATGGGAGAGAATGTCGGGGGAGCCCTAGTTGCTTTCGCTTCCACTTTGCTTTATCACCTTGTAATCCTCTAAACTCAGCGAGCCACTTCCGAACCTTTATGACTTTTTTATTATTTCTGCCACGTGTTTCTTATGCCAAAAATTAACAAATTAAAACGCAAGCGCTCAGCTATCGACTGAATAGGGAGAGCTTCAACACGCTTTATCTGAAAGGTTATATAAAACAAGGCATCGATACTAAGACTTTATTGGGGCATAAGAGCCAAGCGATGACCGATAAATATCATGATGACAGAGGAAAGAATTGGCAGGTTTTAGCTATAAAATAACGCTTATTTTGTAGTCTATTTTGCAGAAGAGTTTTGCAGAAGAATTTTTCTAGGCAAAATAAACGGGAGTTTTTAGGCTCCCGTTACTAATTACACCACGTAATAAATTACATGTGTTTAATGATTGCGTCACCGAACTCGCTACATTTCAGTAATTTAGCGCCTTCTAATTGACGTTCGAAGTCATAGGTTACAGTCTTAGCTTCGATTGCGCCTTCCATACCTTTAACGATTAAGTCAGCCGCTTCAGTCCAGCCCATATGGCGCAGCAGTATATAGATGCATTAATCATAACCATCTGATATTTATGATATTACCATCAATGCTTTATCTTTTTCATGATAAAAATAGAGGATTTTAAGTCATTGATAATATAAATGATTAATTTAGTTTTGATAACTGCTATTTTTCAATAATTGAATATAAATCAATCAATTTTAACACGCTTAAATCCTATCCTTCCACTTAGTTTTTTATAGAGAAGATAAACCAACCAATTAGTGTTTTTAAATTTTAAGCTGAATATAGCTAAGGTTAACCCCATCACAGTAATCGTCTTTTCTAATTGCTCAAACTTTCTTTACTCTATATAAGACAACTAAACCTGACGGTCCGGTCTGAGCGAAAAGCGGACGCCCGCATAGCGGAACAGGCGTCCGATATTTTGAAGTGGGTAGATTACTTAACCCGCTTCCCCGTCTCGTCAATGACCTTCTCGCCATCCTCTTTGGTAAACGCTCCTTTCTGACCTTCCGGTAGAATATCCAACACTATTTCTGAAGGGCGGCAAAGACGAGTGCCAAGCGGCGTAACGACTACTGGCCGATTAATCAGGATCGGATGTTGAAGCATAAAATCAATCAACTGCTCATCACTAAATTTCTCTTCATCAAGACCCAGATGTTCATAAGGGTCAATATTCTTACGCAGTAATTCACGCACCGTAATTCCCATATCTGAAATAAGTTTAATCAGCTCATCACGGGTCGGTGGCGTATCGAGATAATAAATTATCGTTGGTTCGTTGCCGCTGTTACGGATCATCTCTAGCGTGTTGCGAGAAGTACCGCAGGCAGGGTTGTGATAGATGGTAATGTTGCTCATATCTGTATCTCATTACAAAGTGATGGAGAGCCGCAACGCCAGCGCGGCCAAAGTGACCAACAGCACCGGAAGAGTCATGATAATGCCGGTGCGGAAGTAATATCCCCAGGTAATCGTTATATTTTTCTGGGCAAGCACATGCAGCCAAAGCAGGGTTGCCAAACTGCCAATCGGGGTGATTTTCGGGCCTAAGTCGCAGCCGATCACGTTGGCATAAATCATCGCCTCTTTGACGACGCCAGTCGCCGTACTACCATCAATCGACAGCGCGCCAATCAGCACTGTCGGCATATTGTTCATCATCGACGACAGGAGCGCGGTCAGGAAACCGGTGCCAAACGTTGCTGCCCATAATCCCTTTTCTGCCAGCAGGTTTAATACACCAGACAGATACTCCGTTAACCCTGCATTGCGGAGCCCATAAACCACCAGGTACATGCCCAGCGAGAAAATAACGATCTGCCATGGCGCACCGCGCAGGACTTTTCCGGTGTTGATGGCATGACCTCTTTTCGCCACTATAAACAGTACTGCTGCGCCAGTAGTCGCTATCGCGCTGACCGGGATCCCCATAGGCTCCAAAACAAAGAAACCTACAAGCAGCAATAACAGGACAATCCAGCCCACCCTGAACGTTGCCGGATCTTTTATCACACTGGCAGGAGTCTTCAGTAGCGAAACGTCATACGTCGCCGGAATGTCCCTGCGGAAAAAGAGATGCAGCATGACCAGCGTGGCCGCAATCGCTGCAACATCTACGGGGATCATAATGGAGGCATACTGAGTAAAGCCCAGATCGAAAAAGTCCGCCGAGACGATATTCACCAAGTTAGAAACAATGAGCGGTAGGCTGGCCGTATCTGCTATAAATCCTGCGGCCATCACAAAGGCTAGTGTTGTGCTCTTGCTGAATCCCATTGCAAGCAACATTGCAATCACAATTGGTGTCAGGATCAGCGCGGCGCCGTCATTGGCGAACAAAGCAGCGACAGCGGCACCGAGCAACACTATCCAGGTAAACAGCAGGCGACCACGCCCGTTACCCAAGCGGGAGACGTGCAGTGCGGTCCACTCAAAGAAGCCGGCCTCATCGAGCAGCAGGCTGATGATAATGACCGCAATAAATGCCGCTGTCGCGTTCCAGACGATATTCCAGACAATGGGAATATCAGTGATATGAATGACACCAGTTACCAGCGCCAGCATAGCCCCGATACTCGCACTCCAGCCAATGCTCAAGCCTCTGGGTTGCCAGATCACTAGTATCAGCGTCAGTAAAAATATACTCCCTGCCAAAAGCATCTCAGACTCCTTTATATATGATTATGTACATGTGTTTTCTTTTCTTAACAGGAGGTGCAGGCTGATTTATCCAGCCATTCACGCACATCCTCTCGCATACACTGCCAGGACGTTGTGATTGTCTCAGCTGCCCATGCCGGTATGTGGGGTGACAGACGATAGTGGATCCATTTGCCTTCACGACGATCTAGAACCAACCCAGCCTCACGAAGAATAGCCATATGTCGCGAGACTTTGGGCTGCGATTCGGAAATGGTTGCGCAGATATCACAGACGCATAGTTCTCCCGACTCCTGGAGAATCATGACGATGGCGAGCCGGGTTTCATCCGACAGGATTTTGAAAAGCTGAACAGGTTGTAGCATTTTTCACTCCGTTTCCTTTAGAATATACATATGGTAAATCATATGTGTTAAATTTGAAATCATCTGATATCTCCGGAGTAGAAAAATGGAACATTTTCCAGCTCTAAATAGTGAATACTTTGATCAACACATCGCCGAGCGCCTGCACATACACGAGCCGCCGCGGATTCTGATCCTATATGGCTCAGTTAGAGAGCGCTCCTACAGCCGCTTTGCTGCGGAAGAAGCTGGTCGTCTGCTGACAGCGATGGGCGCAAAGGTAAAACTCTTTAACCCCTCAGGTTTACCCCTGCCGGATGATGCGCCAGATACGCATCCTAAAGTCACCGAGCTGCGCGGTCTGGTCAGATGGTGTGACGGGATGGTGTGGTGTTCTCCGGAACGGCACGGTGCTATGAGCGCAGTTATGAAGGCGCAGATTGACTGGATACCCTTAAGTGAAGGCGCGGTTCGTCCTTCGCAGGGCAAAACACTTGCGGTAATGCAGGTCTGCGGCGGTTCACAGTCCTTCAATGCTGTGAACCAGATGCGTATTCTGGGTCGCTGGATGCGGATGTTTACGATCCCCAACCAGTCCTCTGTAGCCAAGGCATGGCAAGAGTTCGACGATAACGGACGAATGAAACCTTCTTCATGGTATGACCGCATCGCCGATGTAGCCGAGGAGCTGTTTAAAGTCACGCTGCTGCTTAAGGGACAAACCGATTATCTTGCAGATCGTTACAGCGAGCGAAAGGAGAGCCATCAGGAGCTTTCATCCCGTGTAAATCAGGACAAAATATAACTTATGTTTTTCGTGAATCCATACTGACTGAGCTTAATAACGTCCGCTATTGGCACAGAGCAGCCAATCATATTGAATCTAGCTCTGTGTCCCAGCTGTGTCAGGCCAAAAAGCACAGTCCATATTGCTTGTATTTCACAGCTCTTCTCCCTGCTTTTTTTACTTATTCAGCAATACATTTAAAACGTTCAACCTATTTATTAGCTTTTAACCACCGGCAATTCATCAAAATTTGTCGTGTAAGCAGGTGACAACATTTCTCTTTTCATTTTGTATCCGCTATCACCGCCCTTACTTGCAAACCACACTTTACCCTTCCCGCTCTTATTAATGGCGTCTAATGTTTTCATTAACTCATCGCTATTACGAAATGGCTTTTGTGTTGAAAACATATCAAGCTGAGCAATATCTGAATCAGTAAAATCAGATAGTATGATGCCTGCTTTATAATACCGGTAACCGTCACGCCAAATAGTATTTAACCCGCGCATTGCTGCATTGATAATATCTCTGGTGTCACTGCTGGGGTATTCGAGTTTTATATTAATGCTATTTGCGTAATCTTCACCTGATACGTGACGGCTAGTTTGAATAAATAATCCGATAATTTTGCAACGTTGCTTCTCTTCCCTTAATTTTTCTGCTGCACGTTCTGCATAATCACACACAACCTTACGCATTGTTTCTATATCTAAAACTTTCTGGCCAAATGAACGAGAGCACAGTATTTGCTGCTTAATTTTTCGGACTTCTTCTAATTCAGTACATGGCTCACCATTGAGTTCTCTCAATGTCCTTTCTAAGGTAACCCCAAACGTTTTACGGATAGTTGCTACTGGTGCATTCGCTAAATCCAGAGCGGTATTTATACCCATAATTCTTAATTTTGCCGATATTCTACGGCCAATACCCCACACCTCTTCGATTGGGATAAGAGATAATAATTTTCGCTGCCGTTGCTTGCAGGAGAGTTCAACAACTCCACCTGTTTTTCTCCATGTTTTTGCCGCATGGTTGGCTAATTTCGCTAAAGTTTTTGTAGGAGCAATACCGATGCCTACAGGGAGGTGAGTATTTTGAAGGATAGTTGATTGGATTTTACTGCCGTATTCCTCAAGATTAAAGGTATTATTCATACCTGCAAAATCAAGAAAGGCCTCATCGATTGAATAGATTTCTAGGCGGGATGCGAATGTTGACAATAGTGACATGACTCTATTACTCATATCCGCATAAAGTACGTAGTTAGAACTAAATATATTGATGTTGTTTTGCCTATAAAAACTGTGGCGCTCGTAATATAGTTCACCCATCTTTACGCCAAGTTTTTTCGCTTCTGATGAACGTGCAATTACGCAGCCATCATTATTACTCAAAACAATTACTGGCTTCCCTGCCAGATCTGGCCTAAAGACTTTCTCACAACTTGCATAAAAACTATTTACATCAACCAGCGCAAACATTATTGAGCCCGATGAATAATATAAGTAACGACACCAAATATTTGAAAATCCTGCTCATCGTTGATAATAATCGGTGAATAAGTGGGATTCATTGGAAGTAACATAGGTGGGTTGAGGTGTAGTTTCTTGACCGTAAACTCGCCCTCGAAGCTAGCTATAACGATATCTCCCTCTTTTGCTGTGACCGCGCTGTCAACAATAACAACATCACCATCATTAATATTCGCATCAATCATTGAATTGCCTTCGACCCTGAGCATATATGTGCTTTCAGGGTGCTTAATGAGGGCGCTATTTAAATTTATGCGGTCTTCAACATAGTCCGCAGCGGGTGATGGAAAACCTGCTGGCACTCGGTCAAGAAAGATAGGGAAGCTTGCTAGTAAATCATCTGTTTCAATTAGTCTTAATTTCATACGACACCAATAATACTGTATGCATACACAGTATTATTTGATCATTTTATGCGTATGTAAAGCCCTATTTTTTACATGCCTCTACATCGTACTAGTTAGTAAGATTTATATTTTTCCGACTGATCTTGATATAATCCTCCCTGTGGCTCACATATCATACGACCTCATAATCGGAGGTTACATGAACAAAAATCAACTACTTTTACTTGCACTAAACTGTATCAACGAAAATAGAGAGCCATCTCACACGGAGCAGTCAAAGATTTACGTTTTTTATAGAACTGAAGTAGATTGCAAAGGCATTTCAATTAACGAGTTTATGCTTAACCAGAATTGGCAACTCGCTGATGAACAAAAGATTCAAAAAGTGATAAGATTTATTGAAATATATCTTCATCTGTCATTAAAAAAAGCTAAAGATAGAAAAAATGTCGAACAAAACTCTCGGTGAATTTATTAAGCACTTACGTTTATCTCAAAGCATATCAACATCGGAAATTGCAAAAAATCTCACTATTTCCGAGGTCGACTATATAAAGTGTGAAAATGGCGAAATATCTGTCTATGTAGACGACTTGATGATTATCGCAGATATATTGTCCGTTGAAGAATCAACTCTAATAGAAAAATATAAAGAATAGGCCAAAACAAATTGGCCTTGCGATTTATTCATCTCTTTTCTACGCATATCCGTGCATTATTACAACAATACATCATTTTCGCCAAGGCCATACTGTTCACGTTCTGCAGCTTCCTGCTCCGCCCTTTCCGCTTCCTCTGCTGCACGTTTAGCTTCCTCTTGTGCTAATCGCTCTGCTTCTAGCTTAGCGAGTCTCTCAGCTTCAGCTTGCTTTTGATTATAGATAGAGTTGGATGGCATGTTTACACGCACGTCAATCCAGTGACCATTCGGAATATCGCAATAGTCGTAATCTTCACGCTCTTCGTTATTTTCATCAAGAAACTCCGGGTAAGTCATTAAGCGCTGTGCTTCTAGCATCTGATGGAGAGTGTGTTTTCTATAACGTGTCTCAATGACTATGTCACCATCTGGTAAAACGTCAAAATCAGCCCACACCAACGGGAGATTATTGATACCATTTGGAACGACTAAGCCGCCATGTATCCCGCCCCAAGATGCATCCGAGTGCATACCCAGTGTACCTTTCAGCTTATAACGTCCGGTGCCGAGTTTTTCGAGTGTTACGCCCTCACTTTCATCATTGGTTTCAATATGGTCAGCAAATACTTTAATAATAGGTGATGCCGCTTTTAAGTTGCCGTTAGAGTCTTTTGTGGTGTTTCTATTATGATATAACTCCATTACGGGCCACAGGGATTGATCTCTGCTTAAAAGGCCAGAGCTAATGGTTGCTCTTGTGCCATCGAAATTTGCGCTAAGTGTGAAGAATGTATCTCCAGTTTTAAAGATTGCTATCGGACTATATCTAGTTGCAATTCTAGTAGCGACACTGTCATTTCGAAGTATTTGTGTCTTAGCTTCATTCTTAATAAAATCTAATACTTTCTGTTCTGTGTCTAATGCCGATGTTGCTCCAGATGTTCCACCCCAACCATAATCACCAACTTGCATGAGTGTACCAGAGGCATCAGGAAGCGCGTGTGTTCGCCATGGAGTATTTGGACGCTTAGTGTTGAGAGTAACATAATCACTTCCAGCATTCATTTGCACATAACATTCTATTGATGGATTTTTAGCTTGAACTGTTCCACCTGCCGTGATTACTCCAGTGGCCGTTATTAATCCATTTACTGTACCACCAGCCTTATTAAACTTCCCATCTAGCAGCCTATCTCTTTCTTTCTCCGTTCTCAGTTGCATTTCAGTGCCGTCAGGTAACACCACTTTAATCACACCGGATTCGGTCATGAGTCGGTTCAATATCATCATCAGTTGATAGCTTTCAGTAACCATCGCTGTTGCTTTGTTAACGCCGTCTGATACTGAACCAATCATCGTGATTGAAATAACGTATTTCACATCTGTTAGCACCACTGGAACGGGAAAGCTTAACGTCATTTGTGTATCGCTTTCCACCGAGCGAATGCTGTTTTGATATATCGTATTGCCCGACTGGATAAGAATAATTTGCCCCACAGAGACTTTCGTCACGCTGTTTTTCCATAACGTGTTTTTACCTGTGATTTTCGGGTCGTTAGCCTTTGTTGAGATAGTGCCAATTTCATAAATCATGGTGTTTCCTTGAATTTTGAACGTAAAAAAACCGCAATTAAGCGGCTTATTTGTGATTGAGTGTTTTTAGAAGCTAAAAGTAATCATTAAAATCGATGCAATAGGAACTGGAATACACGACTTGGTTATACATATAGTTGGCGTAACTTGGGTAAAAATCGATGGTCCACATCCGGTTTGCGATTAGCTTGTTATTTTCAACTCTAAACCCTGATAAATAACAGTTAACGTTTACCCTTTCATTTTCTAACCATGTATTGGGCATATCCATGCTGAACATCGGTTTTTCAAATGAGCTTGTGGCGACATTTCCACTCATTTTGATGGTGTGCCCATTATTAAAGAATGGAATGTAATCTGAGTTGAAAACCACTTTACCCTGTTTGTTCCAAATCGTTAATCCATCGGTGGGTTGTAGATTTAAGCCGTACGAAAAAACGACGACATACACCCAACCCGCTCCCCAAGATATAATTCGGTTGTTAGGCCGGTCATAGCGAAGTACTTGGCTTGTGCTTTCTGGTCTCAGGAAAACTAATGCCGAACTACGATTAGGTATATCGTTCGGTAAGCTCCAGTACCCTCGATTGTTATTGACGTCGATATAAATCTTCTTACGATAAACACAATAAGCCACTTCATTTTCTTGGGTGATACTTCGAAAGTTATCAATTGCTGCAGACGCCCCTGCGTTCAAAAATAAACCATAAGTATCAGGTGGATTATCTTTTAGCGTGCCGTATAAGAAAAAATGCGACTCACCATCACTTCCCGGCAACCAACCATCAGGGCCACCGAACTCATCATAATAGCAGTGGAAAGTATCTCCTGAGGTCCAATAGCTACCGACTCTTACCATTTGTACCGAACCATAGGCTAGAAAATGACAAAGTGCTGAGGGAATAATCACCACGTTATACCGAGAGAGCCCGGGCACATTAACGGACTTGTTTCTGTTGTCTTTTTGCGGATATCTGGGGTGGGTGGTAATTTTAGTGATGAACGTGAGAGGGTAATTATCTTTTGTTAATTCAATGGACTTTCCTCCATCTTTAGGGTTAATAAATAAGCCCAGATCACTCATGGTTTCCTCCCAACTTTAACCGCCCATCGCCCTGATTGGTCATAAATCATCAGTCCCGTTGCATCTAAAATGACACGCCCAGCATCGCCACTCACTTTAAAATCGCCATAAACTTCCAATTTATTAAACTCCGCGCTACCTGTTTCCGCATCAAGCCGATACCCAGCCTTTCCTTTTTCATAGCGTTTTGACTTAATTTCTACACCAACCAGAAGCTTTTCAATTGTGGCCTTGTTAATAAACGCTTCATTGATGAACACCTGACCATTTTCTACAAAGAAAACAGGCTCCAACTTGCCGCTGGATGGATTGAAAATACCGAAGGTATCCGCACTGAAACCAATTTGTGTAACCACTTTTCCATTCTGAACAGTTGCGCCCATGAGAAACTTAGCGTCATAGTATTGGCCGTTCCAGTTAATACCCGTCTTAATTGTGTAGATAGCAGAGCCATTTCCTTTGTGATCGAAAACGGTTTGCCCACGCAATTCAATTGCTGCCTGATGGTTGCATTCACATCATTAAACTGCGTTTCTAGCTTTTCAATAGACTGTGCAAATGATTGGAATTTGTTAGCTGTAACAGTATCGAGTCGAGTAATAGACGCTTTTATTCTTAATTGCTCAACCGATTGGTTGCCATATTCTGCTGTCAGCTGCATCCCCATTTCTGCTAGTGAGCTTTCAGCATTGGCAATTGTGCGTGACAATTGATTAATTAACGCTTCCTTATCATTAAATCGGGATTCTGCTGTTTCAATATGCTTCGTCTGTGTCTCATCGATTTTAGCAATCGCCTCTGACTGATCCGTAATACGGGCATCCATCGGTCCTAATTTGTCATCAACTTGTTTAATCTCAGCTTTAACCTGTGAAATATCTTTCGCTGTTGACTCCTCAAGTGTTGATAATGACTCTTGTACTTTTAGAACAACCGATGAGGTTTGCTCGTAGTCGGTTTTAACTTGCTGCTGCCAACGCGCTAGCGCCTCCTGGTCTGATACTCTCACTTGTTCAAGTCGGAATATTTCAGATTTACGCGTGCCCTCTTCTTCGAATAAGCGCCATGAGACTTGATTTAACATCATTGTGTTGTTAAGTGTCGCTTCGGCTGCTTGCTCAAGTTGCAGTTGAACATTTCCTTGATTGAAGTCGATTTGCTCCTGCATTTGCTGGCCGGCTTCGGTGGTGAGGAAATTATTTCCTAACTCTTCGAGCATATCCTGCGGCGCTCCGCTAGCTTTTCCTACGGCTTCAACAAACGGTGACTTGCCATAGCTGTTAACCGTACGAACATAAAACCAATAATCAGTGCCGGCCTTTAAATTCTCCTTAGTCCAGAATTGTCCCTGACCTTGGCGATTAGCTTTGGTTGTCACTTCGGTGTCATTCGTGCTGGCCAGTTTTTTGTCGCTGAACCAAAACTCAAATGTATAGCCATGCTGTGCGGTTTCGCCACCGTGCGGAATGCAAGTCAGAGAGAACATACCGCCAACCATTTCAACGCTAACCGGTTTAGGTGGGGCTTGGATATCAAAATCAACAATCGCGGGGGCAGACATTGCACCAGCCGCATTAATAGAACGGACTTCGGCACGATATGATCCACGCACCAAACCTGACAATTCAACTCTATCTTGCGGCACTTGAATTGACTGTATAACTTTGCCATTTTCAATAATGTTTACTGTGTTATAGCGAACATCTGCAGCCGCTGATTGCCAACTCAAATAACCCTGAACGACTTCACCGATATTTGTGGCCACAAAAGCAAGGTTAAGCGGTGGTGCCACGCCGCCAGTGGGTAAAACAGTGAATGGAGGCCGAACAAAAGGTTTACCAATTATATCCTCATAGATATAAGCTCCGTCTTCCTCGAGGAGAATATCAACGCCCTCTTGCGGGTGAAATTTCCACTCAGCCACACGACACTCAAAGTTCTGTACGCCAATATGTGGTAAGTTCAGCAAGCAAACATCCCCTGGTCGATACGCATAACCATCCATGTCCATTTTTAATTGAATGCGACGACCTGCGCGTTTTTTGCGTAGATATAAATTAGAAAGGCGTGCTGCTTGGTATGGGCTAGTGACAAAGCGGTAATCGATATTTTCTTTAATCTCTAACCCATCTTCCTCAATCCATTCATCAACAATGACTGGTTCAAAATCAGTTTTAACATATTGCTGCTCGGCATCGACGAAGGTACCGTAAATCGCATTAGTTGCATCACGTAGCGCAAGTTCAGGTGTGATGTTAACGGTGTCGATGATTTGATTCGGTTCAATGCGTAATACTGCAGGGCCATTATAAGCCTGCATTAAAATACCATGCTTGCCTGCAACATAAGTCGGCTCAGCAGCAATGCACCGGTGCATGTGATCAAGTAGTGATGATGGTGATTCAGAAAGCTCATAAGCGCCATTGATAGTATAGCGGGGTTCCGTATTCCCTTCTGGGGTTACAACTGGTTCATAGCTTAAATCTGCTGCCGTTTTAAATTCATCAAAATTTAGTTCTAAATCAGGCACATTGAGATAACTGCGATAGTAATCAAGCGCAATCAATACTCCGTTGTCAGTCCAAGCATCTTTACCAATGCGCGGATCGAAAACCTCTTTGCCCCACATTTCAACTTTGACATTAGGCACACCATAAGGGAATTTTTCCGCATCGTATTTCAGTGTTAACCGCAACCACGCTAAATTTTCGCCGATCATGTCATCTTTCCATGATGGCGCATGCTTCAATAAATACGGGTCACTTGTGGTGCGGCCGTTATGAAACTCGTAACTGACCTTGTCGCCAAAGGTTTCTATCAAATCATCATTTAACCAAATGCGGCCAATTTTATGAATCGGGTGGGCCGCAAGTGCAATGGCCATAAATAAACGTTCGCCATCTGTTTGATCGCCCTTTTCCTCTTCGGCAAAGAAGAGAAGACCTGAACACACTGTTTTACCAACAACCACAGTCTCTGGCGCCACCGCTGAACGTAACATTTGCTTGCGTTCAGATTGATCCCGATAACGCATTGATGGCATTTTTTCTTGGAAAATAAATGTGCTAGCCGCCTGAACCGCAATACCAGCCACAATTAAAGCGGTACCTAACCCGCCTGTTGCCATAACCCCCGTAATCATTAAACCCGCGGAGACGATATTAGAGACAACTTTACCCATTACTCAACTCTCCACGCTTTAATAGGTTTATGATTAACTGGTCGCGCGCCATTCTCAGTGACAGCCCATATTTTATTAGCCCACAGCACACCAAGAGTTTTGCCGTCGTCACCATCAAACATAACAAGGTCACCACGTATCACTTTATCGGGTTCTATTTCTTGAAAGAAACCCGATAGACCTGTTTCCAAATCCCCGAACTCAGATTTTAAAACTCGCATAGCCCCTGATTTGGTTTTGTATCTGCCTCGAGCCTTTTCTGCGATATCGACACCACACACCGCAATTGCGCAGTCAGCAGCAAACAAGCAGCAATCATGCTCACCCCAAACAAACGGCTTTTGCATAGCTTGGCGCAAGGTTTCAGGAAGTTGAGTTGTCCAATTTGGGTGTCGCATTTGCTGATCTCCGGGCATAAAAAAACCCGCCGAAGCGGGTTAATATAAATGTAGTTTATTAGTCAGCGAATTTAATCACTTCGTACATAACACCAGTGGTTACATCTTGGTATTGTCCTGAAATATACGCTATATGATAAAGGGTGTAGCCTGTATAACCACCATAGCTATTTTTGCCATTCACTTCTACTGGGACAACCATTGCCACTAGTTTTTTAGATGATTGATACCCCTTTCTAGGGTCATGAAAAATATATTTAGCAGAATCAGGATCTTTTAAGTTTGCCGAAATAAATTTTTCTATGTCAGATTTATAGCTACTAGGTAGCTGTTCAAATTTTGCAGTGGCTACTTCTTCTTTTGTCATTTGGGTAACGCATCCCATTAAAGCAAAAGAAAATAGTGTCATCACAAAAAACTTAAAGATACTGTTCATTTTTCCCCTAATTTAATGTTATTTGTATATGAATGTCGGTGCATCTTTCTTGCTACCCCAGTATATAGCACGCTCAGCCATTTGTGCCACATACCGAAATATACGATCGCCTTTATGCCGTTTTGTCCACGACTCATCCGTAAATCTATCAGGTAACCCCTGAGACCATCGCTCAAAACGATTAGATACTGTAACTGCAACTTCGTTATTATTACCGGTAGTAACACCAATATTGGAAATTTGCCCAGCAAAAATGATCTCTGCTAATGCTGGCTTACCATCAAAGTCTAAAGCCACCAGCATCAAGCTAACATTGCGTCCGCGACTTCTTTCATTCATAACATCTGCAATAAGGAGAGAATCAAAACCAGAAAGCGATAGTATTAATTGCTGTGGACTGGTTGAGTTGTTTTCGGTAACTGGCTCTATATTCCCCAAAGAGCCAACACCTTGATACATTTCCCCCGCAATAATTAAATTGCCAAGCCCAGTATGCGCTCTAGTCACGCCTGATTTGAGATCCAGTTTGGCTGCAATAACCAGTTCGAAACCATTATTAATGACCTTTACCATTGCATTTGAAAAAGGATGATACAACATCAGTATAAAGCCTCCTCAAATGTGATAGTGACATTGGAAAATACACCAGGGCGGTACTGAAAATTCCCTTGGTCATTGCTTGTTAATTTAAAAATACCGAACGGCCTCACGGATTCTATTTTCTCATTAACTTGTGGTGACAACCTTAGCGTAGGTGAGATGGGAATAATTGCATTCCCATCTTTATCACTTAACACATTTTCAGTAACCATCTTGAGCTCATTACTCACTGTAATGTAATCCCCTTTGCGCACTACAACTGAATTCTTTAACCATCCCTTTGTTTGTAGTGATTTTCCCGTTTGGTTTCCTATACTAACAAGTGGCGAACCCTTACCTTGTAATCCCTGTCTGATCCAATTGCTAATTCTCACTCGCCCGCTTTCACCGTCCAGTTGTGCCATTAAAACTTCTAATTCTCTGGATATAGCCTCAGTGAGATTATTGAAAGTCAAAGTGCAGCGCCAGCGGCTTCCTGAAAACCTCACCGTTTGGCTACTCCCTGTAAATACCGAGGTAAATGTTTTACTATTGCTCATTAGCTGCCAGCTCATTGAGGAAGGTACAACATTCTCAGGCCATTCAAGTACCATTTTTACCTCCCAAGGCTTTTTCTTAATGTGCCATTATTTTGAAAGTCCCGCTGAATCTTAGTTAACGCATCCTGTGAACCTTGTTTTGCTCCCATTTCTGCCGCCTGCTGAATAGCCTCTTGCAAAGCCTGATCACCATTTCCTGTTAAATGAAAGGTTTGTTGAATGATAATATTTGGTGTTTGCTGCTGTGTATCTAAACCAAGCACCCTTACGCCCAAAGAACCATCACGACCACGGGTTAAAGGCATAATTGCTTCAGGGCCAGCTTCTCCCATCAATCCCATTTTAGGTGCACCACCCTTTGCAAACGGAAATAATGTCGGTGATTTCACGATAGTGTTACTATATGCACTTAACCCCGGTGAATTGTATGTACCACCTTTGGCATTTGGTGTGGCCTTAAATCCCATAGCATCACCAAATGAAGTTCCCGAAAAACCAGCTTTAAGTGCATTAAAGATCATCATCTGAAAAATCATTTTTGTAATTTCTTTCACAATAGATTGTGCAAAATCTGCAAAATTTAATTTTCCAGTGGCTACGAAATTAGCTAGCATTCCTGACATATCACTTAATGCGTTATTACTGATAGAGCGCATCTGGTCATAGATACTTCCGGCTGATTCACCAAAATCCTGCATTCCTCTTATCATTCCGGCGCTGGCGTTTCTATTCATTGCTAATTTATCTCGCGAAGACTGCCTGACAATATCTAATTGCCTTTGTTCTTCTTGAGATAAAAAGAGCGTTTGATCTGCATAAAGTTGAGTGGTTTTATCAGAAACTTCTTTATCTAGCTGATAACGACGCTGACGAAACTCATCTCTTACTCGTTGCTCTTCAAGCATTAGATCATACGCTGATTGACTCATTGTTATTTGCAACATCTGATTTGTTGCATCTTGACGAATTCTTGAGGTTTTTTGCATTACCTCGAAATTTTGGTCATCAAATTTATTCCTTAATTCTTTGTATTTTAGTTCCTTTTCTAACGATGCATTTTTTACTAACTGTGTTCGAATTTCATCTGAGTGAGATTGAATACTCTTTTGTCTAGCATTTAAATGCTGCCCTTGCAGCCCAATTAACTCTTGTTCAAAAGATGCTAACTTACGTTCCGAAGCTGTTAGGCCTTCGGTTTCCTCCAGTTGAGCACGTAACGCAGCACCTTGTTGTAAAAGCTGATTTATCCGTTGCTTACCTTCGTCTATGGCTGTGCTTTTACCAGATTTTACAGGTGTGGAAAATAACTTATCCAATCCTTTCAAAGCTTGCTGGTATTCAGTTGCTGAAATGGTTCCCTTATCGAGCATTTCTTTAAACTGATTTTGCCGATCAGTTCGTACTTTTTGCTGATCAATTCCAGCGTTAAATGCCGCATTAAAGTTACTCTGAAGCTTTACGTTTTCCGTTAATTGCTTCTGTTGTTCTAATAATTGCTGTGTTCTTTCTTCTTGCTCTTTTTTTAATCTATCTGCTAATAAACTTTTAGTCGCAATATACATTCCCATGAATGGATCTTTACCACCCATATCAATATTGCGCACAGTCATTTGCAGCCCTGCATAAGCTACATTAAGGTCTTTTATTCTCTTTTCATGCTCAGCGGCGAAAGTACTGGATTTGGTGTTATATTCAATTTCGGCAATAGCCGCAGCAAGCATAGCTGCATTGGCCGCTTCTCTTTTTTTTCCTTCTCGCTCAAGTCTAGCAACTCGCTCTATTGCTTGATTATCAATCTCCCTACCAGCATCAATTATCCGTTGCATTCCTTCAACAGGCTGTGCACCTAATGCAACTAAACCAGAAATGAACTGATCAACATTTCCACCTGACTTTTCGAGTTGCGTCCCTACCTCAGCAATTTGGTGCAATAAATCACCAGAAAAACCCGCTGAAGCAGCGGCAGTAACTGACTTATAGGCATCTGCGGTACCGCCTAGTTCATTGGCAAGGTTGCGCAGATCATAAGCCGTTGTTGTTAACCCTAACCCACCTTTTTGCAATGCAGCATTAAAGGCTTTCTGGCGTTCTTCGGCCTGCTGGTACTGCGAATAGAGATAAGTGAAAGCTCCCGCTGATGCCATAATTCCAATGCCAACAGCGCCCCCCATCATCCCCCATGCGCTTTTAAACAAACTTGCACTATTAGCCGCAGCGCGTTGTGAGAACGTCAGTTCCTTGCTGGCTTCGGATAATTGATTGGTTGCCGTGGTAAGGTTTTTCTTGCCATCAATCTCACTTTTATTTGCTGAAATAACCTCAATGGATGCGCTTTGCATCCGTTTTTTGGCTTCAGCCTCAGCAATATTAGCTTCTCGGATAATTCGCGCATTCTTGGCATGTTCTTCTGCATAACTGACAGAAATACCGTGTTGTTTATTAACTTCGACTTGACGTTCTAAATATTCATCGAGTGAGAAAGCTTGCTCCCGCCTAGCAATAGCTTCATCTCGCATTTTTGCGGCAAGATTGATTTTTTCTTGAGCACTTTTTCTATCGGCTTGCGCACCTTCAATCTGTGCACGCGATAAATTCATGGCCTCACGAGCAGCCTCTTGCGCGACACGTTGTTGCTCTGCTAAAGAAAACTTAACGTTGTTCACATTTTCTAAAGAGCGTTCAAGCGCAGGAATGAAACCGCCAATTAAACTACTGGTAGCCACATTAGAGCCAGCGGAAACATTGGTTAATGCCGTACGTAGTTGAGCAAACCCCATTTGAGAATGGCGCGCTAGCTGACCAGAAGCGGATAGATCCGCCCCTGCTTTTCGTGCATTAGCCGAAACTTCCAATAATTTAGTGGCTGTCTGCCCTGCATCTTTAGAGGCAGCTTGTGCAAACTTTTTCGATTCTTTACTGGCAGAATCATAGGCATCAAACACTTGGGATTTAAAAGAGGCTGCGTTGAGGTGTAACGCAACCGCTAAACTTGCAACGTCAGCCATTTATCGCCCTCATAACATCATGACACTGCGATTCAATATCAGTGCGAACACTCGCTATTGATGCAGTAGTTTGTTGGTTTTCGGTGGTATTTTCTTGCTCAGGCATAAAAAATGCCTGCCAATGAGTGATAATATTGGCAGGCAATTGAGCAATTTTTCTCGGGTCAGGCTCACCCCATCGGTCAGCCAATTGGAAAATAAACTTAAGATAGGGTGAGTTGGTTAGTTTTTTTGCGCTTCCTCTACGGACCCATAACTAAATTTTTGCACGAATGACATTGCTGATAACAGGGTCGGTGTGTCGTGTGCCTGAATAAGCTCATCCGCTGTGGGTAGCTCATCACTCGAAAGAGGCTGTCCATCTTTATCACAAATGGCCTTTAAGATAAGTTTGGCACCCGCTTTACTCGCATCAGAACTGAATCCCGTTTTCTGAGCTTCTTGTAAATCATGCTCATACTCATCAAGTTCAGCGATAGTCAAACGACGAATAAAAACCGTTACCCCTAAAATAGGATGTTCTTCAACATGTGGGGATGCTTTCAACAGTGAGGCTTTCAATGACATTATTTTGTTCCTCCTGACGCTACCACACCCCAAGTCAGGTTGTTTTGCTTACCTTTGACTGAGATCTGGATAACTTCACTTGCTGGCGCACTAATGTCTGCCATTTCCCAACCTGATAATGCTAAGATCATTGTCGCGGTACGTTTATTTGGAAGTTCAATGAAGAACTGCACCGTTTCACTCGCCTGTGCCGCATTCAAAAAAGCCGCAAAATCTGCATTTTCAGGATCATCGATAAATCCCAGTGTTTTTTCAGGTCCTTCTGGCATATCAGAAATAAACTGCTTATTTTTATCCTTTAGCGTGGTGCAATCCACAAAGCTACCCGTTAGACCTGTGGCACCAATGGCTTTACAGTTTTCTAGCGGCTTCAAAGCAGTTGGTAAATCACCCACTTTACCCCATTTAACGATGGTCCCTGCGGGAAGCATGGCGTATTCTGGCGAAGATTTATCAGCCATATTTTTTACTCCAAATAAATGAATTAACGATATTTTTCGATGCTGGCGCGTATTTCAGCGGCTAGCGTGTTTAAAATAAATTGGCGGTTATAGTCCAATGCTGGACGGATGAAGGGATTAGGGATTTGTTTTACGGTGCCAAACTCTTGTGCTTTGGCTTTCATTGCGTGAGCTTTGCTTGGCCCTACACGAACGGTCATGACAGAGAACGTTTTTTGGTCTTTCATGCGGCTCGTTGTGCGGATCTTGATACTGTCGCGCATGTGCTCTGATTCGCTGGTTGCATCATAGCCTGCGTGTTGTTTCATATCCTCCAGCACAGGTGCCATCGCTTCACGTCCAGCTTGCCGTAGCACTTTTGTTGTTATGTCCTCCCCTAAACGGTTTAACTCATACTCCAATTCTTTAAGGCCTTTTATCTCAACAGTTACCCTCATTCAGCCCCCTCTGGATAAGTGATAATAAAATCACGCATCACACGCCAAATAACCCGTTTATCCGTCTGCTCTTCTCGGTTCTGCATGAAATTACCTCGCTGAACTGTTTGAACGGGATAACGACCAATATGGCCATGGGTGATGTTTTCCCAAGCATTGAGCACTACTTTTTCAAGCTTTAATGCTTTTGAATAGTCATTAGGGATCTGAAAGGTAATTTGAAATCGCGCTTGAACAAGAGATGTTTTAGCTAGGCCAGTTATCATTTTAGGGTCACTTATTTTCTGATAAGTCACCCCCTCAAGCACATTTGAAGGTAGCGCGACAGGGTAAGCATTCAATCCCGTTAGTCGCTCTAAGTCTGCCTTGATATCAGTTTCTATCATGTCGACTGTCGACCTCCGCTGTAATAATTAAACGGTCTGGCTGGTTTCTATCTAATGCGCGTACCGTGAAATTGCGCTTTTGATAAGCAATTATCCATCCCTCATCAATATCGCTGCGAGTCCGAATGGTGAAATGGTAGGTTTCAATAACTTGTTGCTGATCTGCAGTTCGAATTTTGCGATTAGACATCGCCTCCACTTTGGCCCATACGTCAGTGACTTTTACTAACTCTGTTTTAGGCTCACCAAAATCGTTCCTGACTTCTTCTGGGCGTGATAACGCAATACGTTTATTAAGTTCACCGGCTAACATTACTTAGCCCTCATGGGTGATATTCGATAATCGCTTAACAACTCGTAAAAACCTTGAGGGATTTTTTTTAGTTCCCTCGTGTCATACCAAAAACCAACCGCCAGCATCAATGCCAGCTTAATGACTGGCGTTATTGTTATGCCATTTGGATCATTATCGGGAACGCTGTCATTATGTAACGCTCTATTTAAATAATTAGCTGCTTTTTCTTTAGCGGCTGATAAATAACCCAATAAAATGGCATCTTCATCTTCGGTATCAATACGGCATTGCAGACGTAGCTCCTCTATAGTTGGCAAAGACATTATTCCTCCGTTATATATTATTAAAGTGATGCGACTATCTTCGCATCTAAGAGGTATAAAAAAGGCGGCAACTAAGCCGCCATGGATAACATTGTAATTATTTAGCTGCTGGCGCTTTCAGCAGCTTCACAGCATTGCTATCCGTCATCATTGAACCAACACGCTTAGTGGTATAGAAATGCACAAATGGCTTGTTGGTGTACGGGTCACGCAACATGCGGACGCCAATACGGTCAAGAATGGTGTAACAACGCTTAAAGTTACCAAATGCAACAGGTGCTGAGTCTGCAACAACATCAGAAAACTGCTCATTTTCTGCGATGCCATAACCCAGTAATGCGGAAGGTTGACCTAATTGCAAGCCCGGTTGCCACAAGTAATTACCCTGAGAATCTTTCAGCGTACGAACTTGGAACAAGGTATTGTTGTTCATCATGAACTTAGAGCCCAAGCGGTAAGCTTTACGCATGGTGTAAATCAGTTTCATGATTTCATCAGCGGTAATTTCTGTCGGTTTTTTCAGTAACAGATGCTGCAATTTGCCCCAATCGCGATCTTTATCAGCTTGTTCGTCACTGCCATAGACTAATAGGCCTTTTGGCTTTTTGATACCATCACCATGAGTGAAAGCCGCCTCTTCTTGCTCAGCAAATTCAATCGTCAGCTCACCCGTAATGAATTGCTCAACATTAAAGAACGCATCATCAAGCATGGTTTGTGTTGCTGCGGGATTTCCGTAAATTTCCCCCCACACTGGCTCAATAGAGGCAAGTTTTGAGGTTGTAGTTTCAGGGCGTTTATCCACCTCACCAACCCAACCACTATTTGTACCACCTTGATTCACCAAGCGTTTAAAGTGAGGCGTACCCACTGTAATAACATTACACTCCTGACGCATAACCACTTCATCGCGCAGAGCAGTAATGATGCTGCGATCTAATTCTTCTGGCACTGCGAAGCCACCGTCTGGATCAGAGCCCGTTTGCATAGCCTTACGCTCTAAATCAGCAAGACCATCTTCTTTCCCTTTACGAACAAACTGTTCAAAGGCGGCTTTGTGTTCAGTCACCTCTTTTGTCGCGCTTACACTACCATCAGGGCGCTTAATTTCAGCCAGTTCAGCTTCTAAGCTAGTTTTTAATTCATCCAGCTCCGATAACTTGCCGTTTAACGTGTCAACTTGGCCCGCAAGTTTACTTTTTTCTGCTTCAATCGCATCGATGCGCTTGTCATTTTTTTGGGTGAACTCTTCGAATTTACCTTTAAGTTCCTGCGCAACTTCACTAACGTCTTTATGATCTACAGCCATAATAGTACCTTTATTTATCAAAAATGGATTTCAATGTGTTGATAGCCTCTTGCTCAGCATCACGCAGAGAAAGTGCATCGTAGCCTTTAGCCATAAAGGCCTTAGCTTGTGTTCGCGAAAGCCCAACATCGCGCAGGACTCGCTCAATACTTTTTTGTGTGGGTAATTCGCCTCGAGCAAATGCCGACTTCACATCACTGACTCTGGCTTCATCATTTGAGGGAAATGTCACTAAACTGACCTCCCACAAATCGATTTCCTTCAATAGAAAGGCATCTTTATTGCGGTCATACTCCCAATCTTTGAGGATGTATCCAATAGAAAGGCCGGATAGTGATCCGGCCTTCATGTGTGCATGCGCGCGCTTAGATAAGGGGTCGTCATCAATGAGTAATCGCCCTTTGACATAGAGCCCCGTGCTGTCTTCCCGCATTTCGGTATAAATACCAATCGGCTCAGACATTTTGTGCTGCCAAAGCATGGCGGGTAATGACTCTTTTTCTTTCCACTGATTCAGTGAGTTAAGAAAAGCACCCGGCATCACAATATCCGCATAACTATCTTTCACGCCGAAAACTGAGCCATAGCCTTCAAACTCTCCCGAGTCGGTGACTGACTTAATTTTTAGTGGTACATCAAGCCGTTGTTTTGTCATTATCGACATGCGTTTCCCCCTCCTGTTTTGAGGATTCTGGCTTTGTGGTCATGTTCATTGGTGTAAGGTAAATATCACCACCCTCACGTGGGTTTAGCTCTTCCAATTCACGACACTCATTTGGCGAATAAATCCCCCAGTTGATACCCGTTGCATAAGATTCAAATCGCGACTTCATATCACCACGTAGCAGTGCGCCTGTATTAAATTTGGCATAAAAAACACCCTGCTTACTTGATTTAACAAGCCCAGCATTAATGCGCTGTTCGATACGTGTAAGATAAGGAACTAAAGAGTAATTGATAAACCCGATCCCAAGGTTTTCAATATTATTGAACGTGGCCCTATCCGTATTTTGGACCATATGAAGCGGTACACGGAAGATACGACAGATTTCTTCAAGCTGAAATTTTCTCGTTTCAAGAAATTGTGCATCTTCAGCAGACAAGCTAATTTGCTGCCACTTCAATCCCATTTCTAGGATCATAGGTTTATGAGCATTAACTAATCCCTGATGTCTGCCCGCAAAATCTTCCCTTAACCGTTCATAAGCATCATCCTTTAAATATTGGTCTGTTTGTAAAACACCACTGGTTACAGCACCATTACCAAACAATCTCGCGCCATGCTCTTCAGTCGCCAAGCCAAGGCCAACAGCTTGTTTTGCATAAGCGATAGGACTGAGTCCGGTTAATCCATCTAGTGTGAAAATGCGTACATGCCAAATTTCAGACTGTGTTAATGTTTCACTCTTACCATTTGGAAATGCGACGTTATATTCTGGCTCCCAATTACTGTTTAATTTTGGGGTAACTGAACCGGGGTTAAGAGGGAGTAATTCAACCACTTCGCCTAGCGCGTAGACCTTGTAAGCATAAAAATTACCCCGTAAACACAAGCAAGCGATCAGCAACTCCCAAAACTCTTGAGATGTCATATAGTTATTGGGTTTTACTGATATTAGCTTATGGACTCTTTCTCGTATTGCCCGCTGATTTCCTTTTTCTAGCTGCTCATATAAGGAACACGGCAACATCCCAACAGATTCCGCTAAAACTCGAACACAACTAAATACCGCGGTTAATTGCATCGCTAACTGCGGACTTACCCGTCTACCTGAATAGGTATCATAAGAAAGCCCAATTAACTCGCTGAGTTCATGTGAAGTCATCCCCTCATTCGATTTCCGAAATAGACCAGGAAAAAACATAATTACTCCTTATCATCTTTCGGTTGGCTCATGGATTTTGAAACCAGATATGACCAAAACAAACATAGTCCACCCGCTGTTATATACCCCGCCGCGGGGTAAACTTGCCAAGCACCAAACGACAATAAACAGGCACCAGCAATCCCAACCAATAAGGCTGTAATTGTTAAAAATTTCATTGAGTTTCCTTAGAGGGATCTTAAACCTCTTGACGATAAAACAGATGAGAGCGTTTCTTCCTGTTCGTTCAGCATAGCCCGACCAACAGCCATAATAAGTGCTACAGCCCCGTCAATTTTATTTTCATTTTGCTCTTTTATAGGCCTAACGACATCATCGTTACCCGGTAAATATTTACCCACCACATTCCCCATACACCATGTCATAATGGGGTTGCCGTCATGATGAAAACGCCCTGAAGCAATCGCGGCTTCAAGTTCTTTCATTGGATCAGACATATTCGTGTAGTTTTGAACAATGGTGATAGGGTTTAATCCCTCATCAGCCAGTTGGTGAGATAAGTTTGTTGCGCCGTGAGGGTCGATCGGGCTTTCTTCAATCGGGTTATTCAAGTTATCTGCCTTGGCATCTTCTAAAATAACGCGATAATCAATTTCGGCACCGTCTGTTAACTTCAGATGCTTAGTTTCAACCCACTTTCTAAAGCGTTCTGCAGTTCGTTGATTCTCAATATCTGAGCTAAAAACAGCATCATAAGGCACATAAAAGCTCGGAGAAATGCAGTAATAGTGCCGCTTGCCGTCAATTTCACGAGTAAACAGTTTAACCCGTGAGTTCATATCCAACTTTCTGGCCAAGTCGAGCGATTGAACACAAGATTGCCCTTCAAACATTTCTAATGTCAGGGTTTTATCTTCACATTCGCGCCAGCTCAACATATTGAAATACGCTGAGCGTGCTGAAACCCAGATATTTAAATGCTTTGTTTTGAAGATGCTGGCAAGTCGAGGGTTATTTTTTGCTCTGTTTTGCTGACTAATTAAAAACTCACTGTAGACTGAAACCCCCATATTCGGGTTGGCTTTCTTCAGCGTGTTAGGATCTGTCCAATCGTCGCCATCATCTACGGTATAAATGACACCAAACAATTCATCATTCGGTACCGTACCATTCAACATTTCAATCACTTCGCGGCGCTTATCGTAACAAGGCCCCTCAATGTTATAACCTGCTGTAGTGATAGCCCACATCAACGGCTGTCGCCTTGCCCCCATCCCCGTTAACATCGTTGTATAGAGCGAATCCGTATCATGTTCGTGATACTCATCGACAATAGCGCAATGTGGCGATTGACCATCCCCCGGATCACCTATGAGCGGCTCAAACCTCGCACCATCTTCAGGACGGTTCATGTTCTTGGCGTTCACTTCAATACCAAATGCTTCTGTGAGTAACGGTGTTCGCTTGCACATCAATTTTGCAGGCCTGAACACTTCCCACGCTTGCTTTTCGGTTGTTGCACCTGAATAAACCTCAGCACCAAATTCGTTATCACACGTAAAACAGTATAATGCGACACCTGCAGAAATAGCCGATTTCCCATTTTTACGGGGGATCTCAGTATAAACCTCACGGAAACGCCTGAGTTTTGTGCCCTTTTGCACCCAGCCAAACGCACAACAAACAATAAAAAGTTGCCACGGTTCGAGTGTAATAGGCATGCGCTTAAACGCCCACTCTCCCTTTGTGTGGGGTAATAACTGAATGAATTTAGCGGCTTGTTCTGCCAAGTCTTTATCAAATCGATAGCGGAATTTACGCCCTTTCTCTTGGGCCATATCATCAATGTGTCGTTGGCAAGCATCAATGACATACTGACACGCTACAACCTTGCCGCGAACCACATCACGCGCATATTGATTTGCCGCATTGACGTTTGGGTAAGATTTACGGCTCATGATGAAATAATCCTCATAAAGGGGTTATCTTGTTTCTTTTGCCCTGCCATGCCAATTAACCGCTGGCGACTGCTCGGATCTAAACCCAACATTGCGCCAGTACGATCCATTTCGCTTTCCTGCTCTTTTTTTGTCGTTAAGTCAGGGTTTTTTATTGGGCCACCCGTCGCACCTATTAAGCGAGTTCCATCTCGCATGATGGCAATAACTGCATTGCGCCAAATATGGTAAGCAACACACCAGCGCTCAAGCACAGCAAGGTCGGTAATGCATAAAATACCCTGTCCGCAGAGTTCTTTTATCGTCAGATCCCACATAACAATGGCTAGCTCTAATTCGTTCTCAGTGAACCAATCAGGTGGTGCCACACCTTTTAGTGGCGTGAATACTGGTTCATCTTTATTTAATGCACGTTTCCCCGGATTGCCGGCCAATTCTTTTCTGGCCGTAGGCTTCGGGCGACGACCAGATTTGCCCGGAGTGCCAGCCATAATAGAACCTCCAATAAAGCATTAATAATCATCAATGCCCGGTAAATAGATTTGTGCTTCAGAAACAATTCGCTCTCTTGCTGCAAGTAACAACTGCTTACGCCCACCAGATCCCCAATTAGCCATCGCTCTCGCACAACCACTTACATTTTTAGTTTCAGTGTTAATGATATAATCCAATTTATTCAATCTCGATAACACATCGAGGCCTTTACGAGCGGCATCACGGAAAGTGTTATAAACCAAAATTTCAAATTCGGGTTTTAGCCAAGCGGCATATCGAATAACAACAAGCTCTAAAGCCCAAGTACCTTGATTTAATCCGCCTTTTATTACTTTGACCGATGCACTTTTTGTTGCATCGCTCAAAGCTTGAACAAATCGTTTCACTTGGCGGCTTTTTAGAAAGACACCAGGCCGCTGTGATTCTGTTGCTTTTCCGTCAGCAACTGCCGCGGCATGCAAATCATTGAGGTTATAACGCCCCTCACTATCAACTCTAACTGATACTCCATTGATACTTACTTTGAGGTGATTCATGGTGTGGATCCTTATAGAAAATCGAACCTGTTCACACAGAAATACCGCCCACAGAAACACCATTACGGGATTTCTCAGGCTCGACTTTCTGTAAGGCTCTGTGGTTTTTAATTTGTGCGCTGTGAATGCGCAGATACAAAAAGCCCCGCAATTGCGAGGCCAGTGATTTTCGATACATAAATTAGGCTAAACAGTCAGCCAGTTTTAATTTCATTTTTCGCGGTTATAAAAATTCACTTGAAGCGGCAGTCCTAGAGGGCGAGAGGGGTAGAGATTTTACCCGCCCCTCCCCATAGATGATAATTATTATCACTAATATAAATATTCATATATAACAGCTACTTGCGTAATCTCTCTGTTGCTGTCTTCCTTTTATGGCAAGGCCAGCAGAGTGATTGCAAGTTACCATCATCATCAGTACCACCATGTGCTTTAGGTATGATGTGGTCGACAGTCTTGGCTTCTACAGCCCGAGGTAAGCAGTTTTGACAAAGATATTTATCACGCTGAAGGATTCGAGGTCGTATCTTATCCCACTTAGAACCGTAACCTCGCTCATGTCGGCTCTTGCCGGGCTGGTGGCTCTCCCACCCTGTACTCATATGTTCTTGGCAGTAACCACTACGGTCAGTCGTTGTCTTGGTACATCCGCGCTTTCGGCAAGCACGAGGGATACGTGGCGGCATCGGTAACTCCTACAGTCGCTTGTTGTGGTGCGGCATTCAGCAATCTATCAACCATCATCTGCTGCTCTTTGATATCAGAATCAATAGTTGCTCTTTGCTTTTCCACTTCAGGTGGTAACTCTTTATCACCAAACATTGTGATAGCCGTCTTTATTAAATGAAGAGCAATGAGTTTGAGCACCTCATTGAATCCCTTAGATTCACTGTTGCAAACCGATTGTCTTGGCTGTGAGTTGCTCATAATTGCCATCCAGACTTAGCTGATTGAATATCGGCATGAACTCGCTCTAGGGAAGCTGCAAATGCTCTATCTGAATCAGCTATGGTCTGTTGTATTGATGTCATAGATGATTGCAATAGGCTAAATTTAGTTTCCAACCCTTTGATTCTACGCTGTTCGTCTGTTTCTGTTTTAGTTGTAGCCGTTAAAAATCCGTCTTCAGCGCCCTCCTTTGCTGCCTGTCGCATAGCACTATCTATTGCTATGCCTTTTATCTTTAAGCTCGGAATGGGTGCCGGTGTTATATAAGAGCTATCAATAAATACCTGACCATTTGTAATAAAGAACTTATCAGCGCTAAATCCAACACTTGCTGGCTGCTTCAGTCCCGTGCTAATCATCAGCCCTTCAATACGTTTTAATTGTGCTTCCAGCTTATCTAAGTCAGTGCTATCAACTGATATCTTTATAGATAGGGTGGCTATTTCTTTTTTATCTGACATGTCTGTCTCCATAAATGAAAAAGCCACCAGTGATTAGCTGATGGCTATGGATATTTTATTTAAGTATACTCACATCGCTTCACAATAAATTTCTTTACTTACTTTTTTCAAATCAATTAAGGGTATCAAAATGCAAAGAAAAATAATTGTTGCCGCACTCGTAGCGTTCGTTGCTCCAGTGATTGCAAATGCTTCATGCGACAGTGTTGTTGAAGAGATTACACAAAAGATTATTAATAATGGTGTGCCTGAAGAGGGTTTTACCATTACTGTCGTTTCCAATGAAGAAGCTGCATCACAGCAAGGTACTGTTGTTGGTAACTGTTCAAATGAAACACAGCAAATTATTTATACAAAAAAATAATTGCTGCTATGCAGAGGGCTTTATTCAAAGCCCTCTCACTTTTTATTCGAGTTGTAGAACGCCGTGTTCGATTGAATCTGAATAAGCCACTAGACCTTCATAAACAACATTATCACCATCAAAGGCTTTGCCCACTTCAATAGTGTAAGACAGTTACCCTTCCTCCCGCGCTAACTCATGAAGAGACTTGATTTTTTCTGGTATTAATACGATTTTGCTCATCAATAAATACTCCGATTTGGATTAAGCAATAAGTAGTGATAATATCCTGCCGCTGGTTAAGGATGACTGGTCCTACAACAATAATGATAAAGATGCATTTCCATTAGATATGCCCTTCTATAGAGGGGCTTTTTTTATTTGCATACGCGTTTTTCAATATTCTTTTCCGTATTTCGTAACAATTTATACCTAGATTATTTAACCTATGTTGGTACCATTCGCACACCCATTTGACATTTGGGTATTCATAAACAAAAAATTGGTTCTATTAATCGAATATTTCGCCCCGCGCCAACGAGGGGCTTTTTTTATTCTTTCGGAATGCTTTTATCCAACTCTTCACGGAATTGAGATGGTTTATCGAAGCCTTGTGTTGCCATGTTATTTCTCCATTAAAAAGCCCCGCAATTGCTAGGCTGACATATTTAGTTAAGATTTTTTACACTTATTCATCAGTCAATGTATTAATCTTAAAAATAGACATATATAACAATAAACCTACTAGGCAGTGTATATAGTTAGCCCATATTCCACTAGGCGGTGGTATGGGCTATTTTTTTACCCTTTTCCCTTCAATTTTCCGTGCTGCTTTCCTACATAATAAAACCACCAATAACTAGTTGATAGCTATTAATATTTAACTTATGTACAACTAGTTGCAATTAACCAAGTAAAGAGTGCTAATTATGAATGAATATCACATGACAGGGATTGTAATTGAATTTATGTTAATCATGTGCACATACTATTGCTTCAAAGATATAAAAGAAGCATCCCCATCGGGAGCAGCATTTAGAACGCTAATTGGTGTCGTTCTTTTTCTTGCCTCAGCATATGGTGCAATGCTACTTTTTATTACTCTTATTATTTGACCTCAATAACTCATGTTGTTTTATTGTCTAAAATATCCACTTATAGAGATAAATCAGACCTTCAATTACTCCCCATCCAAGCGCTGCGCATACGAAACCAAGTAAAAGGAATGCTCCTGATCCAGGTAAGCTATTAAACATAATTACCACCTTGTTATTTACTATGCCTAGCCGCTTCAATCTCTCTAATGGCTTTTTTATCTAAATTACATTGCTCGATAACTGTTAGTAGCGACTCATTTATCAATAGAGAGTCACCCCAAGGAAATGTCTCAGGGATGTATTCAGGTAAACAATCATTGAGTAGATGAGCTGGAATGGACACTGATGGCGTTTGAACGTATTCTATTCGCGTGTTTGTGCAACTCGACAGTAGCATTACGAGGAGCATCAATAGCAGCACACTTATCATCCACAATAACGGTTTTGATAATGGTTTTAACCGTTTTAGAAGCCACTGCCGCCGCGTCACGTTCCCTAAGGTTATTTCGTGAGATTTCATTAAACGTTACCGAAAGTTCTAAAACGGTGGATAATATGAATTGACTTGTAGCCGCTTCATTTTCTAATCGCTCAATATCTTTTTTTACCAAAATATTGCTGTCATAAAGCGTTACAGCCCACCAGCTCACAGCAAATAGCGCTAAAAATAACCAGAATGAATTATCTATTTTCATAAATTCACCTGCTTACCTCGGTAGTGATCTAGGGCTTTTTGACATCGTTTTTCTAAACTTACCTTGTCAATACCGCAGGTATCATCTCTGAGTACATATACTCCAGTTGCCAAGTAGATAGGGAATCCGATAATGAAAGCGGATATGCATAAGCGAACTCGCCAAGGCATACGGCTTTTTCTACTTCTCGTCTTGTCATTAACCCTTTCCATTTGACGCCCCCAGCATATATCCAGCGTTTAAGTTCATTACATGCGCCAGCTTGGTCACCAGCGTTAAGCTTTTTAAGTAGCGTAGAACGTGAGAATGCCCCTGTTCCGACGTTATAAGTGAAAGAGTAAAGTGCAGCCCTTGTGTAATCAGGGATATTAACCTTAATTAAAGGGTTCACAGCCTTAGCGACAATTGCCAAGTCTTTTTCTAACAGCGCATAACACTCGGCTTTTGTATAGGTTTTTGTGGGGATAATGTCGGGGCCCGTGTGCCCATAACATACAGTAAGAACTCCCACTACATCACGGTAAGGCTTGGACTCATACCCTTCAAACTCTGCAATCATCGCAACAGTTAAGGTCACCAGCCCACCAGCTGCAGCGGCCATTTTTATTTTATTTGGTATTTTTGCCACTGTTAGCCTCTCTTAATTTGAATTCTTTCCGTTTGTAGTACCAATTCACTAAGAAGGTAGCGACAGTACAAATAATCCCGATGAGCACCGCCCATTGGTCTAAAGATAACGCCCCTGCCGCAGTGGTTATTACTCCTAATGCATAAGAAAAGGGGCTTGAGTATTTTTCGTGCATACGCATATCCACCCCCTGCGGAGTGTTCCAATGTTTAGTTAATAGAAAGCCACCAGTAATAGCAGCTAAATTTAGATTCATGAATTTAATCAGTATTTGAGATAAGTTAGAGGTTCAGCCCTATGTGACTTACCGAAGGGATGGCTGATTAACTTCGGAGTGAGGATTTTATGTCTAAATTTATTGTTAATGGCGTTTATGATTTATCTCATGCTTATGTAGTAGACCCAATTCCCAATGTTAAATATTTGGTAAATGTAAGCTTAAACGTCAATGGTATGAATGCAATGATTGGTATTGATGCTGTTTCTAACGATTTAAAAAATAAAACAATAGATGAAATTGGAAGATTAGCCTATCAGCAATTTTTAGCTAGCACGAGATGTGACTAATAGTCTTAGTTCGTTCATTGCCACTGCGTTGGTTTCTTGTATGTAGTTAACAGCTTGATTGGCACTTTCAAGCTGTTTTTCTAATGCTGTTACTCGTTCATCTAAACTACGATCCGCTTTTACCTTAGAAATACGGGTAATTCGTGCTTTTTTGATATTTCGACTCATAACTACCTCTCTTAAATAGAAAAAGGCCACGCAATGCGCAGCCCTTGATTGATTCTCACCTACTGAATTAATACCTTCTGTTATATGCCTTCTGGTCTATTATTGCTCTCTGGCTATCCTTAACACTGTTTAATGTGCTATCAGCATAAGGGTCATCTTTAGGTCTTTCCTTGCTAAAATCTTGCTCAGAAGATACGCACGCAGAAAGCATTACCGCAAAAACGATTATCAATAGCCTCATTTAATACCTCACATTAATATTTGTGTAAGATTTTAGACTAATTGAGGGCGGTAAGTTCAGTTCCCCAATTAAACATTATTGAAACGATAAGACAGTTATAGGTATTGTGGAGGGATGCACTAAGAGTATATGGTGTTCAGGTTCCCCAAGGCGTGTACGCTTCTATCCTGATAAGTACAGATACCCCATGCGAGTTAACCAATCAGCCTTGCCATTCTCCACAATGAAAATCCTACTTACTTTAAAATCACTATGCGCAAGATAGATGCCGATAAATAGAGTTTCCATTGTGTAAATCGAGTTGCTTTTGTATATTTACCTTAAGTAACGTTAGTGATATAAATTAATCTGCAAACATTTAGAGAGCTTTTTTTCTGGTTTTTCCCAATGGTATGTATACCGCCACCTCTTGCTGTAGGTGGTTTTTTTTACTTGCTGAGCGTGGGTGATATACAATAACTATTCCACAGTTTGTCAATTTGCGATTTATCAAAAACTTCCCCAACGCCATCTATCGCTGGTATTGATATATTAATTTCCCCATCAGGCTTTATATATACTTTAACCACAAAGCGCTTAAATTCAACTTCACTGACAAAGTCATAGTGTCGTGATACATAGCCACAAACATAACCAACCTCTCCACCATTATGAGATATTTTATTGAAGTGGTATTCCATGTCTTTAAAAGACTCTAATTTAGGGCTATTCAAATATCCAAGCACAGTGCGCTTTGTTCTTTCAATAACACTCACATCATCTTTATAGGAAAGAGTTAGCCCTAGCACAAAGCCAGCACCTAGTAAAAATAACGCAATAATAAAATTAAATATTTTACTCATAACAAAAACAGTCTCTTAAATAGAAAACCCGCCATTACTGGCGGGTCTACACCGTAATCCTAATTTACCTAGTATGGGACGCCACGATTAAGTGAAATACGGTGTATCTCCTATATCGGGATGATATTTATTCTTTTCAAGTACCCGCATTATATCCCAAAACCTACTTGAAATTTTACCATCAATATCTATATTTTACTTGCTGGTTGTATTTATGTTTAACAAACAAAGTGAGGCAATTAAATGAAGAAAACACTGTTTGCTACTGCAATTGCAATGTCTTTGATATCTGCATCAGCTTTCGCTGCAACAGATGCAAAACCTGTATCTAAATGGACGTGCGAAGATTTTTTAGCAATCGATGATGCATTTTATCCAACAGCAATTGGTGCTGCTGAGATTATCACCCAGAAAGGTAAGGTAGAAGACCCTACTTTAGATATTAGTGGTATCGAAACATCCACTCCGTTAATCGTTGAAGCTTGCGAAAAAGCTCCCAAAGAATCATTTATTCAAAAAGTCGAAGCTCATTTGAAAAAAATGTAATCTAAAGACCCCATCTGCTTAGGTGGGGTTTTCTTTTATTATGCATAACTACACATGTAACTCTGACAGGTGGGAACAGCAAGTCTTATGTTTATTTTGGGTATAAAAAAACTCCGCTTCGCGAGGCTTCCAATTTTTGTAAGGTTATACCCTACTTCTTCTCGTGAATATTAATAATAACCTTAGCATTTTCTATTACCTCATCCAGCGAGCTTTCAAATCTAGATAAATTATCATCAATATTTGTGTGATAAGCAGTGCTATGTTTTAGTTCGTTTGTAATACAAATTATATTTACTAAGCTACTTTCAAATGCCTCATGATTTCCAGATGAATCAAGCATAAGCTGTATTTTATTCCAGTAGTGATGAACTAGCTTATCCACACCTCTCGCTTCTTCTAACTTATATCGCTCATTTTCAGTATCGCCACATAGCTTCATTTCTTTGGCATGCTTAATTAAGTTAACTAAAAGGGTTATATTTGTAATGAAATCAGCCACCGAAACCCTGAATAAATTTACAAGATCTTTATTTACTGAAAGTTCATGCTGATATTTGGCTAATTGAAAATTTTTTCTTATAGCATACCAAGCGATAAATGAAGGGATCATAGCCGCGATAATTGAGCTAACAACTGTTTCCCAAGGAAAAGAAGTGCTCACAATAACAGTAGGAATTTTGTCTACAGCCACCGTGGTTATGCCATTAACTGACTCTACTATTTCCTTAGCATCCAATGAGTAAGGTATTCCTTTCCATTCCATTCAAAAACTCCATTACATAACCAATTCTAATAAGACATGCCACTATATTACATGAGACGCCACACCGACGAAACTCAATGCTACATTGTATGTAACTTCAATCACATTTATAAAATCAATTTTAGATTAAAAATATTTATCATTTATTATAGTAACTTTATATTCAATAAGGACCGTCGTTATGACAGAAAGACTTATTCAATACGCCTATTATGACCCTAACTGGTCTCATAGCCATCAAGCAATTTCATTATTAGACAGAACTCAGCGAAAAACCCCTGAAGACTATGAGCATGAAATGAGAGGTCATTTATTCTGCCCTTCTTGCTACACGCCTATATCTATTCGCCCAATCAATACTGAAGTGACCTCAAATGGAAGAAGAAGAGCCTTTTTCCACCTCCCTAGTCATAGTGAAACATATTGCCCACTAAGGAGTATAAGTGCTCCTGGTCGGCGATATGAAAGTGAAACTGAAGCTCAACAAGCAATACAGAATCATCAATTAGCAGTAATTAGTGGATTTATGAATGATGAGCCTGAAAATCAAGATATTGAGAATCCTGAATATACTGGCCCAAATGAAAATATTGATGGGCCTGTAATTCAAGCTCCAATAGGAAGACACAGAGGGGAGAATTATGCTCTTCCAAGTCAAATTAGTACTGTAGCAGGATTATGTAGAAACTTTGACGAGAATTATTATAAATACATATACATAGCTAATAGCGGTCAAGTTATACCTAAATTATTCAGAGATCTACTTATCGATGTTAATGATATTGAAGGTGAAATTACTACCCCAACGTTTTACTGGGGAAAAATTTTAAGGATCGATAGATTTTCAAACACTGCACATATATATTTCAGAGTAAACACTCAAAACTCAATTAGTGATGTTCGTATAAAAGTTAAACTGGACGGGCTTGATAGAAAAAACATCACCACTGAACAACTGGGTCGAATTGTTATTTTCTATGGACCAATGAAAGAAGTCGGTTCTGGTTACTGGTCAGATGATGTTAAATGGGGTGAATATGCTTTATTGCCAGAGCGGTATGAATATCTTCTAAGTACCCCATGAGATAGCTTTGAAACCTCATTTCGTTAGTGAGGTTTCATTCTATAAGTTCGGTTACAACGTATTCACTCTTATCACAATAGCATCGAATTTGCGTAGCGCACTAATACTTTTTTACTATCTATCACTTTTACTTTATTAATAACATCAGAATCCATTTCTAGGGCTACACCCAACATAGCCAGACAGCCATCAACAAAGCCCTCAGCGACTTGCATCATTTGCCGAATTCGCCCTTCGCTCATTTTCCATTCCTTGGCAATACTGCGCTTAGATACACCGTAAAGGTAATGCAATACTATCAAATTTAATTCTTCTTCTTTTCGAACTTGTCTCAGCTTAGCTATAACACTGTCGATGGTTATTCCATCGTCATCGCTGCATGATTCCCTTGACGGCTCTTTATTTACGATTAAACCTTTAAAACCTGCTGCAATATGAGAATAATCAACCCCCGGATTATCACTCGCCCAACCAGCCCATTTTTGTAAAACTAACTGAATATCTCTCATGCAAAAAGTCTCCTGCGTTCCGCATAACGCATTAACCGAAAACACCCAGACCAATAGACCGATCTAGAAATCGAAACAACAAAACCAACTGGCTTCCATGCTCGCGCTCCCACCCATTTGGATCTTTATGCAACTCGCTGTGGTGAATACGACACAATGGAATAGTGAACAAATCATGGGCCTTAGTGCCCATTCCACTCTGACCATGGCCTATTAGATGATGTGCATCATGCGCGATAGAGTTACAGACACAACATGGCTGTGATTTTACCCACTGCAGGTATTTATCATTAGTCCAGCGCTGCAGCTTCGGCTTTAACATCAAGCTAGCTGGTGGCTCGGGATCTACAGTTAATTTTAATACCTGTTTTATTTCTTCAACATCATTAAACTCGTCGCTGAGGAATGATGAAGAAAGAGAGATAGGCCCTATTGATTTATCGCTTAGTGAATTCGGTACTGGGATAATGAGCATGCGACCATTAAAATTTGATAGCTCGCTCACTCCTGGTCTAAATATCACAGCACCAAGCTCAGGAACGGGAATTGGAGTTAATATCCATGATTTGCTCATTTCGATATCATTTCATTCCAAATTGTTATTGCTGATGGCTTATCATTTACTGCTGGGCCTTTCGCCCCACAGCCGTGGCAATAAACGTAAAACCAAGTGCGATATTCAAGCGTTTGTATATGCAAATCTTCACTACCGCATTTGCATTGATTGATTTCTGGCATTTTGTTTTTCACTGTCTAACCTCCGCCAGTAATGTATTGAATTTTAATATCAATGGGTTATGCGTTTTCATTAACTCTTTAACATCACACTTAACATGCCGATTTGTTTTTGCTCTATATCTCTTGCTTTTATTGTCTAGTTCGACTGTTTTCTCATATGCATCTTGCTGAAGCACATAAATACTAAAAGCTCCTTCTTTTCTTCCTGTTTTATTTATCGCTTTAGCTCTGAGCAAAAAATCTACCGTGATTTTTGTATGATTATTAGATGATGCATATATACTTCTGATTTTCTTGGTTGTTATTTCGTTACCTGCTTTGAATTCGCTCGCGATTCTTAGATACAAAGGAGTCATACCACCTCCCCTAAGATTGCTTTGCCTATCTCCATCAAACGATTTTTTGAGACGTGTGTCCCAATTGCCTTTGGCTCTACAAATGGACGCCAGATAAGAAGAATTGAGCCTTTACTATTGCCCTTTTTCTCTTTTCCAGTATTGGGATCAACAAAATTAATACGGCCATCGATAATAGTTCGAACTTCATCAACGCTTTTTAGCGCCAATGAGTACCAAGATGTTGATTTATCCGCTGGCAATAACATCACTATTGGTTGGTTTTGCTTTGTGCATTGTTCCGCAGCTTTAACGATCCACGGTTTTATCTTACTGTAAGGCGGGTTACACCATATGGCGCCACGACTTACCCAATCACTTTGTAATGCATTCTGTTCTATAGTTAAGAAATATGAGCACAAAGCATTTTGCTCACTTGCAGCAGCATCTAACCAAAAACCAAACTCAAGCGTTAAAGCTTCAAATAACCACTGAGGTGTTTGCCAGCAATCTTTATCTTCTGGAGCAGTATTACTTGAATAAACAGCCATTAGATAACGCCTCGCTGCTGGTGGGATTTAACATACTCGCGCATATGCTTATAACGCTGCTGAACTTGAAAATGGTCAGCATGATGGTTTAAGTGGCGAAACTTCCTGCAAGTCACTAAATCACAACGGGATTGATTCCATCTGTTACGAAGCTTGCAAATAGTGCGCCATTTACGTAGCTGTTTGAACATGGCAATCATGCCTAGAACGTCAACACAATAGATTGTTTTAGTTTCACTACGCATCATGCTGTCACCTCTTTCGCTGCTTGCTCTGCTGCTTGTTGCCAAATACCTGCCCATGCCTTGCGGCCTACAAAGTCCGTCATGCGACGAACGCCTGATTTCCCAGCCAGTTCACTTGCAATTTCCTCAATACGATTTTGAGGTTTTGAACGGGAACCAATAATTCTTGTGAATGCTTCATCACGCTCAACAGCATCGACCTTAACTTTTTGCTCACCAGCAAGGCGCAATGTGAGGTCATCCCACTGGTTGCGTAGTGTTCTTGGGCACTGAACGTTTTTCTTCCAGAAATCATCTTGAATAACGCGTTTGTAGAATTGGCAAATTTCTTTGTGGCTATGCCCGTCAACGCTGACCATCAAGCGAACTTCGTTAGCCCAATCAGTAAGATTTGGGGCTTTAGGTTCTTTCAGGCCAAGTTCTTTGAATACCTCGCACTTGCGCTCAAATAACCATTCCGCGCATTTGAGGTCATTGGCTGAGCCCCATTTTTGAAAGTTAGTGCTGTAAATCACCGCCTCTGGGTAACGATTTAAAAAATCAATTTTTGACTGGTCGCTGGATTCGCAAGAATTCTGCGACAAAGAGTTAGTTACTAATGGATCATGTTTTGAAGTTACTGACGGATCGCCCCCAGATTCTGGCGGGTCAAAACGATTATTTTTGCTTGATTCTGACGGGACAGATTTTGATGCAACAGATTTTGATGCGTCAGAATTTGACGTATCAGAAACTGGCGGTTGAGAAAGTGCGGCCATTGCCGCTGAAGCTAATTTATCAACGTTCAATTGATAGATATTACTTGCGTTACGATTACCTTTACGGCGCTTTTCGCTTGATAACCAACCGGCTTTTTCTAAGTTTTTAATAGCGGTACGTACAGTACTTTCACCCGCACCTATTTGACGAGCAATTGTCGGTACCGATGGCCAACAGACACCATCATCATTTGAAAAGTCGGCGAGACGGGCCATTATCGCAACAGAGGTTATTTTCAAACCTGCACTTGCGCAGCCATCCCATACATAACTTGATAGTTTTACGCTCATGCTGTTACCTACTTAACTTCTGTGTAATATTTTTTGAATTGTTCGAGGGGCTCAAAACAGGGGTGCTCATAGTCATCGAGCATGAAAACAACCCGTTGCCTTGGTTTGTCCCACTCAACAACATGGACAATACGGCCTCGCTTATCTCGGAAGTAACGATTAAGGTTTTTATGCTTTTCATTGCTCACTAACCTCTCTCCCACTGCGGAAATAGTATTTAGCCCAGCTATCTCTTAGGACTTTGCTATCTACCAATTGTTGTTCGGTCTGGTAGTTGCCCGACTCGTCAGCTGAGGTTATGATCTCTACATATTGAAACGGACCACATTTCGATACAGGCAAGCATCTAAATTGCTTTTTTGATTGAAATTGGTTTACACTGCTCATGCTAGTTACTCCACACAAGTTGTTATTAGCACCCGACGCCTCGGACCGCATATCTGGGGCGTCAACCTTTCTTATGTAATTTGATGAGCGCATTGATAGCTCCTCTAGTGCTTGCGATTGCCCTATCCAACATTGTCATAATTTGTTTTTCTTCATGCCTATCAACAACACCGTCTTCCAATGCTTTACCAATGAATACAACTAACTCGCCGCGAGTTGTTGATGCTCGAGTTTGTAATTTGAATAATTCGGGTTCGTCTAAATCCTCTGGGCTTATCTTTTCCACCAGCAATAAATTTCTTCTGTTTGCGTAATATCCAGCAAGAAATGATGTGTTAGATAAATCCTCCATTGCCTCAAGCTCTTCACGCTCAAAAAAACGACAGCCGTTTTTCTCGTACAAGTTGTTATTGAACGTGGTTTCTGTCATACCCAATGCACCTGCCATCGCTGAACGTCCACCGGGGTACGCCTTACACATCTCTTTCACGACTTCTTTTAATGTTTGTTTGCACATATCTACAATTCCGTTGTTTTGTTGGTAGTTAACACAGCTACTTTCCTCTGATAAATTCCATAACAACTTTTAATTGTTATGGATATAAATCAGGACGTAATTTGCTTCTAGAAACCCCTGATGCCTGTTCAACAACAAGGACTTTGTCTGCTGGAACCCTTTTGTTTCTATTTAGCCAATTCCAGATTTGTTGCTGCTTGACTGGCTTATTCAGAAGCTCGCTAATACGTTTTGCTAGCTGCGTTTGCCCACCCGCCGCAATAATTGCTGTTTGCAATCCAGCAACGCATGATTCATTGGTTACATGCCCCATAACTCCCCCAAAGTTGTAAATAACAACTTTATCTTAATCTATGACAACAACTTTGACAACTTTTAGATGTTGGAAATATCAACACTTAAAGTTGTAAAATACAATTTCGAGGGAGGGAAATGTATGTCAATAGCTAAACGGTTGTTAGAAGCAAGAGTTAAAGCAGGAATGAGCCAAGCGGATCTTGCAGAGAAAGTTGGTGTCAGTCAGCAGTCAATTCAAAAAATTGAGGCGGGACAAACAAATGCCCCAAGAAGAATTGCAGATATCGCCAAAGCAGTTAATGTTTCAGCCCATTGGTTGCAGTTTGGGGCTAGGGACGAAAATGGAAAAAAAACAGACTATGAGGTAAAGGAATGGGAAGAGGTTCCAACTTATAGTGATGCTGACTTTGTGGATATCCCCGTGCTTGATATTGAATTAGCTGCTGGTTGTGGCGCAAATGCCGAAGTTATTGAGTCTGAAGAATATACATACCCATTCCGCAGAGATGAATTGCGTAAATATGGTGTCAGTGCAAGTAATGCGCGAATTGTAAAAATAGTTGGAAATAGCTTATTCCCTGTGTTGAATGGAGGCGATCTTGTCGCCATTGATATTAGCAATAAAAAAATAAAAGATGGCGACCTTTACGCTATAAGGGATGGCGTGTTATTGCGAGTTAAAATTTTGATTTATCGGCCTGATGGCGGTTTGGTAATACGTAGCTTCAATAGGGATGAGTATCCCGATGAGCAACTACCAAGAAATGAAGCTGTAACTAGAGTCCATGTTATTGGGAGGGTTTTCTGGTCTTCTAGAAGCTGGTAGAGCATATAATAATTTCTTTCCCCCTGCCGATATCTAAGATTATCACCCGCCACCTTTTGTAACTAAATCACCTCCAGTTACAAGGGTGGTCTTTTCTACTCGACTAAACCCCATTAAGCATAATTAGAGAAGTTATTTTCTCCTGCCTTATCTTTTCACTACGCAAAAAAACAACATAAGGTTGTTGACAAATTCATTCAATACAACTAAATTACAACTTAAGGATGTCTGAGAAGTAAACTGTTCACAACAACTTTGACAACTTAAGGGAAAGTTCATGCAAACCAATTCAAATGAACCAATCGTTACTTTTAGCGTAGCTATGTCGCAAGAAGATGCTGCGGCATGGATTATGGAAAAAGCCGCTGAACTTCAAAAGCTAGCGGCACTTAAAGCTAAGCAAGTCGACCTGCAGCGCCAATTGGAAAAGCTCGATGAGCAAATTTTCGACCAATCTGAACGCTGCCAAGTCATTATTAGTGCTTAACTGAATTCAATTGTGTGGAGTTCTAGCTATGTCGAATAAAGCAGATAAAACAACAGGAAATATTATTGAGTTGAAAATCAATGGCGCCACGGTTTGTTATTTGAGAACGGATGGCTCGGTAGCTGCGGATTACTTGTCATTTATCGTAAAAACCACTGAAGTCTTAATGCTGGATAGAAATTCGCTAGAACTAGAGGCTAATGCGTTCGGGAAAACTATCCAACATGGTTATAGTGCATTCCCAACAGTTAATGCTTCTTCCCTTGAGGCGATTGAATCTCGGACTTTTCAAGGGTCTCAAGATGTTTTTGGAGGTCAGAAATGATCCCCCTAACAACATCAGGACTTAAGGCGAAGAAATTAGTTTCTTGAGCCTGGTCTAAGGACTGCATTGGCGAGGATAGATACTGTAGTTTCATAACTAAAGCGTCATATCCTCTCAAGGGTCCGATTTGGTAGCCAGATATAGGAAATACAGGGATATCATCTTTCTTAGACATTTTTAATCCTTATTGTTATTGCGGAATAACAATAATACCACAGCCGCCTGATGTGGATAAGTTAGTTCAGGCAACCTTATTAACTGTGTGGAGTGCTTAGTATGGGAATGCTTATTCTTACTCGAAAACCAACCGAAGTTGTGGTTATTGGTGATGATATTAAAGTTACAATTTTAGGAGTAAAGGGTAACCAAGTGCGGATTGGTATTGATGCCCCAAAAGATATTAGTGTCCATCGTGAAGAAATTTATAAACTAATTTTTGCTGATAATAATAAGTCCGAGTGATAGTTATTTATTGTATTTAAATTAAAACCAAATCAATAAATAAAAAAATACCGCCAATAAATTCAGCGGTAAATAATTAACACACAGGGATCAGCTCATTCTATAGGAATATAAGTAACTGTAGAATTACTTAAGCTTAGTCCAAAGATATAAATAAACAAGAAATTAGCAAAAAAAATCGACATATAATATGCCGGCAAATAATAGCAAGTATCGCGTGTTACTTAATAAGTATAGTCAAAAATTAAAAGTCTGTATGCGGCAGAATGTGGAGGTAATTATGCAAATGCTAACTTTGGAGGAATGGGCGAGCGAACGTTATAGAAGTCGCCCTCCTCGCCTGGGGACATTACAACGCTATGCTAGGAATGGCTTGTTCTATCCACCAGCACAAAAAGAAGGTGGTATTTGGCGCGTGAGAGAAGATGCCGACTTAGTCGGTAATTTGACATCACCGGTTATCAATAAGAGTGATAACCCAAAATTACAAAGGATTTTAAACGATGGCTGCCCGACCACGTAAAAATAACGTCAACATCCCTAATCTCTACCCACTATTTAGCAGAAAAGCTAACAAGGTTTATTGGCGTTATCGTCACCCTATAACTGGAAAATATCATGCCCTCGGTGACAATGAGGCTGAAGCTCGTGAAATTGCGATTGAAGCTAATAACCGGTTAGCTGAACAACGTAGCCGTCAAGTCATGGCGATCAGCGATAGAGTAGCAAGAATTAAAGGTAAAGAGATCACCGTAAATACTTGGCTGGATCGCTACTGGGTAATACAAGAGGAACGCCTTGCTGACGGTGATATAAAACAAAATACATATAAGCAAAAAAGAAAACCTGTGGACCTAATGCGCCACTCTCTCGCAATGAAGCCTTTACCTGCAGTTGATGCGAGAGATATCGCATCAATACTTGATGAATATAAATCTAATGGCCAACATCGCATGGCTCAGGTTATTCGATCTGTATTAATCGATGTGTTCAAAGAGGCGCAGCATGCTGGTGAAGTCCCACCAGGATATAACCCTGCACTCGCAACTAAACAACCAAAAAGACGAATTACCCGCCAGCGCCTTAATTTAGATGAGTGGCAAAAAATATTTGAAGTAGCAGATAAGCAACATAAGTATTTAGGCAATGCGATGTTATTAGCCGTAATTACCGGGCAGCGACTTGGCGATATTTCAGCAATGAAATTTAGTGATATTTGGGATGACCATTTGCATGTAACGCAAGAAAAAACAGGAAGTAAACTGGCTATTCCACTAGCATTAAGATCTGATGCATTAAACATGTCGCTGAGGGATGTTATTTCTAGATGTAGAGACCGTGTTCTCAGCCCATATCTAATCCATTATTTCCGTACAACTTCTCAAGCAAATCGAGGTGACCAAGTCACTGCAAATACAATAACAACAAATTTCAAGAAGGCACGAAATAAAACTGATATTGATTGGGGTGAAGGAACACCAGCTTCATTTCATGAACAACGATCTTTATCAGAAAGGCTCTATCGAGAACAAGGAATTAACACTAAAGATTTACTGGGCCATAAATCGCAAAAAATGACCGATAAATATAATGATGACCGGGGTAAAGATTGGGTAAAAGTAGTTATTTGATAGTCTATATTGGGATAGGTTTTGATAATTCGTTTTGATAACTTTTTGATAACCATTTCAAATGTGACAATAAAAAACGGGAACTATTAAGCTCCCGTTATTAATTACACAATATAATAAATTACATGTGTTTAATGATTGCGTCACCGAATTCGCTACATTTCAGTAATTTAGCGCCTTCTAATTGACGTTCGAAGTCATAGGTTACAGTCTTAGCTTCGATTGCGCCTTCCATACCTTTAACGATTAAGTCAGCCGCTTCAGTCCAGCCCATGTGGCGCAGCATCATCTCAGCAGAAAGGATGATAGAGCCTGGGTTAACTTTATCTTGGCCTGCATATTTTGGTGCAGTACCGTGAGTTGCTTCGAATAATGCGCACTCAGAACCAATATTTGCACCAGGAGCGATACCAATACCACCGACCTGCGCTGCTAATGCATCAGAAATGTAGTCACCATTTAGGTTCATACAAGCGATAACATCGTATTCTGCTGGGCGTAGCAGGATTTGTTGTAAGAAAGCATCTGCGATAACATCTTTAACGATAATATCTTTGCCAGTTTTAGGGTTTTTAATTTTAACCCATGGGCCGCCATCTAATAATTCGCCGCCAAATTCCTCTTGTGCTAATTGGTATCCCCAATCTTTAAATGCACCTTCAGTGAATTTCATAATGTTACCTTTATGAACTAAAGTCACTGAATCACGGCCGTTATCAATAGCATATTCAATAGCAGCACGAACTAAACGTTTTGTGCCCTCTTCTGAACAAGGCTTAATACCAATACCACAGTCTTGTGGGAAACGGATTTTAGTCACACCCATTTCATCTTTCAGGAATTTAATAACTTTATCTGCTTCTGCACTACCCGCTTTCCACTCGATACCCGCATAGATATCTTCAGAGTTTTCACGGAAAATAACCATATCAGTCAGTTCAGGTTGTTTAACTGGGCTTGGAGTGCCTTTGTAGTAGCGAACAGGACGTAAACAGATATACAGGTCAAGTTGTTGACGCAATGCAACGTTCAGAGAACGAATACCACCACCAACAGGAGTTGTTAAAGGGCCTTTAATTGAAACACGGTAATCACGGATTAAATCGAGAGTTTCTTCTGGTAACCAAACATCTTTACCATAAATTTGTGTAGATTTTTCACCGGTGTAAACTTCCATCCAAGAAATTTTGCGCTCACCGTTGTAGGCTTTTTTCACTGCCGCATCAACCACTTTCAACATTGCTGGTGTGACATCGATACCAATGCCGTCACCTTCGATAAAAGGGATAATTGGGTTGTTCGGAACGTTTAGTTTGCCTTTTGCATCAATGGTAATTTTAGCGCCTTCTGCCGGAACTACTACTTTGCTTTCCATTAACCTCTCCTTTCACTTGCGTATTTTGCTTGTTAATTTTTTGTAAGAGACGTGTCAATACTACTTCAATCTGCGTCGAACGCCAATGATTACTCATCTAAGCTTCAATGCCGATCGCATTTAACGTACTGTTTTACCTTGTAAGTTAATCGAATATCTATTTATAAATACTGTTAAATCAATAAATTAATTTAAGCATTCCATTATTAGAAATAAATCAAACCGCGATGAAAAGTTGTCAATAACCCATTTGAGGGAACGACACAACTTTTGTTAAAATACTTCCCTCACAAAAAATAATATTAGCAAGTTAACTCAAATTAAAAATACGTTTTGCTCACACTATCACCATCCAAACAAATCCATATGTACTTATTTTTAAATGGAAAATTGTTTTTATTGATTTAAATGCTTTTAAAGTTGTTAATTAAATATTACATCGCCATGAAAAATACGTTCTAGGATCAAACCGTTAAATCTCCTACACTAGATGAAATAAGTCGCCGCAAATTAAAACCAATAAATTCTCATTGAATGACCATGAACAGACCGAACAAAAAATCAGTTCCGAAGAAAAATCGTTACTCGCCACCCTCGACTGCTTTAAAGCATAACGCTAAGCGTGTTTCGGTAAGACAGCAAATATCAACTAAAATCATTTTATTTAACAAACCCTTTGATGTTCTTCCTCAATTTACTGATGAACAAGGTCGCGACACACTAAAAAAATATATTCCAATCAACGATGTATACGCCGCAGGACGTCTTGATAGGGACAGTGAAGGGCTATTAATTTTAACCAATGATGGAAAACTACAGGCACGTTTAACTCAACCACAGAAAAAAACAGGGAAAATATACTATGCTCAGGTAGAAGGTATTCCCGATGAAGATGCACTACTAAAATTTCGGCAAGGGTTAATATTAAATGATGGTCCAACACTCCCTGCGGGAATCGAGTTAGTTGGCGAACCTGAATGGCTATGGCAAAGAACTCCGCCAATACGGGAACGCAAAAATATCCCAACTAGCTGGTTAAAAATTACATTATATGAAGGACGTAATCGGCAAGTCCGTCGTATGACGGCAAATATAGGTTTTCCAACGCTTAGGCTAATTCGTTATCAAATTGGTGAATTTAATTTGGGAAATCTTTCAGTTGGCGAATGGAAGGAGGTAACTGTTGTTTAAACCTAATGTGACTGTAGCAACTGTTGTGCATGCTCAAGGCAAATTTTTAGTCGTGGAAGAGTGGATAAATGATAAACCCACTTGGAATCAACCAGCTGGGCATTTAGAAGCTGATGAAACTATTTTGCAAGCCGCCGAACGTGAATTACTAGAAGAAACTGGAATCAAAGCCACACCAACACAATTAATTAAAATTCATCAATGGATTGCCCCAGATAAAACTCAGTTTATCCGTTTTTTATTTGCCGTAGAACTTGAATCCATTTGTGAGACACAGCCACAAGACAGTGATATTAGCAAATGCCATTGGCTGACTGCCCAAGAAATTCTAAATAGCAACTGCCTGCGTTCACCATTAGTGGCGGAAAGTTTGCGCTGTTTTCTCACAGGAAAGCATTATCCTCTCGATATTTTAACCGCTTACGGCGACCATTATCTTTAAGTACTTAACTTCTGCTTGGTGAAGATTTCACCAAGCAATAATATTCCCTGCTAACTCTGGTGTAATGCGGGAACAACATGCTAAAGTATGGGGCTTGATTTTTCCGCAGTGAGATATTTCCATGTCAAATAATAGTACCATGTCAGATAACAGCCAAAAAAAAGTCATCGTCGGGATGTCCGGTGGTGTTGACTCCTCTGTATCCGCTTACTTGCTACAGCAACAAGGGTATCAGGTTGCTGGTCTGTTTATGAAGAACTGGGAAGAAGATGACGACACAGAATATTGTTCAGCTGCTACTGACCTTGCCGATGCACAAGCTGTGTGTGACAAACTGGGTATTGAACTTCATACCATTAATTTCGCTGCTGAATATTGGGACAATGTTTTCGAACATTTCTTAACTGAATACAAAGCAGGCCGCACACCGAACCCAGATATTCTCTGCAACAAAGAAATCAAGTTTAAAGCTTTCTTAGAATTTGCGGCTGAAGATTTAGGCGCAGATTACATTGCTACTGGTCACTATGTGCGCCGCCGTGATATCAATGGTAAAAGCCAATTATTACGTGGTTTAGATAACAACAAAGACCAAAGCTATTTTTTATATACTCTGAGCCACGAACAAGTAGCTAAAAGCCTTTTCCCCGTTGGTGAACTCGAAAAACCTGAAGTACGCCGTATTGCGGAAGAAATTGGCTTAGTTACTGCAAAGAAAAAAGACTCCACGGGGATCTGTTTCATTGGTGAGCGTAAGTTTCGCGACTTTTTAGGCCGCTACTTACCCGCTCAGCCTGGCCCTATCATCACTGTTGATGGCGAAACAATTGGTCAACATGAAGGTTTGATGTACCACACTTTAGGGCAACGAAAAGGTCTCGGTATCGGTGGTACAAAAGAGGGCTCCGAAGAACCTTGGTATGTTGTCGATAAAGACGTCGAAAACAACATTCTTATCGTAGCTCAAGGCCATGAACACCCTCGTTTGATGTCTGTTGGGTTAATTGCTCAGCAATTACATTGGGTTGACCGGAAAACCATGACTGAGCCACTACGTTGCGTAGTAAAAACACGTTATCGTCAAGCAGATATCCCTTGTACGATTACCCCATTAAGTGATGATCGCATTGAAGTTACTTTTGACTACCCAGTCGCGGCTGTCACTCCAGGTCAATCCGCTGTATTTTATATCGATGAAGTTTGTCTCGGTGGCGGTATTATTGAAGCCCGTATTCAGGAGTAAATGTGGCAAAAAACTATTATGACATTACGCTTGCTTTAGCGGGTATCTGCCAAGCAAGCGCGATGGTTCAAAAACTCGCACATGAAGGTGTTTGTCTTGAGAAAGACACTGAAACCATGGTCAATAGCCTCACCAATATGAATCCAAAATCCACTTTGGATGTATTTGGTAATGATGCCGAAAATTTAAAGACGGGCCTCAGTGCCATGTTAGGTATGCTGACTGGCGGTAACAGTGGTTTATCGGCTGAAATGACGCGATATATGTTAAGCATTATGACGCTTGAACGTCGCCTCAATAAAAACCAAGAAGCGATGAACCAGCTGGGCCAACGTATTGAGCAATTTGAACGCCAAGCGGGTTATTTTGAACCACTTTCTGAAGGCGTGTTTAACGCACTTGCGGGTATTTATGTAGATGTAGTCAGCCCAGCTGGACCGCGAATTCAGGTCACTGGTTCCCCTGACATCCTAAAAAACACACTCGTTCAAGCAAAAGTTAGAGCCACCTTGCTCGCTGGCATTCGTTGCGCAGTGCTTTGGCAACAAGTTGGTGGAAGTCGCATTCAACTCATGTTCTCTCGCAATCGTCTGGCTAATCAGGCGAAAGATATTTTGTCTCACCTTTAAATCTGGAGTTGCTACCAATGGAATTATCCTCACTGACCGCTGTATCCCCGATTGACGGCCGTTACGGTGATAAAGTCAGCACGTTACGCACTATTTTTAGTGAGTTTGGTTTACTGAAATTTCGCGTACAAGTTGAAGTTCGCTGGCTACAAAAACTGGCTGCAACCGCTCAAGTCAAAGAAGTTCCTGCATTTGCCCCTGACGCAATCGCTTACTTGGATGAAATTGTCGCGAACTTCTGTGAAAAAGACGCAATGCGTATCAAAGAAATTGAACGCACAACTAACCATGATGTGAAAGCTGTAGAATACTTTCTAAAAGAAAAGGTAGCGGACATCCCTGCTCTTCATGCAGTTTCTGAATTTATTCACTTTGCTTGTACTTCAGAAGATATCAATAACCTCTCTCACGCATTAATGCTGAAAACCGCTCGTGAAGAAGTCTTGCTGCCACAATGGCGTCAAATCATTGATAAAATCAAAACAATGGCTCATGAGTACCGCAATTTACCGTTACTTTCACGTACTCACGGTCAACCTGCAACCCCGTCCACCATTGGTAAAGAGTTTGCGAACGTTGCTTATCGTTTAGAGCGCCAATTCCGCCAGCTACAACAAGTTGAAATTCTGGGTAAAATCAATGGCGCAGTCGGTAACTATAATGCACATATGGTCGCTTATCCTGAAGTTAACTGGCACGAATTCAGCGAAACCTTCGTTACCTCTTTAGGCATTCAATGGAACCCATTCACTACGCAAATTGAACCTCATGACTATATTGCTGAGCTATTCGATTGCGTCGCTCGCTTTAACACTATCGTGTTAGACTTCGACCGTGATATTTGGGGCTACATCGCATTAAATCACTTCAAACAAAAAACAATCGCAGGTGAAATTGGTTCCTCTACCATGCCACACAAAGTCAACCCGATTGATTTCGAAAACTCTGAAGGTAATTTAGGCTTAGCCAATGCCGTCTTAGGTCATTTAGCTAGCAAACTCCCTGTTTCTCGCTGGCAGCGCGACTTAACTGACTCGACAGTATTACGTAATCTCGGTGTCGGCTTAGGTTATGCATTGATTGCTTATCAATCAACCATGAAAGGTTTGAATAAATTAGAAGTGAATGAACAACATTTACTGGATGAATTAGACCAAAACTGGGAAGTATTGGCTGAGCCAATTCAAACTGTAATGCGCCGTTATGGTATTGAAAAACCGTATGAAAAGCTCAAAGAATTGACCCGCGGTAAACGTGTTACCGCTGAAGGTATGAAACAATTTATTGATAGTTTAGACCTGCCAGAGCACGAAAAAGCACGTTTGAAAGAAATGACGCCAGCTAACTACATTGGTTACGCTGTCACTTTTATCGACGAGCTAAAATAGCTTCCATGTTTTCAAAAAAGGCGGCTTATAAGTCGCCTTTTTTAATTATCATTTTGAATTCCCTGCTCTATCTATCATACTAAGCTATTTAAAGCTAAATATAGATAAATTATATTTCCGCTTCGTTTGATTTATATTTACTTAATCCCTTATCGTTATTCAGAACTCTTTTTACCATAGCGTATCTAGTGCTACTATCTGATAAGTTATAGCTATCTCTTTTCAATATGAGGGTTTCCGATGCGTATTCTTATTGTCGAAGACAATGCGTTACTTCGTCACCATTTAACCGTCCAGCTTAAAGAGCTTGGCCATCAGGTTGATTCAGCTGAAGACGCAAAAGAAGCTGATTACTTTTTGCACGAAAGCTGTCCAGATATCGCAGTTGTTGATTTGGGCTTACCTGATGAAGACGGGCTTTCTATGATCAAACGCTGGCGTAGCGAGCACGTCAATATTCCACTATTAGTATTAACTGCTCGGGAAAGTTGGCAAGAAAAAGTACAAGCGCTAAACAGTGGTGCTGATGACTACGTGACTAAACCTTTCCAGTTAGAAGAACTGGTCGCCCGTATGCAAGCTTTGATGCGCAGAAATAGTGGTCTTGCTTCACAAGTACTCGAATTAGGCAATTTCGTGATTGACCTATCACGCAAAGAATTTACCGTTAATGGCGAAACCGTCAAATTAACCGCTTTTGAATACACTATCATTGAAACGCTACTACGCAACAATGGGAAAGTGGTTAGCAAAGACTCGTTAATGCGCCAGCTTTATCCAGATGCCGAGCTCAGAGAAAGTCATACCATTGATGTTTTAATGGGTCGTTTACGCAAAAAAATCCAACAATTTCATAGTGATGATGTAATTGTCACAGTACGTGGTCAAGGCTACCGTTTTGATGTGAATGGCTAATATGAAGCTACGTAAATTTAAGTTCAAACCCCTTTCGCTACGAGCACGTTTTCTCTGTGCAACATCCGCGGTGATCTTGGCACTCACCTTATCCTACGGCATCGTCGCGATTTTGGGGTATTTGATTAGTTTCGATAAAACCACTTACACCCTATTACGTAGCCAAAGTAACTTAATTTATAGCCTAGCTCAATGGCAAAACCATAAAATTGACATTCGCGTCCCCCCAAATTTCACGTTAAACAACCCGACTTTGGTCATTATTTATGATGAGCAAGGGCTCGTGTTATGGCGCCAACGTGATGTACCTAGCGTTGAACGGCTGATCCGTAATGACTGGCTTAAAAAAGAAGGATTATATGAAATTGATACAGACATTCGCGAAACTCGTCAACTCCTAGATGACAACCCCGAATTCAATACAAAATTAGATGACATGGATAACGACGACGAACCGCTTACTCACTCCGTGTCCGTCAACCAATATGCAGCTAGTGAAAACCTACCTCCGCTCACCATTGTCGTTGTTGATACACTACCACAAGACTTACAAAATACGGGTTTAGTTTGGGAATGGTTCGGTTATGTGTTACTGGCTAACCTAATCTTAGTTATCCCACTATTATGGTTAGCGGCCTATTGGAGCCTACGGCCAATTAAATCATTAGTATCACAACTAAGTAGCCTAGAAAAAGGTGAACGAGATACACTGGATGAGAACCCTCCGTATGAGCTTCGTGGGCTAGTACGTAATCTTAATATTTTATTAACGAATGAACGTAAACGTTACAGCAAATACCGCACGACACTTTCTGATTTAACACACAGTTTAAAGACGCCTTTAGCCGTTTTACAGTCAACACTGCGGCTTCTTCGTTCAGGTAAGCAAATGAATATTGAGCAGGCTGAACCCATCATGCTCGAACAAATTGGCCGTATATCTCAACAGGTTGGTTATTATTTGCACCGCGCATCAACGCAAGGTGATGAAAATATGATGCTGCGCGAAATTTCATCTGTTCCATCAATATTAGACAGCCTTGCGAGTGCCCTCCATAAAGTTTACCAACACAAAGGTGTTTCTATTACGGTTAATGTTTCTCCTGAAACAACTTGGCTGGGTCAACCAAATGACTTTATGGAAGTGATGGGGAATATCATGGAAAACGCGTGTAAATATTGCCTTGAATTCGTCGAAGTTAGTGCTATTGCCGGAACTGATAGCTTAACATTGGTTGTTGATGATGATGGCCCAGGCGTGCCCGAAAGCAAACGTAGTTTGATTTTCCTTCGTGGGCAACGTGCAGACACCCTTCGCCCCGGTCAAGGTTTAGGTTTGTCCATTGCAGTGGATATTATCGACCAATACGAGGGAGATATCACAATTAGTGACAGCCCGCTTGGTGGTGCTCGTTTATCCGTCACATTTAGGCAGCAATCTATGATTGAAGATAGTTAATCTGTGATATGCGTCCACTTGTCCCCTATTTTACAAACCATTTCCGGTATACTATTTATGAAGTGTTTTATAAATAGTAATTTAGGGTAATGTACTTGGTTCACTCTCAAGATAAACCTTTAATACCCGTTTCTCAGAAAGTTTATTTAACAGCATACCATTACACACATATAGGTCATTTTGCGGTATTAGGACCGGGTATATTGTAATAAACTGATTAGCAATACTTAGCAGCTCCAAGGGACAATAAGATGGATTACAAACTAAATCTCGACTGGCAGAGTTTCCTCGACAGTCACTGGCAGAAGCGCCCACTGCTTATCAAAAAAGGGTTTGCAAATTTTATTGATCCTATCTCGCCTGATGAACTTGCAGGTTTGGCGATGGAAGATGAGGTTGATAGCCGTTTGGTTAGCCATAAAGAAGGGGTTTGGCAGGTTGGTCACGGACCATTTGAAAGCTATGACCACCTTGGCGAAGAGAATTGGTCTATTTTAGTTCAAGCAGTTGACCACTGGCATCATCCAAGTTCTGCATTAATGAAACCATTTCGCGTGCTTTCGGACTGGCGGATGGACGACTTAATGATTTCCTACTCAGTCCCCGGCGGTGGTGTAGGTCCTCACCTAGACCAATACGATGTGTTTATTATTCAAGGTGAAGGCCGTCGTCATTGGCGAGTGGGTGAAAAAATCCCAATGAAACAACATTGCCCGCACCCTGACTTACTACAAGTTCAACCTTTTGACGCCATCATCGACGAAGAAATGGAACCCGGCGATATTTTATATATTCCACCTGGGTTTCCACATGAAGGTTACGCCATTGAGCCTTCATTAAATTACTCAGTTGGTTTCCGTGCCCCAAATACTCGTGAGCTGCTCAGTAGTTTTGCCGATCACCTAATTTCTAATGACTTAGGCAGTTATCGTTATAGCGATCCTGATTTATCATTCCGAGATAACCCTGCTGAGATCTTGCAAGGTGAACAAATTAAACTGCGCGAAATGATGGAATCACTGATTAATGACCCTGAGCTATTTCGTAAATGGCTAGGTGAGTTTATCTCACAATCACGTCATGAATTAGACATTGCTCCACCTGAACCACCTTATGAGCAAGAAGAAATTTATGATTTACTGAAAACTCAGCAAGAAACCTTATACAAATTAAATGGTCTCAGAGCATTGCGCGTTGGCGACCAATTTTTTGTTAATGGAGAATGCTTAGAAACCGAGTGTTATGAGGCTGCTGATAGCTTATGTCGTTATGATGCCGTTAATAGCCAAATTTTAGCTGATGCCATTGATGACGTTAATTTTATCGCACTGCTTACCGCACTCGTCAATAATGGTTATTGGTATTTTGATGATTAATCAATACCTTTAATGTTAAATTTGTATTTTGTGTAAGGGCTCATTAATTATGGGTCTTTTATTAAAAATAATATTCTCAGTATAATATGACAAGACTCTCCTCCCTATTGATGAAAACCGCTAATTGCCAATTAACCCCCCTTATTAATAACTAACTTATTTATTTTTTATATATTTTATTTCTCCAATTACATACTCATATTATGATCCTTACGTGCCCGTAAGCACGCAAAGATAAAGCACATTCTTTAATTCAATCCTAAACTGTTTTTACTTCACTATTATCATTCTCACGCAGCATTAATTACCCTTTTAAAGATGATAACAATATGAACTTAGAAACACTTTTAGCTTTATCATTGTTTTCCTTTGTGACATCCATAACGCCAGGTCCAAATAATATTATGTTACTTGCTTCAGGCATTAATTTTGGATTTAGCAAGACATTACCGCATTCATTTGGGGTATCAATTGGTTTTCTTATTATGCTGTTTGCTGTCGGGCTAGGAGTCGGGGCATTGTTCCAATCATCCCCTATAACTTATTCAGTATTAAAATATTTTGGAATTATTTATTTGTTCTGGCTTGCATGGAAAACGACTATTAGCCATTCAGTTGCACAATCAAATAACCAGGAAATTAAGCCGCTAACTTTCTTAGAAGCAGCATTATTTCAATGGATAAACCCTAAAGCATGGATGATGGCTATTTCAGGAATAGCGATGTATACCAATATAAACGCCCCCTATTTATCAATGGTACAGGTTGCCGTTATATTTGCGGCCATCAACTGGCCATGTGTTGCTATTTGGGCGATGTTTGGCAGTAAATTAAGAGAAAAGCTAAAACAACCTAAGACATTAAAACGCTTTAATTTAGTCATGGGTGTTTTACTGGCGCTTAGTGGCGTTTCTGTATTATTTCAATAGCAAATTTACGCGTGCTTATTGTTATAAGCACGCTTGTTTATCATGAAATATCATGATTGCCTTGCGTGAATAGCCGTTAATTCCGCAATACGCATGATCACACTAACTGCCTGCTCCATACCCTCTTGTGTTATAAATTCATGTTTACTATGGAAGTTATAGCCACCTGTGAAAATATTTGGGCACGGTAAACCACGATGTGAAAGCTGCGCACCGTCAGTACCACCCCGGACGGGTTGGATAATTGGCTCAATACCACAATCAAGCATTGCTTGCTTTGCTAATTCAATAACATGTGGGTACTTCATGACCTCTTTATGCATATTATAATAGGTATCATCAAGTGTCAGTTCGATATAGCAGCTTGGATGTAACCCTTCACCAACTTTTTCAGCAATTCGAATGATATTTTTCTTCCTAGCTTCAAAGCCCGCTAAGTCAAAATCACGAATAATATAATTCAATTCTGCCTTTTCTACTGTCCCTTTTAACGATGTTAAATGATAAAAGCCTTCATAACCTTCGGTGTTTTCAGGTGTTTCATCAGGTGGTAACATCGAATGAATACGGTTCGCTAGCCCTAATGCATTCACCATTACGCCTTTAGCTGTACTGGGATGCGTGTTATTGCCAACAATTTTAATAGAAACGTTGGCTGCATTAAAATTTTCATACTCTAACTCACCAACACCACCACCATCGACGGTATAGGCCCACAATGCATCAAATTGTTTAAAATCGATATGACGAGCCCCACGCCCTATCTCTTCATCAGGGGTAAATGCAAGACAGATTTTACCATGAGGAATGTTCTTACCCTTTAAACGTACTAGAGCTGTAATTATTTCTGCGATACCCGCTTTATCATCGGCACCGAGTAAGGTTTTGCCATCGGTCATGATGAGGGTTTTGCCAATCATTTCATGCAGCACTGGAAACATCACTGGGGATAGCACTTCATCACCTATACCTAACGCGATATCTCCCCCTCGATAATTTTCGAGGACTTGTGGACTCACATTTTTACCTGAAAAATCAGGTGCTGTGTCTAAATGTGAAATAAACCCAATAGTAGGAACATCCCAATCAACGTTTGACGGTAAATAAGCCATCACACAACCTTGATCGCTAAGCGTTATTTTTTCAAAACCTAATTCATTCAGCTCGTTAACTAATGCACGAGCAAACTTTAGCTGTCCTGCGCTGCTAGGCACTGTTTTGGCGTTTAGTTTTGATTGTGTATCGAAAGCGGTATATTCAAAAAACCGCTCTAAGAGTTTGTCCATACCCTTCCCCCTAAAATATCAATGTCCATATTATGGGAAAGATCACAGATTCAATTATTGTTTCAAATCAGCTTTCCTGTTAATGCTCTCTATTTTTTGCAGGAAATCGTTAGTGAAATTTATTTTTTAGCGTAATTTTTGTAAGCTACCTATTACACTGGCAATCAATACCTATAATAAATAAGGGTAATAATCAAATTGTATTAATTAGTAGGTTATTATTTATTTGTTACCTAATTACCTCTCATTTGGTTAAATATCACTCACCCACTACACGAATCATCAATCATTAAATTGAAATAGTATGCTATATATGAAGTCTTATTATTTTATTTATTAGCTAATTAATAAACAAAACGAAATTTTACTCGTTAACAGGAAAATTCATGTCAAAAACATGTTTAATTTATGGTGTTAGTAAAGGCTTAGGTAAAGCATTGGTCGAAGGATTTCCTGAAAAAGCAGACCATATTTATGGAGTGTCTCGCTCAAAGCCTCCTTTTGAACACATTAACTTTACGTGGATCCCTGCTGATTTAAATGATATTCATAGCGCGAATGCCATTAAGCAGATTATTCAGGATCAACCTATTCATACCTTAATTTATAATGTGGGTATTTGGGAGAAACTGGCTTTTAGTGAAGAATACCAATTTGAATCGACTGATGACATTGAGCTGCTCAATATGATTCAAACCAATATCAGTGCTTGTTTATTAAATTTAAAAGCACTATTACCCAATTTACGTTTAGCGAAAAATAGCAAGATTATATTGATCGGTTCCACATGGGGCCTAGATAACCATAATGGCAAAGAAGTCGCCTTTTCCGCCACGAAATATGCCCTCAGAGGCATAGCACAGTCATTAAGAGAAACACTGCGTGAAGATAAAATAGCAATATCAGTCATAAACTTAGGTTATCTAGCAACTGAATACCCATTAACGGTTCCTGCCGACGAAGTCATTGAAAAAAGTAATGGACAGCTAATCCCATTACAAGATGTTGTCAATGCCGTACGCTTTATCACCAGTACGAGCAATGCAACCTGCGTCAAAGAGATTACGATGCCGGCCATGATGGATACAAATGTCTAACCTATAAGAGAAAACAATACGTTTCCCCTTATATTATTATGTATTGAAAGCTTATTGCGCTATATTTTTAACCTGTAACTCTGTAATAAGCTTATTGATATATTCAACAACGACTTTGCTGGCTAAACCATAGTGTTTCTCATCAAACTCACTTTCCACTTGGCTAGGCTCTAAATTAAGTTCGACCGTATGTGCCCCATGTAATTTAGCCTCATGAACAAAACCTGCCGCAGGGTATACATGACCAGATGTCCCAATTGAAATAAAAATAGTCGCAGATTCAAGGGATTGATAAATATAATCCATTCCAATTGGCATTTCACCAAACCAAACAATGTGGGGTCTGAGCGGCTGAGGAAACTGGCAACAATGACAGCGGTCATCGGCAGATAAATCCCCTTTCCATTCCAATACTTGATTTGACCAGTTGCAGCGAACTTTTAATAGTTCACCATGCATATGGATAACTCGCTGACTTCCCGCTCTTTCATGCAAGTTGTCTATATTTTGCGTAATTAACAAAAAGCGGTCACCAAAAAGCTCTTCAAGCTGAGCAAGTGCATAGTGAGCGGCGTTAGGCTTAATATTTTCTTGCTGTAACTGCCGACGCCGTTCATTATAAAAACGTTGTACTAATTCAGGGTTACGTTCGAAACCTTCAGGTGTTGCCACATCTTCAACGCGATGCTCTTCCCATAATCCATCCGCAGAACGGAATGTTTGGATCCCAGATTCAGCTGAAATACCCGCTCCTGTTAAAACGACAATATTGACCTTTTTCATGTTATCCAATCTATTATCTATATAAAAAGACCGATTGCGAAGTCGCTGGCGGCGTATACATTTATTCTTGCGAGCTTTTTTTAACCTATAACGAAATCGCAACATCAAAGCTTCCTTTCATCTATATAACCAATAAATTTATATCATATTAAATATTAACTGCTTTTTACCATGTCATTATGACATGAATTTAGAAATGCTGATTGTGTGAAATTATTAAAATAATCAAGCTCCAAGTGCTTATTTTATTGGCAGACTAACTATTTCCTTACCATAACTGATGACATTATCTAAATGTTAACATACTAAAACGCATCATCTTGCTGAATGCAAATAAAAATATCGAAGGTATCGATTTTGTCACTTTTTATTCATAAAAATGACATCTTTATTTCATAAATACGCCACAAAACATCCACAATGGCAAAACAATAAAAAAACCTTTCATCTTCACTCTCGCTACCGCTAAAATACGCCTCGCAGATTTTACTGTGTTATTAACTCACCACTACAAGGGATTTCATGGAAAAGTTTTTTGAAAGAGCAATGTATGCTTCACGTTGGATTTTAGCGCCTATCTATTTTGGGCTTTCACTGACACTATTGGCTTTAACCATTAAGTTCTTTCAAGAGCTATACCATATTTTGCCAAATATCCTTTCAATTCCTGAAGCAGACTTAATTTTGACGCTATTATCATTGATTGATATGGCATTAGTCGGTGGTTTATTGGTGATGGTAATGTTTTCAGGTTATGAGAACTTTGTCTCCCAAATGGATATCCCTGACAGCAGTGAAAAACTAGGCTGGCTAGGTAAAATGGACGCATCATCATTAAAAAATAAAGTCGCGGCCTCCATTGTGGCAATTTCCTCTATTCACCTATTAAAAATCTTCATGGACTTAAAAAGCGTCTCAAATGACAAACTGATGTGGTATGTCATCATCCATTTAACCTTTGTATTATCTGCATTTGTGATGGGCTATCTAGATAAAATGACCAAGAAATAAACGGTAAAATTTATACTTAAAGTGCCTAATTTAAACATCTAGGCACTTATCTATTCACTAATTTCATCTTTATCTCCCTCGTCGATTTCTGCTTTGTGTTACCATCAATAGCCTAAAAGACTAGTACCAAGGAACTCTACATGAGCCAACATTTTGTCGGTAAATATGAAGCTGAAATTAAATTTCAATTATCGGATCCCGACACCTTCTTACACAAAATAAGAGCCGATTTAGCTGAGCCATTTACGGAAAATAATACAGAGACAGATTATTTCTATGAAAACCTACATTCACCGCTGGCTGACAAGAACGTCAGTATGTGCGTACGTGAAATGGTGCCATCAGGCATAAAGTTGTGGATAGTCAAAGGCCCTGGAGCTTCTGAATGCAAAGCCATTAATATTGATGACTGCAACCATGTGCAAAACATGTTAACGACATTGGGATATCATTGCTACTTAACCACAACTAAAATAAGAAGCATTTATTTTCTGAATGATATCCACATCACAATTGATCACTTGAGTGGGATCGGCTGGTTTGCTGAGTTTGCCATTATGACTGATGAGCAGGACTTACTGGATAGTTTATATCAAACGTTGATGACGACCGCCAAACAGTATGGTTTTACAGAAGCGATGGTAGAAACTCGTAGTTATAAACAAATGTTTTTAACAGCACAGTGATTATATAAAGAGCCAATAAATTTTTGGATTTATACCCTAAAAATCATTGGCTCTCTAACCCTAATAACTATTGCCCACTGAGAATACGCGCAGGGTCTAACTTACTCGCTCGGCGAGCAGGATACCAACTGGCTAGTAAGCTTAATACAATGGTTGTAATTAAAACATAAACCACATCCATGACATGCAATTCAGAAGGTAAAAAGTCAATAAAATAGACATCACCCGATAAAATTGGATGACCAACAATAGCCTCTATAACCTTAATCATTGGTGTTAAATTTAAAGATATGACGACCCCAAGTACAGCACCAATCAGAGAACCAACCAGCCCCCCCAACAAACCATACCATAAGAAAATAGCACGAATCTGCCTATCTTTTGCCCCTAAGGTGCGCAATACCGCGATATCACTACTTTTGTCTTTAACCGCCATAACAAGAGTAGAAACAATATTAAAACACGCGACGCCAATCACCAATATCATAGCTAAGTACATGATACTTCTAACCATTTGGATATCATTGTACATATAACCATAATCACCTATCCAACTTTTTACAATAACATGATGCATAGTTTTCAAGCCTGCATCATAAACGACTTGATCGGCAATAAATGGGTCTGTGGCTTTGATTTCAAACCCCGTCACACCATCACCATAGTCGAGATATTCTTGTGCATCTGCGAGAGGAACGAGTGCTAGTTGGTGATCAAGCAGGCCACTAAGCTTAAAAATACCTGTTACTTGTACACGAATACGCTTAGGCTGCTGAATTTTTAAGCTGGCATCGGTATTTGGGATCATGATTGTCACCCAATCCCCAACTTTCACATTTAATGCATCAGCCACACCTTGGCCTAAAATAATCGATTGTTTGCCCGCTTCAAAATGCTGCCAAGCATTATTAAGAATGAATTGTGGTAATGCACTGACTTGTGGCTGAGTTTCTCGTGAAACCCCCATCACTTGGATTGCTTTTAAATTTGCACCACGCTCAAGTAACCCTGTAAAGTTAATGTAAGGGCTAACGCCTTCAACCCCTGGCGTTTTCCGGATAACTTGTTCAGCAAATTCCAAATCCTTATAGGGTGGTTTAACAGCATAAATTTGCCCATGGGGAACAACAGATAACACACGGTTATTTAATTCGCGTTCAAAGCCATTCATCGCGCTCAAACCAATAATTAACACCGCAACCCCAAGAACAATACCCAACGTTGAAACTATCGAAACTAACGAAACCATCCCTGTTCGGCGGCGACCACGGCTGAAACGCAGCGCTGTGAGTAGTGAAAGAGGCAACTTAGACATTACCGCGCCCCCAAGGTAATATCCTGCTGCAAATGCCCATCACGCATTTCCAATTGGCGAGATAACCGGCGAGCCAGTGTCATATCATGGGTGACCACTAAAAATGCAGTCCGCTGTGTTCGGTTTAATTCCCCCAACAATTCAAAAATGGCATCTGCATTACGTAAATCAAGGTTACCGGTAGGCTCATCCGCTAAAACCAGTGCAGGCTCATTCACTAACGCCCTTGCAATAGCAACACGCTGGCGCTCTCCTCCTGATAATTCAGAAGGACGATGCCCAGCTCGATGCGCTAGCCCAACCGCTTCTAGCATTTCAGTGGCTTTCAAAAATGCAGTTTCTTTCGCAATACCACCAATTAATAAAGGCATCGCCACATTTTCAAGGGCGGTAAAATCCGGTAAAAGGTGATGAAATTGATAAATAAAACCTAAATCTTTATTACGAATAGCAGCTCGCTCATCTGAAGATAATTGATTAATATGCTGGCCACGAAAGATAACATTCCCTTCTGAAGGAGTATCTAACCCACCCAGTAAATGTAATAAGGTACTTTTACCCGAACCAGAACTTCCCACGATAGCCATCATTTCCCCCAGCCCCATGGAAAAACTGACATTTTTCAACACTTGCGTCGACAATGTCCCTTCTTGATATGTTTTACTTAAATTTTCACAGACCAGAAGTGGTTGTTTATTCATAACGTAACGCCTCAGCAGGTTGAACCGCTGCTGCACGCCAGGAAGGATAAAGCGTTGCCAGCAGAGAAATCAGTATTGCACTAAGTGCAATAATTAAAATACCAGAGTAATCAAGCACAATCGGTAAAGAGACACCTTTTGGTAATAAACCAATCAGCGGCATAATGACATTCAGTTGGCTAGAAAGTATCGTACCTAATATTGTGCCAATGAGTGAACCAATCACTCCCGCTCCAGCGCCTTGGATCATAAAAATCATTAAAATTCGCCAACGTTTGAGGCCAAGGGTTTTTAAAATAGCGACTTCACCTTGTTTTTCCATCACTAACAATGATAGTGAAGTAATAATGTTGAATGCCGCCACCGCAATAATTAAACTGAGCAATAACCCCATCATATTTTTTTCCATGCGAACGGCTTGGAAAAACTCCCCTTTACGCTCTCGCCAATCTTTCCATACTAAGCCATTCGGCAACGCTTGCTGACTTAGAACATCAACCTTTAGGGGCTCATCCAAATATAAACGCCACCCAGTAATATGCCCTGTAGGATAACGTAACATGCGTGCGGCATCTTGTTGTGCTACGACAAGTTCACTTGTATCCGCTTCCCCATTTGTTTGGAAAATACCCGCCACAGTAAATAGGCGCTGGCTAGGAATGCGCCCCATTGGTGTTAGTTGACTCACCCCAGGTATAATTAAGCGGACTTCATCACCACGTTTTACCCCGAGCGTTTCTGCAAGTTTATTCCCCAGAAAAACATTATAACTGCCTTCTTTAAGGTCACTGCGTTGCCCAACAACCAGTTTATCCAATAACAGAGAAGGTTCTTCAGGTTCAATCCCCCCCATGACGCCAACGCCAACATTGGTTCGGCTTTGTAATACCACGTCAGATTGCACAATAGGTGCGATATGGCTGACACCGTTTAAATGCTGTAGACCAGTTATTGGATACTTTGCTGGGTCTATATTTCCAGAGGCAGATGTTAAAATTGCCTGCGGCATATAAGCAAGTATGCTATCTTGTAAAGATCGCTCGAACCCATTCATCACTGAAGTGACGGTTATCAATGCCGCCACCCCCAGTGTGATACCAATAGCAGATAAACTGGAAACGAAACGCCCAAATTTATCCGCAGCACGCCCACGTAAATAACGTAGGCCTATAAATAATGAGACAGATTGGTGCATGAAATCTATGATGCCCCTGTTGCCAAAGCGAAGTGTTCAGCGATAATAAAGGGTACGATTGATGAATGGAACCACTCGATGGTTTTTTTTCTGTTTTGAATGCCTTTTTGTCTGACTTTCAGACGAATTACGAGTTAAAACTGATTGTTTTGTTATGAATTTTGTAGTTTAACTATCCGTTGATTAGCTTAACTATTTTTCGTACAAAAATTGGCTATGTTTGTGCTAGCTCTTGTTTAACTGCTAACTAACCGCTGTGAGATACCGAAGATTTCTATGTTGTCAAAATTTCGTTATGAACTCCCTAGTCGTAGTGGCGATGTTCGCCATTTAGGTTGCCTTATCGGGGCGGCTGGTGCACTTGAATGTGGAGAAATAATACAACGTCATCAAGGGCCTGTTATCATCGTGACACGTGATATGCAAAATGCATTACGTTTAAGAGATGAAATTCAACAGTTTACAAAACACCCTATAGAGACACTTTCTGACTGGGAAACATTGCCATATGACAATTTCTCTCCCCATCAGGAAATTATTTCTCATCGTTTATCGACACTATACCGCTTATCCAGTTTACAAAAAGGCGCGTTAATTCTTCCCGTTAATACACTGATGCAAAAAGTCTGCCCTGCTGACTTTTTAACCAGCCATGCCTTAGTGATGGCAAAAGGTGACAAACTTTCCCGAGATAACTTACGTAATGAACTCGATAACGCCGGTTATCGCCATGTAGAACAAGTTTTAGAACATGGTGAATATGCCACACGTGGCGCTTTACTCGATTTATTTCCTATGGGAAGTTCATTGCCATTTCGTATTGATTTCTTCGATGATGAAATTGATAGCTTGCGAACTTTTGACGTTGACTCGCAAAGAACACTCGAAGAAGTAGAACAAATTAATTTACTGCCAGCTCATGAATTTCCGACCGATAAAGACGCTATTGAACGTTTCCGCAGCCAATGGCGCGAGCGCTTTGAAGTTCGCCGAGATCCAGAACATATTTACCAGCAGGTCAGTAAGAATACCTTACCGGCAGGTATAGAGTATTGGCAACCTTTATTCTTCGCGCAGCCACTGCCATCGTTATTTGAGTATTTACCGCCATCAAGTTTAATTGTTTCACAGAACTTACAAGAAGCGGCTGAACGCTTTCAGGTTGATACTCAGCAGCGGTATGAAAGCCGTGGTGTCGACCCAATGCGCCCACTGCTCCCACCTTCAGAGCTATGGCTAACTGTTGAACAACTTAATCAATCGTTAAAAAAATGGCCTCGTATTCAATTATCGCCCGAGTCTCTGCCCAAAAAAGCGGCAAATACCAATTTAGACTACCTGCCATTACCGGATATCAGCACACAAGGGCAAAGTAAAACACCGCTCGAAAAATTGCGGCAGTTTACTGAACAGTTTGATGGAACTATCGTCTTTTCTGTAGAAAGTGAAGGCCGGCGTGAAACTGTTACCGAGCTCTTAGCACGTTTAAAAATTCGGCCTGATATTATTCAAAGCTATACTCACCCTACTGACAGCCGATTTGCCATCACGATTGGGGCCGCTGAACACGGCTTTATTCAATCCGATATCCATAGGGCATTAATTTGCGAAAGTGATTTACTTGGGGAGCGTGTTGTTCGCCGCCGAACAGATAATCGCCGCACCATTAATACCGACACCCTCATTCGTAACTTAGCTGAATTACGCCCTGGGCAACCTGTTGTACATATTGAGCATGGTGTGGGTCGTTACCAAGGTCTAATTACTTTGGAAGCGGGTGGTATTAAAGCTGAATATTTAATTTTAACCTACGCAGGTGATGATAAGCTGTATGTTCCGGTTTCTTCACTCCATTTAATTAGCCGTTATGCCGGTGGTGCAGATGAAAATGCCCCGTTGCATAAATTAGGTAGTGATAGCTGGGGGCGTGCCCGTCAGAAAGCCGCAGAAAAAGTACGCGATGTCGCGGCTGAACTTCTTGATATTTATGCTCAACGTGCTGCTAAAGCCGGTTTTGCATTCAAACATGATAAACAACAATACCAAGAATTTTGCCAAGGCTTTCCTTTCGAAACGACACCTGACCAAGAAGTTGCCATCAATGCCGTTCTCAGCGATATGTGCCAACCCTTAGCCATGGACCGACTGGTTTGTGGCGATGTAGGCTTTGGTAAAACCGAAGTGGCAATGCGAGCCGCATTCCTAGCGATTAATAATAACAAGCAAGTTGCCGTTTTGGTGCCTACGACACTACTTGCCCAACAGCATTACGATAATTTTAAAGATAGGTTTGCTAACTGGCCTGTGCGTATCGAAATGTTATCACGCTTTAAAACAGCGAAAGAGCAACAACAAATTATTGCACAAACTGCTGAAGGTAAAGTTGATATTCTAATTGGTACCCATAAGTTACTGCAAAGTGACTTAGTATGGAAAGATTTAGGCTTACTCGTCGTCGATGAAGAGCACCGCTTTGGTGTCCGCCATAAAGAACGCATCAAAGCCATGCGTGCAGACGTTGATATCTTAACACTAACAGCCACACCGATCCCTCGTACTCTTAACATGGCCATGAGTGGCATGCGTGATTTATCGATTATCGCCACACCACCAGCGCGCCGTTTGGCTGTGAAAACCTTTGTGCGTCAATACGATGACTTAGTTGTCCGCGAAGCAATTTTACGGGAAACCTTACGTGGCGGCCAAGTTTATTACCTTTACAATGATGTTGAAAATATTGAAAAGGCAAAGGCACGCCTTGAAGAATTAGTCCCTGAGGCACGCTTTGTTGTTGGCCATGGTCAAATGCGTGAACGTGAATTAGAGCGCGTTATGACGGATTTCCATCATCAACGTTTTAATGTATTGATATGCACTACAATTATTGAAACGGGTATTGATATACCAACAGCGAATACTATTATTATTGAGCGTGCTGACCATTTCGGGTTAGCTCAACTCCATCAACTGCGTGGCCGAGTAGGACGTTCTCACCACCAAGCTTATGCATACTTGCTCACACCACATCCAAAAGCGATGACCTCTGATGCTCATAAACGCCTTGAAGCCATTTCTTCACTGGAGGATTTAGGTGCGGGGTTTGCTCTAGCAACTCACGATTTGGAAATTCGCGGTGCAGGTGAATTACTTGGTGAAGATCAAAGTGGCCAAATGACCACGATTGGTTTTACCCTCTATATGGAACTGCTAGAAAGTGCTGTTGATGCGCTAAAAGAGGGGCGCGAGCCTTCATTGGAAGATTTAACTAGCCAACAAACCGAAGTTGAATTACGCATGCCTGTTCTGCTGCCAGACGACTATATTCACGATGTGAACATTCGCTTATCTTTCTATAAACGAATAGCCAGTGCTAAAAATAGTCAGGAGCTCGACGAATTGCGTACAGAGCTAATCGACCGCTTTGGCAGCTTACCTGACGCAGGTAAATTCCTGTTAGCTAACGCAGCTATTCGATTACAAGCGCAATCCCTTGGTATTAAACGTATTGAAGCCCATGAAAAAGGTGGTTTTATTGAATTTGGTGATAAAAATAAAGTCGATCCAAGTTTCTTAATCAGCTTATTACAAAACCAGCCACAAACTTATCGGTTAGATGGCCCTGTTCGACTAAAATTTTTCCACGATTTAACAGAACGAGCCTCTCGACTAGAATTTATTAAGCAGTTACTTATCGGATTTGAAGAACACCAAATTATCTAGGTTTAAAGCTATAAAATGATAAAAGGCTACTTTCGTGTAGCCTTTTATCTCTATAATTTTTATATAATTATTATTCCATAAAGCCAAATGTATTTTTGTTCGGTTGCAGTTCTAAGATTGTTGATGAGTTTCTGGTGATTGGCAATTCATTTTGTTGCAAACAATAAAATGGTAATAATTCTTTTATATCACTGCGCATGGTTTCACACACTGAATTAGATGATGTTAGCACTAAGCGCCCTTTGTCATCCAAAGGAATAAACATTGATGGTTCATAGGATGTTCTAACTTTCCCAATGCTTTTATCAATTTGGTAAACGACGTCATATCCAACAATAACTAATTCCATTTTTTGTGTGTTAACACAGGTTTGATTTTGCATATCAAACAGAGATGGAAAGCCTTTCCCTTGTAATGCTTCAATCATGAAAATCATTTTGCATTCGCTTTGTGCAGGATGAAACCGAGAAAGGGATTGTTGGTTAAACGTGCCTAAGACTCCTGTTACTGTACAATTTTGGTACTCAACAAGGCGATTAGCTTTGATCGGCTCGACAGATAACACTGTCGCCAATTTCGTTTCAGGTTCTTGGTTGAATAAAATCACGAGCAATACAATAACGAATGCCACTACAGTTGCTAATAACAACTTAAATTTTAGCTTCATTGTATTAACCCTTATTAAAATATGCCGCATCTATTGTAACCACAATCTAAAATAATTCGATAATTACGTACTATTTGTATTGTTTTTTGGAATTATCTTAATTTATCATCAAAACAAATATTTATTATAACTGTATTAGAAACCATAAGTTTCACCATTAGTGCAACTTCACATATCACCTCAATTGAATGCGTTATTTTATAATTAACAATCAATAAGATAGATGGAGTGATTTCCATGATAACTTTTCGTTATATAAATACATTTATACTTAAATTATTTTAAACTTAAGGTAAGCTAAATTATATTGACTCAATATATATTAATTTGTAGGTTTTAATTTCATTTAAATACAATATATAAGTAATAGTGGCAATATAATCGATATTTAATCTCTTAAATTTGATCTAAATAGTTTTTCCAAGTAATATTTAACATAAATAAACCTTGACAGATTCAGTTAATATACTTTATTAGCATACCTATTTATCATTATAAAATACAAAAAACATGCACCTGTTATAGAAATACACAGGTGCATGGCGATCATCAAACCAAATTAAACCAGTAACTACTCGTAGATTAATGCAGTTTTAACTTTGGTCGAATAATTCTGTTAATACTGCCAACAAGCATCATTAGCCCTGTCTTAATGTAACCATGTAATGCAATTTGGTGCATACGATATAAAGAAATGTATACAAAACGCGCAATTCGCCCTTCTACCATCATATCCCCACGCATTAAATTCCCCATTAAGCTACCAACTGTACTAAATCGAGATAGTGAAACTAATGAGCCATGGTCTTTATATACATACTCTTTTAAAGGTTTGCCTTTCATTAAAGCAACAATATTGTCATAACAAAGGCTGGCCATTTGGTGGGCTGACTGTGCTCTTGGAGGAACAAAGCCCCCTTCTGGCTTAGCACAAGATGCGCAATCGCCAATAGCAAAAATCATATCATCACGAGACGTTTGCAATGTCGGCTTTACTACCAATTGGTTAATACGGTTTGTTTCTAATCCAGCGATATCTTTCATGAAATCAGGTGCTTTAATCCCCGCTGCCCAAACCATTAGGTCTGCATGAATTTTACCATCTTCTTTCGTATTCAAACCATCTGCATCAGCACTGGTTACCATAGTTTTCGTCAATACATTTACACCTAGCTTATTAAGTTCTTGGTGTGCGGCACTTGAAATTCGCGGAGGTAAAGCGGGTAGGATACGCTCGCCTGCTTCAACTAATGTGACATTCAGTGCATCTGTGTCTAACCCTTTAAAACCATAACTGGTTAATTGCTCAACCGCATTATAGAGTTCAGCAGATAACTCAACCCCCGTAGCTCCCCCCCCAACAATGGCAATATTAACGCTCTCTTCTGCGTTATCGCGTACTGAATAACGTAAAAATAGATTTAACATTTCATCGTGAAAACGGTGCGCTTGGTGTGGGTTATCTAGGAAAATACAATGTTCTTTAACACCCGGTGTACCAAAATCATTCGAAGTACTACCTAATGCCATGACTAAAATATCGTACTCAAGCTCACGCAAAGGAACTAATAATTCACCATGCTTATCATAAAGTTCACCGAGAACGACTGTTTTATTTTCACGGTCAATATTCGTTAGTGAACCCAGTTGGAAATTGAACGCATTATGGCGAGCATGAGCCAGATAGCTTATCGCATCGACGCCATCATCTAACGAACCTGTCGCAACTTCATGCAATAGCGGTTTCCATAAATGACTCGGGTTGCGGTCAACCAACGTAATTTGTGCACGTTTCTTACGGCCCAACTTACGGCCTAAACGTGTTGCCAGTTCTAATCCACCAGCACCGCCGCCTACAACGATGATTTTGGGTTGAGATAAGGTCATAAATCCCTCGAAACAAAATATATTAATGTTATTTAAGGCTTCTCATCTAGAAAAGCCTTATATAACAATAAGTAGCCACAGCTCCTTCCATACCAACTAGAATATCATGAGTGGTCTATTGGTAATACCAAATATTGATTCACATCAATTTAGTTGATTATTATGACTACGATCACATTCGTCAAATCATTTTTTCCACCAAATGAATCGAGTCAGCTTTTTGGTATTTATATCAATCAATTGTTTAATTCCACAGACAGAATAGTGATAATGAGAATCATTATTCTATCATTTTTTATTTGTTGCGCATAATCAATTACCCTCTTCTCATTTTCAACATACCTCTAAATAAAGCACAAAAAAAACTCCAAAGATGATAAACACCCTCAGAGTTTTTCATGAAATATTAAATTTTATTATTTAATTTTCTTTATACGCACATCAGTTGGAACTGAAACTGGCGAGTTATCTTTAAAGTATTGCATTAATGCTTCGTTGTCTGGAAGGCTATAAACACGGTCTTTACCTTGATTAAAGGCAGAGAAGCGGCTACCACCAGTTGCTAAGAATTCATTTGCAGCAACACGATAGCTTTTATTCATATCTAACGGCTTACCGTTTAATTTCATTGATTTTTGAATAACTTTGTCACCCACTGGGCGGCTGTCATCCCACTCGTAGTAAAAACCTTTAGAAACAGGCATAACTTGCGGACGAGCACGATCCCATTGTTGCTCAAGTGCTTGCTTGATTTGAGCACCTGTCAGTGACTGTGTGACAACCACATTAGAGAACGGTTGCACCGTGAAAATGTCACCATAAGTCAATTCCCCTGCTTTCATGTCAGCGCGAATACCGCCACTGTTCATAAATGCAATTTGTGCACCGCCTGCTTCTTTACTGGAGGCTGCATATAATTGACCATCTGCAATAATCTTACCTAAGGTAGAATCCCCTGCTGGTAATAATTTTTTATCCACATTAGCCGTCAAAGACCCCATCACTTGCTGTGAAATAGGTAAGGCAATTTTTTCGTATTTTTGTACGAAGGTGGTTAACTCAGGGTTTTTCTCATAACGGCTGGTTTCAACGGGGATATTTTTTGCATTGATGCTAACAATATCTTTCGTATTTCTATCAATCTCAATATTTAATTGAGACAATAAAGTCCCATTAGATTGAGCAGAAATTACTGTCATTCCATTGATTTCACAATTATACGCTTGGTGCGTATGGCCACTAACAACAAAGTCTACATTAGTATCTAACTGTTTAACGATATCAACAATTGGGCCTTTGATATTATCACAACGGTTAATATCTTTAACTTTAGTGTCAACTTGTTGTGTGGCACCTTCATGGATCAAAACACCGATACTATTAATACCCTGTGCTTTTAATAACTTAACTTGGTTATTGATAGTTTCAACTTCATTTTTGAATTCTAACCCTGCCGTTCCACTTGGCGTTACGATAGCAGGTGTGCCTTCTAACGTTAAACCAATAAATGCCATTGGAATGCCATCAAACTCTTTAATAAAGTAAGATGGGAACAGAGTTTCACCTGTTTCTTTAACAATAACGTTGGCCGCTAAGTAGTTGAAGTCTGCACCCGCAAAAGAATCTTTACCCACACAACCTGCGGTTGGGTGACAGCCACCGTTTTGTTTTCTCAGCAGCTCTTCTTTACCTTTATCAAACTCATGGTTACCAACTGCGCTGGTTTCCATACCAATCGCGCTTAGCGCTTCAATTGTGGGTTCGTCATAGAACATTGATGACAGTAACGGGCTAGCCCCTACTAAGTCACCAGCGCCAACCACGATAGTTTTATCGTTTTGTGCTCTTAATTGATTAACCAGTGTTGCAATTGACTCAATTCCGCCTAATTTACCATCACCCGGAGCTTGTAAAGCACCATGGAAATCATTAATACCTATGACTTGTACTTTTACGGTATCTGTATTTTTGGGAGCACAACCCGCCAAGAGTGCACCAGAAATAAGCAGTGTGAGTAATCCAATTTTATGTTTCATTTATCCTACCTTTTTTTAATCTTTTTCAACTATCGACTACATTTTAAAACGGTAAGTCGTTGTCATTGATCCAGATAACGAGTGTGCACGACGTGAGTGCCCATCATATAGTTTTGGCGTTGTATAGTCGTTTTCTTGCTGGTGGTGCCAACCCAGACCACCACTTAATGACACGGATAGATTCTCAGTTGGTTTCCAATAGCTAAACAGACCAAATTGACCTTGTTTTAATCTTTCACCTTCATATTTAAATTCTGAATAGTTGGTACGGGCACCAACAGACAGTTCTTTACTGATACGATATTCAGCCGCCATTGCAATCATGGTTTCGCCATCACGTACGTAGTCGATATCTGCATAAGCTGGAGAGTTAAAACGGCCACGCGTGTTACCAATCGGGTTACGCGCAAATTGTCCGACACCGTTCGCTTTTTTCGCTTGGGTATAAGTTAAGCCTGTGCTTAGTGTCCAAGGCGATTCAGGAATACGCCATTCCGCCGTTCCTGCATAGTGCCATGCACGCTTGTCAAAATTACGCTTACCTTTTTGTTTATCGGTCTCAGTACGTTTACCATCACTACCGTATTCATGGTTATAGATTTGTGTACCTAGTGTCACATCTGAAGTCAGTTTATATTTTGCTTCTAAACCTTGCTGACGGAATAAATCATCGGCTTGACCATAGAAATAGTAAACTTTCAATGGGTTAGTATTGTAGTTAATTCCACCCGTGATGACATGATTAACATTGTGTCGAACGCCGTTAGCATCAGTAAAATACATGGCATCAATGTTTGGGCTATCACGACGCATAACTTTTTTATCGAGATATAATAAATCCAAACTCCAATCACTGATCGCAGTATTCGTGTAGTAACCGCTATAGCTGTTCAATGATAAGCGCTGTGAATTCGTGAAAATACCCGTATTTTTCAGTGTAAACCAACCTGCTTTGGCATTAAATTTTACCGGCTCAAGGTCCAGTTTCACTTTTGCATAACGTTGACCAATTTTGTTGTACCCTTTCGCATGGCCATCATCATTATATAAAATTGCACGGGAGGCGAAGTCTTTACTTGCACCTAACTTGATACCACCATAATAGGAAGCATCAAAACCAATGACATCAGCAAAATAACCTGACTTGAAATCCGCTTGAAAGTTTTGACCCCAAGCATTCGCAACTTGTTTTCTATAACGGTTTTCGTCTTTATCAAAACGGTTTTCTGTTTTTAAGTATTTCCACATGTTACGGGTTGACAGTTCTAGCTCCGAATCTGCAATGAATGAATTTTCCTTGATAGAATCTTCCCAGTTACTGGCATTTGCCATTGCTACAGCTAAATAGCAAGGAGAAAGCATTAATAACGCAATATTTTTAACTTTCATTGGAGTTAACCTAGTTAATGATTATTTGAATTAATTTTATGCTGTGCCATGTTTCCATGAACAACAAAACACCATTTTTATTTTTAGCTTAATAAAATAATTTCACTTAAAGACAAACAGATACATCCATTTCAAACACATAAGTCATTTTTTAAAAAAATTTAATACAGTATTCGTCTGCATTTGTGTTTACTTATTTCTATGAATAGAGGTATCCCTTATAGGGATCACATAAATATATTATTTAATCGATAATGACATACTACTCACATTACGCGTTTATTTAACTTAAAATTCAAGCAATGACGCTACACTTACCCATTAAAAAATAATTACCACTCTATTCCTTATCTATTTTTTATGACAAAAGATGCCCCTGAGAAATAATCATCTCAAATAAATTTGAATATTTAACTTAAAATACAACTACTAAATTGCTGTTTTTTAAAATTGATTACTTATCACTCTAAATTGTCATAAATCTTTCATAATACGAATGCTATCGTAATTTTATGTCAATTAAAACGATCGCTGTCACAACATGTTACATCGGTTGCATTAAACTACCTAACAACAGTGATATTGGTCACATTTTGTCTTAAGGGGATCTTAATGTGTAAATCTTTCATTTGGATAGGATTCAATAAGTAATTCATTTATATCTGGTTAAAACACAGATTTAAATGGATATTTGTAATCCGCTTGATACATATAAAGACTCATGAATAAAATATAACCTAATAAAATTTCACATATAAATACATATTGCTGATAGGTGTATAACCAATCCATGAATGTTTTATTTAATTCCTCATAGAAGAAAGCATTATTCCCTACCGTTTAATTTCAATTAAGTAACATTTGAGTAAATGATAATCATGATTTAGTGATTAGACGCCTTTAACTCATCTAATGTTTCATTTATTTAAATTTATCTTAACTTTTGAAGGTAATCGATTTCATGATTAAAAGTATCATAATCATATTTAATAATTCCAACCAAATAAAAAACAGACCATAATCAAAATTTATAGCTGTTTATTTTAAATAAACTCAAAATTCAATTAGCAACAAATATAATAATCAATATTTTCATTTTTTTATTTCAAAAAACAATTTTCAAGATGATTATTTCAATAAAAGATTCTCTAATTATTTTTAATAGTGAAATAAGTATTGATTCATTTTTCTCTAATACAATTTAAAATAACATTAAGATTAACTGTGCAAATATCAATAAAGTTACGGGTAACTTTTACTGCGAGCAATAATTTTATTATTTTATTTATGCATAATCATAGGCTTTTTGATGTCTATTGATACAAAAAGGCCAGTAAATGAAATACTGGCCCTTTAGATATCATTGAAATTATTAGCGATGTTCTTGCCAACGTGAATGCAAGTCAACCAGTTGACGATGACTTTCTTTCCAACGCCCAACGGCTTGTAATTCTGTTAAGCTATATTGTCGACCACTATGATATAGCTTAGAAGCTTGGCTATCATGTTGTTTTGGTAAATTATCTAAAACACTGACAGCACCTTCACGATTATTACAGACTAAAATCATGTCACACCCAGCATTCAATGAAGCCTGTGCTCTCTCGGGATAACTTCCCATAACCGCCGCACCTTCCATCGATAAATCATCAGAGAAGATAACCCCCTGAAACCCAAGTTGTTCTCTCAATACTGATTTTAACCAAAATGGCGATCCACTCGCCGGACGGTCATCAGCTTGAGTATAAATAACATGGGCAGGCATAACCGCATCGAGTAGCTCTCGTTGAATAAAATCTTTAAATATCAACATGTCTTTACCACGGATCTTCTCTAAAGTGCGGTCATCGCGTGGTGTTTCTTTGTGTGAGTCAGCTTTCACAGCGCCATGACCAGGAAAGTGTTTTCCTGTTGTTTTCATTCCCGCACTGCGCATGCCTTTAATAAAACGCTCCGCCATAACCATCGCAATTTCAGGATCTTCGTGGAATGAGCGTTCGCCTATCGCAATACTTTGATGGCCAAGATCCAGAACAGGTGCGAAACTAATATCAATATCCATGGCTATCATCTCTGATGCCATTAACCAGCCCGCCTCTTCAGCAAGCTTGGCGCCATCCATTTCACTATTGAGCGCGGCAAATGCCTGAGCAGAAGGCAATGCGGTGAAACCATCACGAAAACGCTGTACTCGACCACCTTCTTGGTCAACGGCTATCAATAACCGGTGTCTTGATGCGTCACGAATTTGGCGAACAAGCTCTCGTAATTGCGCTGCATCATGAAAGTTACGGGTAAATAATATTAAGCCGCCCACGGATGGGTGTGCTAATATTTCGCGCTCTTCATTGTCCAATTCATAACCCTGAACATCTAGCATTATAGGGCCCATAACATGCCTCACTTATTAAACAAATTATCTCAATTCGATACTGTTTTCTGATAGCTTTCAGCCATCAACCTAATAAACCAAAATATTGTCTTAATGACTGTGAGTGTAACAAAAAGTCAGATGACTGGCTTTCATTCCACTGCACTTCATACCACATTAATGTCATATATTTTACCCAAGGTGCCCATGATTGACAGCTTTTCGCCAATTGCTGTTTGTCACGATAAGCACCGTGAATATCACAATATTGCGTTAAGAAAAAATCTCGCTGAATGTCAGTCAGACCATTAAATTGAAAATAGGTTTCTAAAGAAAAAGCGATATCTGTATTGGCTGCATATTCCCAATCCAATAGCATTAATTGCCCTGTTGATGTACGAACAATATTTTTTGCATGAATATCCATATGGGCAGGAGCCAGCTTCAGCGTTTTGGGAAATGCATCAGAGGTAAAATGACGATGTAATTTTTTCCAGCGAGGCGAAAACCTTTTTTTATCAATTAAATAGCCATAATGTGATATTGCATCGCGTAGTTGTAAATGATACCCCAGCAGTGGAGTGCGATGTAATTGTGTGACTATATTTGCAAGCTCGCACTGAAAACTAGGTAACAGAAAAGTATTATTATCAGGGTGTTGCCCTTCACACCACCCTAATAATAACCATTGCGCATTTCGGCCAATCACTTTAGGTGTAAATGAATAAGCGCGTAATTGCTGCAATATCCGCGCTTCTTTCTTTCGGTCAACATACAAAGCAGTTTGTGCATTTCCATCAGCGCGCGCGATAAACTTTATTTCACTACCAGATAAGGAACATTGCAACAAAAAGCTTCCACCTGATAGCCCTGTTAGCGAAGATATTTTCCAATCATGGACAGAGATTGTTGGAAAACACAACGCTAACAGCCGAAAAAGCGACTGCGGGTTACTCAATATTGTGCTTTCCAGTCCAAATAATTTCACCTGTTTGCACTTCCATCAATTGCATTTCAAGGCTTCTTTCTTTGTTGGAGCCTGACATCACGCTGTAGATCACATACTCCGCTTGAACATAGCGGCCTAACCCTATCGCTTTGCTACGGGTTACTAAGCTGTCTTCTTGTGATAAACCGAGTGTTTTACGTGCAGAACTCACCACACTGGCAGGAACAACTTTAAAGCGATTCGTGTTTTCAACCGCGGTTGTCATAACTGATGTCACAGCCTGCACAGGCAGTGAGCCATTCGTATTATTTTTCACTGAGTCAACTAACAATACTTTGCCACTTTCTACCCCATCCGCACTCACCATTTGATTAACTAAAGGCGTAATGGAAGCTGACCAATCTATAGTTTGTTGTTTTGGTGGAGTTGGCACAACATCAACGGGTGGCGGAGTCACTTCCGGTTGTTTTTCAGGCTCGACGGGCACTATCGGGGGTTGTGTACCTGGTTGTTGAGGTGGATATGAAGGGCAGCCAGCCAAAATTAATGTCGCGGCAGCAACCATTAAAATGCGTTTCATTATTATTCTCCGGCCTTTGGCGATAAAAATACATGAACACGTACATTTGTTGCACGTGGAGAGGAAGTCACGGCACGAACTTTCGCAACAGAATTCGCCGCAATTTGCTGATGCATAATATTTGAAGTGTCTACTTTTAACCCTTGCTTATCATACCAATATAAACGATAAGCAATATTGACCACTTCAGATTGCGAATTACTCATATTGATCGTGGCGATAGTTTGGTGATTTTCATTACCTATCACTGGGTTTTCGACAATGACCCCTTGTGCAAGTACTGCTGGCTCCATAATGATGCGCTGTTGCTCATTAAAAACCAGTCCTTGTGTCTTTTTAAATACGCAACCACTTAGCAACACGGTTACCAAAGCAAGTAATGCAATACGGTTCATCGTCGACCCCTATACCTTATTATTTCGCCAATAGAGGGCCTAATGGGCGACCACCCACTAGATGCATGTGGATATGAAACACTTCTTGGCCTGAATGTTCATTACAGTTCATGATTAAACGGTAACCATTCTCTGCAATACCTTCTTCTTTGGCAATTTTAGCCGCTACAGTAAACAAACGGCCTAACGCTAGTTCGTCATCCGCAGTAACATCATTCACAGTCGGAATTAATTTATTAGGGATGATAAGAATATGTGATGGTGCTTGTGGTGAAATGTCACGAAATGCCGTGACAAGTTCGTCTTGGTAAACCACATCTGCCGGGATCTCGCGACGGATAATTTTACTGAAAATCGTTTCTTCTGCCATTTCAATTTCCTTAGTCATTTAATCGTTCTTGTGAACTAATTTATACGTTATTTGTACCAACATTTAAATGAAACAAACGATTGAAGTTTTGCGTCGTAATTTCAGCAAGCTGCTCAACACTAACGCCCTTCAGCACGGCCATGTACTCAATAACATCCCGAACGTACGCGGGCTGGTTTTCCCTTCCACGATGAGGAACTGGTGCCAAGTATGGCGAGTCGGTTTCGACTAAAATGCGATCTAAAGGAACAACTCGGGCAGCTTCTCTAATTTGTTCCGCATTGCGAAATGTGACGATCCCTGAAAATGAGATATACATGCCCAAATCGAGTAGTTCCACTGCCGTATCTTTATCTTCAGTAAAGCAGTGTAATACCCCGCCACAATCCATCACGTTTTCTTCGCGTAAAATAGATAACGTATCTTCTCGTGCCGCACGAGTATGTACAATAACCGGTTTATTCACTTCACGACCGATACGAATGTGCTGACGAAAAGACTCTTGTTGTAGTGCAGCATTTTCTTGCTGGTAATAGTAATCCAGCCCAGTTTCTCCTAGCGCAACGACTTCGTTTCCTGCCGCTAATTGTGCTAGTCGTGCAAAATCATATCCCTCGTCTAAATTAAGGGGATGAATACCACATGAAAAAGCGATATTGTCACGCAGGCCAATCATTTTCTTCATGCTTTCAAAACCGTGCAACGTCGTTGCAACCGCTAACATGAAGCGAACATCACGAGCCGAGGCCTTTGCGATAACATCATCGACATTCGTGTGTAACTTTTCATAATCTAAACAGTCGAGATGACAGTGTGAATCAACAACAAACATATTTAACTCTTTTTAAAATGTAGGGACAGCCAATGAAGCTTCCCATTGTAATAATTGATTTGTCAGAATCAGTTCCTGATTCAATGCAGGAACTGTCAGTAATTGATGACGGCAATATAACCACTTATCATACATATTTATTAACTGAGTACGATTCATAGCACCGGCTAATTGTAGGACTTGAGACTGCTGATCTTGGTTGATGCAAAAAGCCCCCGCACCTTGTTGAATTTTAATGGCATCCGCAAATAAGCTGAGTAGCCAATTTAAGGCATCAGGCACCTCATCGATATTCAAACTAGGCAGCAAACTCAACATATCACCCGTTTGCAATGCATGGCTTAAACTATGACATAGTGCATTACGTTTTTGCCAACGTTGTTCGTCCAATAAAGCTAGCGCAGAAACCGGTGCACCTTGGCATATTTTTAATGCCGTTATCGCATTTTCAGTAGCAATACCTGGTTTTTGCTTTTGCAGCCAATAGAGTGCTATTTGTAAATCGGGTGCAGGTAAGAAATGACTTAGACAACGGCTGCGAATAGTTGCAAGCAAATCCTCTTGTTTATCACTTCCTAATAAAAAATAAGTGTCTTTTGCTGGCTCTTCCAATGTTTTCAATAACGCATTAGCTGCCGCATCTGTCAATGCCTCAACTTGTGGAATATACACCACTTTATTACCACTTTGTTGGGCATGGCGACTCAAGGTTTCAATTAATTTCCTAACCGCATCGACACTAACAGTCGACTTTCCTTTCTCTACCTCAAGAATATGATAATCAGGATGATTGCCTGCAAGCATCAAACGGCAACTGTGGCATTGTCCACAGCTTTTTAGCCCGTCTCTTTCTTGGCAAATAAGCCAACGACTAATTCCATAGCATAGCGCTTGCGCACCATTTCCCGGCATTGAATGAAGCAGTAACGCGTGGTGGCCTCGACCGCTTTGGTACGCAGTAATAATTTGTCGGTAAGGTTCATTTAACCAAGGATACCAATTCATGGGATTAATACCTTATGTGGTTTATCAAGCACGCGCTAACCATTCGGTCAGCGTTTGGCGAATATCATGCTGTACTTGCTCGATGTTTTGGCTTGCATCAATAGTGAGTATCGTTTCATCACCCGCGGCCAACTCAAGATAACGGCGGCGTGTTCTTTCGAAAAAGGCTAGCGACTCTTTTTCAATTCTATCTAATTCACCTCGAGACCTTGCTCGCTGCAAACCTAATTCAGGTGGTAAATCAAGGTATAACGTTAATGAAGGTTTGAAATCGCCCAACACTAAGTCACGTAAAGATTGCATCAAATGACGGTCAATTTCACGTCCACCACCCTGATACGCTTGGGAAGATAAATCATGACGGTCACCGACCACCCATTTGCCCGCCGCTAATGCAGGACGAATCACTGTTTCAACCAGTTGTACACGGGCAGCATAAAGCATGAGCAACTCAGCCTTATCAGTGACCTTATCACCCGCAATGCCTTGCTTTACTAGCTCGCGTAATTTTTCTGCCAGTGGGGTGCCCCCAGGCTCACGAGTGAATACAATATCTGTGATCCCGGCTTGGTTCAACGTATCGACAACCGTGTTGATTGCTGTCGTTTTACCAGCGCCTTCAAGACCTTCAATAACAATAAATTGGTTTCTCATTTTTATCAGTTTTGCTGTTCAAATTGGCGGTAAACTTTAACGGCACGATTGTGGTCGTTTAAATTACGACTAAAAGTATGCCCACCTTTACCATCTGCGACAAAGAATATGTAATCCGTTTTAGCTGGATGTGCTGCAGCTTTTAACGATGCAAGGCTTGGCATTGCAATCGGTGTGGGTGGCAAGCCATCAATCTTATAAGTATTGTACGGAGTATAATTATCTAAATCACTACGATAAATTTTACCGCGATACTTGTCGCCTAACCCATAGATGACGGTTGGGTCGGTTTGCAAACGCATATTTTTCTTTAGGCGGTTAACAAACACAGAAGCAACTTGGGCCCTTTCACTATCAACACCGGTTTCTTTTTCAATAATCGAAGCCATAATAAGCATTTCATAGGCATTTTTATAGGGTAAATCCCTATCTCGCCCTTTCCACTCTTCATCAAGGCTGTTTTGCATACGTTTATAAGCACGTTTCAGGATTTCAGCATCTGTTGTTCCCGCTGTGTATAAATAGGTATCAGGATACAACCATCCTTCTAAAGTACCTTCCTCGTTAAACCCAATAAGCGCATGCAGTTCTGTCGGGGTTAAGTTGGTGGTTTTATGCTCTAAATAAGGCGCATCTCGTAAAATATTACCCCAATCACTTAAGCGATTACCTTCAATAAAACGGATTGAAAACTGTGCTTCTTTACCACTCACAATTAATTGTAGGAGCTGTTCAACATTCATCCCCGGTTGCAGGCGGTAAGTTCCCGCTTTTAGCTGAGCCAGTTCAGGACGTAGTTTGAGCAACCATTGGAATTCATTCCCTTTTTCAAGAATTTTATCTTCAATAAGTAACCCTTCAAATGCAACACGCCCCGTTCCTGCAGGCACTGTGAAGATTTTTTCTTGTGTGATGCTGATAGGCATTTTGGCATAGTTCAATACTTGACGGTATTGCCAATAGACCGCGACTGCAACAATAGCAGCCAAGGTCACGGCGATAAGAATGATTTTTTTGGCTAATTTCATTTATTGACCATTTCAATGCGTGTGTTGGTAATAATTAATTCATTTATAAAAACTAAATTTTGCAACGCAAAAATAAATACTCAAACAACTCACGGGACGCAAATTGCAATGGTGGACACTGTTGACTCATTTGAATACTTTGTACCGGTAAAACTGGCATCAATGCATTACAAATAATCACTTCATCACAATGAGTTAACACGTTAGCAAAGCGTTCGACCTGCTGAAGATGGTACTGGCTATCCTCTAGTAGTGATATGATCTTTTGTCTCATTAATCCATTTACCCCACTATGAGATAAAATTGGGGTGTATACTGTTTGCCCAACTCGCCAGAAAACATTTGCACTACAACATTCAACAATAATACCGTTGGTGTCTAGCACAATAGCTTCATCTGCATCAAATTCATCAATCTCTTGCTTAATAAGGACTTGTTCTAGACGGTTGAGGTGTTTCATTCCTGCTAGCAATGGGTTACGAGCTAACGGAATTTGGCTAAAAACGAGGCGTGCCCCTTTACACTGTAGTTGAACATAATTATTCGGAAAGGGGGAAACGCTGACTATCACCGTCGGCGAGGTAAAGCCTTTAGCGCTATATCCTCTACCGCCTTCACCACGACTTAGGATGACTTTAATCACAAACTCATCTTGAGTTTGCTCTGCACAAATCTGCTTTAGATGCTCCGCTAAGCTTTCCCAATCTGGCTGTGCAATTTTTAATCTTTGGCTATCATGCTGTAACCGGGCAATGTGCTCATTTAACATTTTAGCTTGCTGATTAACGCCATGTATGGTCGTAAAGCAGCCGTCCCCAAAAGAGACTGCGCGATCGGTAACACTTATTTGCTGGCAAAGTTGCCCATTAACCCAATATGACATTGATAATACTTATAATAAAAGCTGATAAATCAGACAGTAATCAAGTGGGATTATCATAAACTAAAGCGAAGAACTGTGCAAAGAACTGGACAAAATAAAGCCCCAGCCACATTAAGTGACTAGGGCTAATTAATAACGGTAATAGATTAATTATTCGCCGTGATAACGACGGAAAATTAATGAACCGTTGGTGCCACCAAAACCAAATGAGTTACACAGAGCGAACTCCATGTTCTCAACTTTACGTGCTTCACCAGGAACAAAGTCCAGTTTGCACGCTTCATCTGGGTTATCCAGATTAATGGTTGGCGGTACAATTTGATCGCACAATGACAAAATGGTAAAAATTGACTCAATAGCACCCGCAGCACCCAGTAAGTGACCTGTCATTGATTTGGTTGAGCTAACTAATACCTCTGTGCCTTCACCAAATACATTAACAACCGCTTGTGCTTCTGCCAAATCACCGGCAGGAGTTGAAGTACCGTGAGCATTGATATACCCCACGTCACTGGCTTTAATGCCTGCATCTTTCAGTGCATTTTCCATCGCAAGTGCAGCACCCGCACCATTTTCAGGTGGTGATGTCATATGATAAGCATCACTGCTCATCCCAAACCCTGCAATTTCAGCATAAATTTTTGCACCGCGCGCTTTCGCATGTTCATATTCTTCAAGAATAATGATACCTGCGCCATCTCCCAGAACAAAACCATCACGGTCTTTATCCCATGGGCGACTTGCCGCTTGCGGGTCATCGTTGCGAGTCGATAATGCACGCGCTGCACCAAAACCGGCCACACCGAGTGGTGTCGTCGCTTTTTCAGCACCGCCTGCAACCATTACATCGGCGTCACCGTAAGCAATCATACGTGCTGCATGGCCAATATTATGCACACCTGATGTACAGGCTGTTGCAATTGAAATACTTGGGCCACGGAAACCGTACATAATGCTTAAATGACCAGCCACCATATTAATGATGGTCGATGGTACGAAGAATGGGCTTACCTTGCGAGGTCCACCGTGCAGTAATGACTCACAGTTGTCCTGAATTAAGCCTAACCCACCAATACCAGAACCAATCGCTGCACCAATTCGAGTAGCATTGGCTTCTGTTACTTCCAATCCAGCATCTTTAAAGGCTTGAAAGCCCGCGGCGATACCATATTGGATAAATGGGTCCATTTTCTTAGCATCTTTACGGGAGATGCCAAATTCTTCGTAATTGAAATCTTTTACTAAGCCAGCAAATTTAGTTGCGTGGTTAGTAGTATCAAAATGATCGATTAGGCTGATACCACTCTGTCCGTCACAAACAGCTTTCCATGATGACTCAACTGTGTTGCCGACAGGAGATAACATGCCCAGTCCGGTTACGACTACACGACGCTTAGACACGTATTTCCTCCAAGGAGGGAAAAGTTACAAAAGGAACATAGGCGATCGAGTGATCGCCTAGATAAGTTTTTCGTACAATTATTTAGATGCGTTCTCGACGTAGTCAATCGCAGCCTGTACTGTTGTGATCTTTTCAGCTTCTTCGTCAGGGATTTCGCAATCGAACTCTTCTTCCAGAGCCATAACCAGCTCAACTGTGTCAAGAGAATCAGCGCCCAAGTCATCAACAAATGAAGCTGTATTTACAACTTCTTCCTCTTTAACACCCAGTTGTTCAACGATGATTTTCTTAACGCGTTCTTCGATAGTGCTCATACTATTAAAATTCCTATCAAAACTCGCTTTCGCGATGGTTTTCGTAGTTTATGAAATACAGGAAAAGATACAACCCAATCCCGGCTGTTGGAACTATTATTTTGCATTATTTAGCGTTAGATAACACTAATAGTGCAAATAGTTCCATCATTTCTTTAGATCATGTACATGCCACCATTGACATGCAATGTTTCACCTGTGATGTAAGCAGCTTCATCAGAAGCTAAAAACGCTACAGCACTGGCAATTTCTTGTGCATCACCCAGTCTATCCGCAGGAACCTGAGATAAAATGCCTGCACGCTGTTCATCTGTCAATGCTTTAGTCATATCAGTTTCGATAAAACCAGGTGCAACGACGTTGACAGTGATACCACGAGAAGCGACTTCACGAGCCAATGATTTACTAAAACCAATTAACCCTGCTTTCGCTGCTGCATAGTTAGTTTGCCCCGCATTTCCCATCACACCGACAACGGATGCAATTGAAATAATACGTCCACAACGTTTTTTCATCATGGCACGCAAAACGGATTTAGACAAACGGTAAACGGATGAAAGATTGGTGTCAATAATATCTTGCCATTCATCTTCTTTCATACGCATCAATAGGTTATCACGAGTGATACCAGCATTATTAATCAAAATATCAATTTCACCAAATTCTTCACGGATTTTGGTCAAAGTTTCTTCGATTGATGCTGCATCAGTCACGTTTAACGCTAAACCTTTACCTTTACCATCAAGATAAGCGGTAATGGCTTCTGCGCCTTTTTCGCTGGTTGCTGTTCCGATAACGGTAGCACCACGAGCAATTAATGTTAAAGCAATAGCTTTACCAATTCCACGACTCGCGCCTGTTACCAGTGCAATTTTTCCTTCAAAGCTCATGTCGTCCTCAGCTATTTTCTAAAGCAGTGCTTAATGATACAGGATCATTGACTGCGACGGCAGTTAAATTAGAGACAATTCGCTTGGTAAGACCAGTCAATACTTTTCCTGGACCTACTTCAATAAGATGTTCAACACCTTGATCTGCCATTAATTCTACTGTTTCCGTCCAGCGTACTGGATTATACAGTTGACGGACTAAAGCATCACGAATATTTTGTGCCGATTTCTCAATTTTAACATCAACATTGTTAATAACTGGATAGTCTGGCTCACAAAAATCAATTTTTTCTAACGCTTCGGCTAATTTATCAGCAGCTGGCTTCATTAATGCACAATGAGACGGGACGCTAACAGATAATGGCAACGCACGTTTAGCCCCCGCTTCTTTACATGCGATACCCGCACGTTCAACTGCGGCTTTTTCACCCGCAATCACGACTTGGCCCGGTGAATTAAAATTAACCGGTGAAACAACTTGGCCTTGAGAAACCTCTTGGCAAGCTTTTTCAATTGATTCGTTATCCAAACCAATAATGGCATACATCGCACCAGTGCCTTCAGGAACGGCTTCTTGCATGAGTTTTCCGCGCAATTCAACCAGTTTAATCGCTTGTTTAAAGTCGATAACACCCGCGCAAACTAAAGCAGAATATTCACCAAGGCTGTGACCCGCCATGATCGCAGGCATCGCGCCATTTTTGACTTTCCAAACACGGAAAATAGCCACAGAAGCTGCTAATAAAGCAGGCTGTGTTTGCCATGTTTTGTTTAATTCTTCTTCTGGCCCATTTTGTACTAACGCCCAGAGATCGTAACCCAATGCTTCCGATGCTTCAGCGAATGTTTGCTCAACAAGCTGATTTTCTTCAGCCAATGCTGCTAACATCCCTAAAGACTGAGAACCCTGTCCGGGAAATACCATAGCAAATTGTGTCATGTCTATTTTCTCAGTTAATTAAAAACGAACCAATGCAGAGCCCCAAGTGAAACCGCCACCGAAGGCTTCTAAAAGCACAAGTTGACCACGCTGAATACGACCATCACGCACCGCTTCATCCAACGCTGTAGGAACTGATGCTGCTGAAGTATTACCGTGACGGTCTAATGTGACAACGACTTTATCCATTGTCATATCTAATTTTTTCGCCGTCGCAGAGATAATTCTTAAATTTGCTTGATGTGGGACCAACCAATCAAGTTCTTCTTTGGCTATACCGCTTTGTGCCAGTGTCTCATCAACAATATGTGCTAATTCGCGCACTGCAACTTTAAAGACTTCATTACCTGTCATGGTCAAATAGGCAGGGTCTTCAGAGCAACGGCTACGATTAGGTAATGTGAGTAAATCCCCATAACGGCCATCGGCATGTAAATGCGTCGAAATAATACCCGGCTCTTCAGATTCGCCGATAACAACAGCCCCTGCCGCATCACCAAATAAAATAATCGTGCCACGATCTGCTGGGTCTAATGTTTTAGATAAAGCATCAGCACCAATAACTAATGCTTTTTTGGTCATACCTGTTTTGACGAATTGATCAGCAATACTAATCGCATAGGTAAAACCTGCACATGCTGCTGCGACATCAAATGCCACACAATCTTGAATACCTAGCATCTGTTGAATTTGGCAAGCAGCGCTAGGAAAAGCGTGAGTTGCTGATGTGGTTGCAACGATAATCAAACCAATGTCAGTTGCATCGACTTGCGCCATGTCTAACGCATTTTTGGCAGCTTGAAAACCCATCACTGAGACACTTTCATCTTCGTTGGCAATTCTTCTTTCATGTATGCCAGTGCGTGTCACAATCCACTCATCAGAAGTATCAACCATTTTTTCCAGATCAGCATTGGTACGTACTTGTGCTGGTAAGTAGCTGCCTGTTCCTAAGATTTTACTGTACATAGCCATAGGTTATTGATCACTCCTGGGTAAAACAATATTTAGTCGCGCTGTTATTCTTTCTGGGACTTGTTTTTCAACAGCTTGTACTGCGCGGTCAATAGCCGCTTTGAAAGCGCCTTCATTCGCTGCACCATGACTCTTGATGACAATACCTTTTAATCCTAACAGAGTCGCACCGTTATACTGGTCGGGGTTCATGTCCCCAAAACGTTTCATTAAACGTTTTTTTAACCATTTTTTCGCCAGTTGCATAAACCAACTGCTTTTTTTATGTTGATCACCGGTCGATTTTATCAATGAAAGGATGACGCGTATTACGCCTTCCATCGTCTTCAATGAGACATTACCTGCGAAGCCGTCACACACTAACACATCGGTTTTACCTGTCAGTAATTCGTTACCTTCTACATAACCAATGTAATTAATTGATGATGTTTCTTTTAATACTGAGGCGGCTTCGCGGATATTATCTAGACCTTTACTCTCTTCTTCGCCAATATTCAGTAACGCGACTCTCGGTTTAGAAATGTTAACCACTTCTTCTGCCATCACGGAACCCATTACGGCAAATTGGACTAGCATATCACTACTACAGTTAACATTAGCGCCTAAATCTAGCACAACTGTTTGGCTTTTTTGCTGATTAGGTAAGATGGTCATTAGCGCTGGGCGCTCAATCCCCTCTATAGACTTTAGCATTAATTTTGCTAGCCCCATCAGCGCACCCGTATTCCCCGCACTCACGCACGCTTGTGCCTGCCCTGTCTTCACTAACTCTAAGGCCACTCGCATCGAGGTTCCTTTGCTTTGTCTTATCGCATTTGATGGTTTTGCATCGTTTGCGATAATACCGTCCGCAGGAATAATTTCGACACGCGAAATTTGCTCAGCACTTTGGTGTGCAAGCAAAGGTTGAATGGCTTCGGGTTGACCGACAAGCAGTAATTTGAGTGCTGGATTAGATGCCAGTGCCTGCAATGCAGCAGGCACCGTGACGCGGGGACCAACATCCCCGCCCATAGCATCTAACGCAATGGTTAGATTAGCCAAGGTAACAACAAATTACTTGTTGATAACCTTACGGCCACGGTAGTAACCATCTGCAGTCACATGGTGACGCAGGTGAGTTTCACCGGAAGTTTTATCTACAGAAACTAGGGTAGCAGTCAGTGCATCATGTGAACGACGCATACCGCGTTTTGAACGAGTTGGTTTATTCTGTTGTACGGCCATTGACCTTACTCCTTAAGTACTTTTCTTTAAACTGGCTAATACGGCAAATGGATTTGGTTTTTCTGCCTCGGGAGGCAGTTCACCATACACCATGTCCGCTTCGGACACTTCACAGTGTTCAGAATCATGAACCGGAACAACTGGTAAGGATAGAATTATTTCATCTTCTATCATTCCCAGCAAATCTATTTCACCAAATTCATCAATTTGAATCGGTTCGTAGAGCTCCGGTAATGCTTCGGCCTTTTCGTCATTGACGACAGGACTAAAACAATACGATACGTAGGCATGATGCTTGAAATTTTTTCCGCAACGTTGGCATTGGAGGGTGAGATCCACATCGGATTTCCCTTCGATAACCGTGAGACGTTGTTTATCAATATTAAATGATAATTCGGTTTCTACATCACTGTCTACACTGACTACTGATTCTGCAAGACGTGCAACTTGCTCAGGTGTATAACTCCCGACATAGTCGAGGTTTTTCTGAGCTGCACGCTGCGCATCGATAGTCAGGGGTAATTTTACCTTTTGCATAAGGCGCGCATATTAACTTTGTAATGAGCTATAGTCAAAGAAAAAGGCGGGGTAAACTCGCCTTTTCACCAAAAAACCGTAGGTTTTACGTTTTATAGTTTAAAATGAGTTAACCCTTTTGGCTACGAGTTTCGAGAAAAATCATGAAATCAATTATTTTGGCGTCAACTTCAACCTACCGACAAGCCCTACTAAAAAAACTGGGATTACCTTTTTTAGCAGTGGCCCCCAATATTGATGAGTCCCCCATTTTGAATGAGTCGGCTCAGGCTTTAGTTATGCGTTTATCTCATGCAAAGGCTAACGCACTCTCAGCTCAATACTCTCAGCACTTGATTATTGGCTCTGATCAAGTTTGTGTTATTGATAATAAAATTATGGGGAAACCGCATAATTTTGATAACGCTTTTCAGCAGCTTAAATCCGCGTCAGGTAATAAGGTCACTTTTTATACTGGACTATGCCTGCTTGATACTGAAACAGATAAATTTAATGTGCAGTGTGAATTGTTTCACGTTCATTTCAGGCAACTATCTGATGCAGAAATAACGAATTACCTACTTAAAGATGAACCTTATCAATGCGCAGGGAGCTTTAAATCAGAAGGACTAGGAATTAGTTTATTTGAGCGTTTAGAAGGGCGTGACCCCAATACGTTAGTTGGGCTTCCGCTTATTTTATTACTCGAAATGTTACGTCCACACCAAGTTAGCCCATTATTTGATAATTAATCCTTTATACTGGCAGGGAAAACCTGCCAGTTAATCAAATGACTTACTTTTCTGCTTTACGGCTACGTAATATTTTTAGGCAGTGATTCAATTGGTTATCTAAAGGGGCTTGCAAACGCATCTCTTCACCCGTTTTAGGGTGCGTAAATTTCAATGCACTCGCATGCAAAAATAAGCGATTTAAATCTGTCCCTACCAGTTGGCTATCAAATTGCTTGTCACCGTACCGGTCATCAAATGCAATAGGATGCCCTGCATAAAGTGTATGAACACGTATTTGATGTGTCCGCCCCGTGACAGGGCTCGCTTTTACCAAAGTTGCATTATCAAACCGTTCTTCCACTTTAAAACGCGTCTCTGACGGTTTTCCTTCACTGCTCACTTTAACGACTCGCTCGCCACTTTGTAGAATGTTTTTAAGTAAAGGGGCTTGAATAACTTTCATGTGCGACTGCCAGTTGCCTCTTACGAGTGCTAAATAATCCTTTTGCATTTGTTTCAAACGCAATTGTTCGTGTAACGCTCGAAGTGCTGAGCGCTTTTTAGCCACCAATAAAATACCTGATGTGTCTCTATCAAGACGATGAACTAACTCAAGGAAACGCGCATCTGGACGTAACGCTCTTAAACCTTCAATAACACCAAAGCTTAAACCACTCCCACCATGAACAGCAGTTCCCGATGGTTTATTCAGCACTAAGAGAACGTCATCTTCAAATAAAATGCAATTCGCTAATGCAGCGACTTTATCCAGTTTGGCCGAAACCGGTGCGGTTTCACGCTCAGCAACCCTAACGGGAGGAACGCGCACTTGGTCCCCTTCGACTAATTTATATTCAGGCTTTATCCGCCCCTTGTTAACACGCACTTCCCCTTTGCGGATAATGCGATAAATCATACTCTTTGGCACACCTTTAAGTTTAGTGAGCAAAAAGTTATCGATACGTTGCCCAGCTTCGTCATCGCTGATGTCAATAAATTGAACTTGATTTTGTGTATTCATTCGGGAATGCGTTAACTCTAATTGATTAAAATATGCGCTTATTTGCTTTCCCTATCATACCGACTCCACAAAATTTTTTATGTTTTTTTTTAATTTGGTTATTTTCTGCATGATTTATCCTATTTCTAAATAAAATTTCCATATAACTTCCGTATCGACTTGCTATAATAGCTATGGCAATGGAATAATATGAAGTTGCTGAGATGTTTAAAAAACGAAAGTTAACGTTTTATAGGATTTCTTATTTGATGGCGTAACAATGCAGCAATGGCGTAAGACATTTAGCAACATCAAATAAATTAGCGAGCAACGAATTTTGGCTTATTGGGTTAGGAACTTCCGTTTTCTTTAATAACTTACGGCATCCTGATTAAGAACGCTGAATTTTTAATCTAAAAATCAGGTTCACCGAATATTGCGCGTCTCTATACGAACGACTGCCGCGAGGCAGACGGTTTTGTAAAAATCACGAGGCCATCGGTTTACAGTAGCTCTTTCTTTCGCTGCTCTTTATTTAAAAGAAAATAATGAGTAAGTAATAACATGAAAAGAATGCTAATAAACGCAACTCAACAGGAAGAGTTGCGTGTTGCCCTTGTTGACGGGCAACGTCTCTATGATTTGGATATTGAAAGTCCTGGTCATGAGCAAAAAAAGGCCAATATCTACAAAGGTAAAATCACTCGTATCGAACCTAGTCTTGAAGCTGCTTTTGTAGACTACGGCGCTGAAAGACACGGTTTCCTTCCTATCAAAGAAATCGCTCGTGAATACTTCCCAAGCAACTATCACTCTCAAGGCCGTCCTAACATCAAAGATGTGTTAAAAGAAGGCCAAGAAGTTATCGTCCAAGTGGATAAAGAAGAGCGTGGCAATAAAGGTGCTGCATTAACTACCTTCATTAGCTTGGCAGGAAGTTACCTCGTTTTAATGCCAAATAACCCACGTGCGGGGGGTATTTCACGTCGCATCGAAGGGGAAGACCGAACTGAACTAAAAGAAGCACTGTCTTCTTTACAAATTCCAGACGGCATGGGCTTAATCGTTCGTACCGCTGGTGTGGGTAAATCTGCAGAATCACTGCAACAAGATTTGCTCTACCGTTTACGTCACTGGGAAGCGATTCAAAAAGCCGCTGAAAATCGCCCTGCACCGTTCTTGATTCACCAAGAAAGTAACGTTATTGTCCGTGCCTTCCGCGATTATCTGCGCCCAGATATCGGCGAAATTCTGATCGACAACCCAAAAGTTGTCGAAATGGCACGCAACCATATCGAAGCTATCGGCCGTGGTGATTTTGCAAGCAAAATCAAACACTACAGTGGTGATGTTCCACTCTTTAGCCACTACCAAATTGAATCACAAATCGAATCTGCGTTCCAACGTGAAGTTCGCTTGCCATCAGGCGGTGCATTAGTAATTGATACCACTGAAGCATTGACCGCTATCGATATCAACTCTTCACGTTCAACACGTGGTGGCGATATCGAAGAAACTGCGTTCAACACTAACTTAGAAGCGGCTGATGAAATTGCACGCCAATTGCGTCTTCGCGACTTGGGTGGTTTGATTGTTATCGACTTTATCGATATGACACCCGTTAGGCATCAACGTGAAGTTGAAAACCGCCTACGTGAAGCGGTACGTCAAGACCGTGCACGCATTCAAATTGCACGCATCTCACGCTTTGGGTTATTGGAGATGTCACGTCAACGTTTGAGCCCTTCTTTAGGTGAGTCAAGCCACCATGTGTGTCCTCGCTGTTCAGGAACCGGAACCATTCGTGACAACGAATCACTTTCTCTGTCCGTTCTTCGTCTTATTGAAGAAGAAGCACTGAAAGAAAATACCCATGAAGTGCATGCCATTGTCCCCGTACAAATCGCCTCTTACCTGCTGAACGAAAAACGCAAAGCGGTCAGTGATATCGAACAACGTCAAAGCCATGTCCGTGTTGTTGTTGTTCCTAATGACCAAATGCAAACGCCTCACTTCCATGTGATCCGCATTCGTAAAGGTGAAGAAGTCAATACGTTAAGCTATAACTTAGCGCAATATCACGAAACAGAGACGTTAAATCAGATTGATGAAACGACATCTGAACGTAAAACACCTGAGCAACCTGCAATTTCTGCTTTTGCACTGCAAGAGCCTGTAGACATGTCTACAGTGAAACCAAAAGAAACTGTAACAAAAGCACCTATTAAATCAGCGGCGGCTGAACCTGCATCCCCTAGTTTGTTCAGCAAAATTGCGGCATTCTTTAAAGGCCTGTTTGGCGAAGAAGAAAAAGTGGTTGAGAAACCAGCGCCGAAAAACCGCAATAATAATGATCGCCGCCGGAATAATGATCGTCGCAACAATAACCGTCGTAATAATAATCGTCGTGACCGCGATGATACTGACAATCGTGATAACCGTGATAATCGCGACAACCGTAATGATCGCAATAATCGTAATGCATCAGCGGATGAAACGAATAATCGCAATAAAGGTCGCAACAATAAGAATACGAACACGCAAGACGAGCAAACAACTGACAATGCGAATCGTGATAATCAGCAACAACGTCGTGAACAACGCGCTGAACGTCGCCGTCGTCAAGATGAAAAACGTCAACAGCAAGTTGCTAAATCACAACAAGATGTTCAGCAAGACAATGTAGAGAATGCGGCTGAAAAGGAAGAAGAACAACGTCCTGTTGCCCCACGTCGTCAGCGTCGTCAATTAACACAAAAAATCCGTGTTACTGATAACGAGCAGATTGCTGCACCTGTTGAAACGGCACCTGAAATAGCCTCTGAGCCTGTGGCTGCATTACCTGCACCAACTGCACCTATGAGCCCAATTGAAGGTGAAGTACAAACTGAAGAGCGCCAAGAATCAGTAGCTCAAGTTGATGGCGAAGAAAAGCAAGACACCATCATTCCACGACGCTCACGTCGTTCACCACGTCACTTACGTGTCAGTGGTCAACGTCGCCGTCGTTATCGTGATGAGCGCCATTTAACTAAATCACCAATGCCATTAATCGCTGCCGTTGCCTCACCTGAGCTGGCATCTGGCAAAGTATTTATTCATTACCCAATTGCCCAGCCTCAACAAGAAAGCATGGCAATCATCACTAATGAAGAAATGCTTGAACAACAAAGTATTAATGATGCTCCTGTAGCAGAAACGACAAATGTTACCCCGTCACAAAGTAGCGTGGCCGTCACTCCTGTCGTGGCTGAGGAAGTTAAGCAAGAGTCGCATGACACTCCAGTGGAAACCGTTAATACTGAAGAGACATCTTTAGTTAACGAAGCAACCGCTGTCGAACACATGGTTGAATCAGCACCAATTGCCATCGATGAAACTAACGGTACGCAGGAAGTTGAAACCGTCGAAACAGTAAAAGAGACTGTAGAAATAGCGGCTGAGATTATTGAACCGCAAGTTGAAATAGCTCAAACAGAAACGGTTGAAAGCGTTACTATCGTAGACGAACAAACGGCGCCTGTTATTGTCAATGAAGAGGTTAATGACGTCGTTGAAGAAACGCAGCTTCCTCAAGTTACTATCACAGCTTCAACTGAGGTAGTCAGTGTCGAGGAAGTTATCGAACCTGTTGCCGTAGCTGAACCGGCAACGGTAGCAAGCAGCCCAGCTGTCAGCTTACATAAACGTCATGCTTATTCTCCAATGACAAAAGCACCAGCCCCTACAGTTGCTGCTGCGCCATTTGAGATAACAGAATTCCAGCGTGAAGCCTCTACCTTTGAAGGTAAAGGTGGCGCAGGTGGTCATGTTGCTTCAAACGTCGCAACCTCTGAAATGGCAAAACCTGCTGATTTCTAACAACTCGCTAGCTGTAAACATAAAAGCCTTGATAGGAAACTATCAAGGCTTTTTTATTACAATACAATTCATGAATAATAAATTTTTTAATTAAAAAAACTCATCATCTCGCCAGTTTTTTACATTGAGCTCTCAATGAATTTGTGTTTGTATTGCTGTGTTTATACACAGTTATTTTATAAAGAAAAGGGAAATATATGTTAAAAGTCATTGCGGAAGATTTTATTCAAAGCGAAGCGATTGAGATTGTTATGCCGCTATACCGTGAATTGGTCGCTGCAACTAAACAAGAACCATTGTGTATCAGTTATGACCTTTACGTTGACCAAAAAGATCCTGGGCACTTTATTTTTATCGAGGAGTGGCCGAATCAAGAAGCGCTCGATATTCACTGTGCCAGCGAACATTTCAAACGCCTAGTTCCTCTAATCAACAGCTATAAGCGTTCGGATCCTATTATCAAACTGATGAATGGTGCTTTTGAATAAGCACATTAGCTAAACGTGCCCCCAAGCATATAACTAGAACCCATACACAACACTACAGGCCGAATTCTGATATCGACAAAACCTACATAATCCTCTAAATATTTCGCCCTGTCGCTAGGCGGCGA